>JABWAQ010000124.1 GCA_013360945.1 Candidatus Brocadia sp.
AGGTTAACGAGTGATGCTACTAATGTCGTTGTACCGATGTCTAAAGCAATTCCATACATCTGAGATCTCGTATCACCCTCTTCAATAGCCACGGGTCTATCGTTCATGTATACCTTTGTAAAACAAGCACCCTGATCATTATAAAATATATCTTTCCATACAGAAGGATTGATATTTCGTTTCCTTGTATTCTCTGTATAGAAGCCATCAACAATCTTCGTGGTTTTCTTTTCATGACAAGGGATGATAATTTCCATGTCAGTTTCTGCAGCAGTTCTACAGGCAAGCACTGTAGTAAGGGTCTTATTTACTCTTACCTGCACAAGATCCTTCCCGCACTTTCCGGTACCGCCGCACGGACCTTCAATAGTAACACCAAGCTTTCTTGCTGCCTCAAGGATCGTAATTCCTTTTGGTACAGACCCCGTTATTCTAGAGGGATAAAAAGTCAGTTTTACACTATACATTATCTATTTACCTTAAATATCAATAAACATAAATTTCATATTGTAGGAACACGGAACACCGTAACTCTACTTGCAGATTAAGATGTAGGGCAAGGCTTTAGCCTTGCCAGGCAACCCTAAAGGGTTGCCCTACGGAATTGAAATTCCTAAACGTTATAGAAACCCTCAGTAATTTTTTCAAGAGTCTAATATTGCTGCTTCCGTCATAGCTTTTATATGTCTAACGGGTGTCTTAGCACTGAGACCACATGCCGGGGCAAGGATATCGACACCAAGATCTAAAAGATTTTTTGAGATCTTTTGTATATGGAGAATAGGGCCCTTTTGTAGGAGTATAGTACTTACATTACCCATAAGCTTTTTTCCTGGAATCATAGCCCTTGCCTCTTTTATGTTTACTGCAGAGTCTACACTTATGCATTCAGCGTCAAGCTCATTGAGAGGGCCGTAAATAGCGCTTATATCTCCACATATATGTACGATAACGAGTTTCTCAAACATATGGATATGGTTTATCATTCTATTCAAATACGGAATTGCAAACTCTTTGAATAGTTTTGGTCCGAGTATCTCACCAGTTGCAGAAGGATCGGATATCACAATGAGGTCAGCACCGTTATTGATAAGTGCCTTACCATATTTGATACTATTCTTTATTAAGAACGAAAGTAAACCGTGGACATCATCAGGTTCCCGCAGGAGTGCTTTAAACAGTGTCATTGCCTCAATCAACGAGGTAGCAAGACTGAAAGGACCAACTAAATTACCTATGACAGGAGTATCTGGAACCTTTCGGCTTACTATTGCTGTACATTCAAGAATTGTTGGAAGACGTCCATCTTTATAAGGATCAAGTTCCTTTAGATTCTTCCACTGCTTTACCGACTTTAATGGATAATGAACTATGTTAGGTTCCGTGGTCTCATCACCATCCTCCACCTCTCCACCGAAAGCCTCGGCTTCCACAGTCATACAAAAAGGGATGCCCAGATTCTCCATTCCCGTTTCACTGCGCATAGCAATCGAAAGTTCTGCCATTTTTTTTGCATCCCTATGGACTGCTGGCCATTGGCAACCTGTTTTTACCATAACCTCTCTGCTAGCCATAGTCATCATACCACCCGGACAAATAACGGGGGTTCTATCGACATGCTTACCTTGAAGAACTTTAAGAAGTCTTTCTTTTTCTATCATAGTTATTAAGAGATTCGAAACAGAGTTTCTTATCAATAACGTTCCTAAATAAAATTTGGAAATAAATTAGGTTGGATTTTAAAAAACAAAATCCAACGACTTTCTTTACCCACCCCTAAATCCCCTCCCAAGAGGGGACTTTTTATTCCCCTCTTGGGAGGTTAGGGGTGGGTTTATTCCCCTGTAGAGACGCAAAATCTTGCGTCTCTACAATTGGGATAGGGATGGGTTAACGGTATAATGAAAAACTTTGAAATTCCTATACATTTAATTAGGCCTTCGGCGACTTTTATTTCTTCATAAGATGTAAGGCAAGGCTTTAACCTTGCCCCCCCGCCGGAACGAGTGCGTGGGGATAGCAACCCTGAAGAGTCTGTGCAAAAAGTCCTAAGTGATGTCATATAATATCATCTACCGTGTTGATCTAAATGAAAAAACGCCGTATAGTGTATCGTGACTAAAAATAATCATACTTTTTGCACAGACTCTTCAGCCTTGCAAAGGTGCAAACCTAAAGGTTTGCCCTACGGAATTGAAATTCCTGTACATCTATTTATGAATATCTAATTCAAGTTAATTGGAAGTCGAGCAAACCTTCTTCCTGCCTCGAGAAATGCAATCATATTCTCATGGGGTGTTTTTATGGGAACCTCGCATCCTGTAGCCACCACATATCCCTTCGGATTATCCGCTGCCTTTGCTACGCAATCCTTAACCATAGCAGTTATGATCTCCGGATTTCCCTTCAGCATGCCATCAGCAGGACTTAAGTTTCCCATTAAACAAACCTGCTCTCCTACTAATTCCTTAGCTTCTAAAAGATTGATATTATCAATACTCAGGATGTCTGCTCCGCTTTCAGCCATGCATTGTATTACCCTTTTTGTCTTTCCACAGATATGGAGTACACCCGGAAGTTTGTAAGAATGGATATGTGAATACACCTCTTTAAGATAGGGCAAGACAAATTCTCTAAAATGTTTTTCGCTTATCATCGAGCCGGTAGCTATAGGCTCAACAGTAACTGGTACACCGCCGACTTTTACATAAGCATCGATAAGGTTTTTGACCGATTGAGTGGCAACCTTCATCAGGGTATGTATCAATTCAGGGTCTGTATAGAGTTCTTTGATAAATCTCTCTGTTCCTCGTAAAGCTGCCGAGGTTGTAAATGGCGCACCAATAACGGGTACGATAAAAACATCATTCCCGATAGCATCCACACATCGTTTTACTGCTTCCAGGTATACAGGGATTCTGCCGTCCTTCTCCGGGTCCACAGGTCTAAGCTTTTTCAGATCTTCCCTTACTTGTATAAACGGAGTTTCTACCTGTGGTGCGTCATCTTCTGGAAAATACATCCTGGTACCCATAGCTTCTGCCAGTGTAGAAGTGGTAGAAAAGATATAGACAATATCATGCCGGTATTTTTTAAAACATGCAATATTCGCATCCCCCATATTTTTACCGTTCGTACAGAAATCACTGACTTTCAGATTTAAGCTCCTTGATGCAAAATTGAGGATCAGGGGGCTTACCAAAAGCCTGTCAATCTCCTTTCCCTGTATAGCTGCCAGTAATCTCTCCTTAGGTTTCATTTCATCCCGAGAATTCATCGCGTCCCTCCCTGCCCTCGTTTAACACTTACAAGCTCTGGTGTTTTAAGTATGAGAGGACTGAAAGGAATACGCTGCACTATATCATTGGCAACCTTAACCGCCTCGGCAGCATTCTTTGCATACCCATCTGCACCTATATTTCTTGCAAACCCTTGAGATATTGGTCCACCACCAACCATAACCTTAGAGGCTATACCAGCCTTCTTAAGGTCTTCAATAACCACCTGCATACCATCCATAGTTGTAGTCATAAGAGTAGAAAGGCAAACAAGGTCTGCCTGTAACTCTCCGGCTGTATCAACAAACTTTGCATATGGTACATTCCTGCCTAAATCATGCATCTCGAATCCGGCATTATCCAGCATTATCTTAACCAGATTCTTCCCAATATCGTGGGTATCACCTTTAACAACACCAATTACAGCCTTTTTCTTACTCCATGCAGTTTCCTTTGGCAAATAAGGTTTGAGTACCTCAATCCCTGCATACATGGCATCGGCACAGAGGAGTATCTCCGGAACAAAATATTCCTCATTTTCGAATAACTCATTGACCTTATCCATTCCTTTTGCAAGCCCATCCATTATTGCCGTATAAGGATCGACTTTGCATCGTATCACCTCAGCAGCTGCTTCCTTGGCGCGGTCTATGTCCATATCAATTACCGCCTGAGCTAAGGTATATAAAATATCTGATTTTTCCCTTTGCATAAACACCTCCTAATGGCAAGCCCCAAATATGAAGCTTATTGTTTTATAATAAATAGGCATTCGGCGACTTTTTTATAACACCGGTGTAGGGGCGAACCTTGTGTTTGCCCTTGCCCCGTACGATTCAAAACGTTTCTGCTTGTTTCCGTTTGGGAGAACACAAGTAGGGGCAGGTTTAAAACCTGCCCCTACAACAAATACTGAAATTCCTAAACGTTAAATTATGAAACTGACTCCACCTTTACAGCACACACCTTATATTCAGGAGTAAGCGCCAATAGATCCTCCCCGGGACCCGTCAAAACATTTGTTGGAGTTTCTGGAAAATGAAAGGATAGGAATACGCTCCCCGGTCTGGATTTTGTTGTAACACATGCTTTCACTTCCAGCGAACCCCGTCTTGATGTTACTCTCACGTTATCCCCTGTTTTTATACCAAGCAGCCCGGCATCATGCGGATGTATCTCTACAAATTCTTCGGAACTAATCGAACGAATCTCTGGATTCCGAAGTGACATCGAACCGTTATTATAATGATAGAGACGACGGCCTGTTGTTAAATACAAAGGATAGTCATTATCGGGTAACTCTTCTGACGGGGTATACAAGAGGTCATTGAGCCTTCCCTTTCCCCTCGTAAAGGTATCTTTATGCAAAATGGGCGTACCAGGATGTCTCTCGTTCCATACGGGCCATACCAATCCATCTCCCTCGAGTCGTCCGTAATCAATCCCTGCAAACTCTGGAGTAAGACTCGCAATTTCCTCCATAATTTCGCCTGGATGATTATAATACATCGGATATCCCATAGCGTTGGCAATTGAGCATATAATCTCCCAATCATGCCTCGTCTCTTTTGGTGGTGGTATGGCCTGGTTTAATCGTCTAATCCTTCTCTCTGCATTGGTGAAAGTGCCGTCCTTCTCAAAAAAACAACTAGCAGGAAGGATTACATGGGCTAATTTGGCAGTCTCTGTCATGAAGATCTCTTGTACCACAAGTAATTCAAGCTTTTTCATGGCGGAAACTACATGATGTATATTTGCCTGTGTTGCCGCAGGATCATATCCAATGATATACATTGCCTTTAACTTTCCAGCCAGGGCTTCTCTGTACATTTGAGGTTCCTTCAAACCTGGTTTTGTAGGAAGCTGGCAACCCCACGCTTCAGAAAACTTTTTATGAGCAACAGGATCATCTACTTTTTGATAGCAGGGATAAACATCTGGCAAGGCACCCATATCACAAGATCCCTGAACGTTGTTTTGTCCGCGGAGAGGATTGATGCCTGTATTGGGCCGACCAATATTGCCGGTAATCAGTGCTAAATTTGCAAGAGACATAACACCATGGGATCCGGCCTTATGCTCGGTCATTCCTAATCCATAAACAATCATACCCTTCTTTGTGCCCGCATAGATCCTGGCAGCCTTAATAATATCATCCTTAGGAACCCCCGTAATTTCTTCTACTCTCTCAGGTGTATACTGTGCAACTACTTGTCTCAGCATATCGATATTTTCTGTACGCTGCTGAATAAACTCTTTGTTCTCTAATCCTTCTTTTAAAATGACATGGAGCAGACCATTAAGAATGGCCACATTAGTGCCCGGTTTCAAACGTAGCCATACCGTTGCGTATTGGACGAGTTCTATTTCACGTGGGTCGATTACAATCAATTTGGCTCCGTTCTGCCGTACCGCCTTTTTAATCTTTAAGGCTGCCACCGGATGTGCTTCTGTGGTATTTGAACCGCTTACAATCAGTACTTCCGCACCTTCAATATCTGCCAGAGAATTGGTAGCTGCTCCGCTTCCCAGCGCAGCCCTGAGTCCAGTAACAGAAGGTGCATGACATACACGGGCACAATTATCCATGTTATTCGTTCCCATTACGGCACGGGTAAATTTCTGGGCTAAATAATTTTCTTCGTTCGTACCCCGGGAGGAACTGAGACATCCAAAGGCATCAGGACCATAGTGCTGTTTCATTTCCATGAACTTTTTTGCTATCAGATTTATTGCCTCCTCCCAGGTTGCTTCCCGAAAGGGTTGGTCAATATGATCACGGATCAGCGGGGATCTTAGGCGATCATGATTTTTATAGAATTCGAATCCATAGCGTCCTTTAACACACAGGCTTCCGTAATTAGGCGGGGACTGCATGTCTGCCGTTACCTTAATAATTTCCCCCTGTTTTACATGAAGCACAAGACTACATCCTACGCCGCAGTAACAACAAACCGAACGAACCTTTTTGGTCTCCCAGGGACGGCCTTTTTTCATAGCGGGTTTATCCATAAGGGCACCAACCGGACAGACGGAAACACAGTGCCCGCAAAATACGCAGCTAGAGTCTTTTAGCGGTTTCTCAAAAGCAGTTGCAATTGAGGTCTGCATTCCACGGTTTGAGAATGCCCAGGTATGCTGGTCCTGTACCTCATCGCAAATCCTAACGCATTTTCCACAGAGGATACATTTATTCATATCCCGGTAAATTGCCGGATTTGAATCATCCGGTCTGGGTGGTGGATTACAATCTACAAACCTTGAGGTCTTTACCTCATATTCATACATGAGTTTCTGAAGCTGGCATTCTCCTGTTTTATCACAGGTGAGACAATCATTGGGGTGGTGAGACCAGATAAGTTCTAAATTAAGCTTACGTGCACGCATGACTGATTCACTGCGGGTAGAGATCTTCATGTTTTGGGATACAGGAGTTGCACACGATGCTACCAGAGGCCGTGCGCCCTCTACCTCTACCACACACATGCGGCAAGCCCCGGTAGGGGCTAAACGCGGATCATGACACAAAGTAGGGATATGAATCCCCATTTTTTGAGCTGCTTGTAGAATTGTTTGAGAAGGTTCCGCATCTACCCTCTTTCCATCAATGAATAAAGATACCATAAGTTATATTCTCCCTGTAGAATTATAGACGTTGAAAAATAGGTCTTCGGTGAGTGTTTAACACGAAGTACAAAAGAATTATCCAATTAACTATTGGAAGAAGGGCGGTATCTTTCCCTTGAGGATGGTACTGGAAATGAATGAAGGCTAAATCTCTCGTTGAATAATAGTGTGAATTACACGATACAATTATCCTTGAGGCTTTGAGAGATACACGAAAGGCAGATTGTAGAGAGTTCTTTTACCTTATCCACCAAACCTGGGAATGGCGCCGCCACCTCAGTAGGTGTGCTCACCCATATTTAAGTAACATACATTTCTCCCAGATCATGGTTAAACTCCGAAAATATCATTTAAATTAGGTTAGGTTTCAAAAGGTAAAACCCAACGACTTTCTTTATCCACTCCTCAATCCCCTCCCGAGAGGGGACTTTTTTATTCCCCTCTTGGGAGGGGTTAGGGGTGGGTCCATTCCCCTGTAGAGACGCAAAATCTTGCGTCTCTACAATTAGGTTAGGGGTGTGTTAACGTGTTAACGGTATCATGAAAAACTTTGAATTTCCTATACATTAAAATAGGCCTTCGGCTACTTTTGTTTTTAATCAAAACGTAGGGCAAGGCTTTAGCCTTGCTTCCCTGCATGAACGTACATGGGGGAGAGCAACCC
>JABWAQ010000125.1 GCA_013360945.1 Candidatus Brocadia sp.
TATTTGTCCTTTCTTTACCTGGCTTCCTTCTTCTACCCCAAGCCATTCTATTTGTCCGGTAATCTTAGATGCTACGGAAGCTTTCCGTTGTGCAACGACATAGCCACTGGCATTTAATAAGGTAAACATTTGCGAAGGATATACTTTGGAAACGGTTGTTACTTCCACTTCAACAACAGGGTTAAAGATCAATAGATAAAGAATGAGACCTAGTATGGGAATACCTATAAAAGCCAGTATCTTGAAAAACAATTTTTTCCGTGTGCTGTGATAATACTTTACATTGGATTTATCTATTTTTAATTTTGACAGGTCTTTATTTATCATTCATCTATCCTTAGGAGTTTAAATTTTCTATCTTTGCTTTCCATTTTTAATGAGTCATTTAGCAACTTTTATCTCTTATTACAATGTAAGGCAAGGCTTTAGCCCATATGCATCAGGCGAAAATGTATAAACAGTGAAGAATAACAAACCACCCGTAATCCCCCTTACTCCCCCTTTAGAAACTTGTCCTTACCCACATCTTTAAATACCACAAAGAACACGAAGTACACGAAGAATAGGAGAATTCCAAATCTCAATAAATTCTTTTTATGATCGATCCCTTCTTGAGGCAAAGCAACACACCCCTACCTCAATTGTAAAAGCGCAAAATCTTGCTTCTCTACGTTCTTCTCTCTTCGTGTACTTCGTGGTTTACCTTGCTTCTACCTTCGCTCTCTACCTAACTTGTGGGTAAGGATAAGCTTTAGAAAAGGGGGAAATCCAATCTCCCTTGATCCCCCTTTAAAAAAGGGGGAAATGGTGAATGTTTTAGAAAAGCGGGAAAAAAAGGAAGTCTCCCTTTAGAAAAGGGAGAAATTCCTCATTCCCTCTTTTCTAAACTTATCCTTCTTTCCCCCCTTTTTTAAAGGGGGGTTAGGGGGGGATTAGAGGGGAACATGGACACACATTATTCTTTTTCCAGGTAGGATACCTCCTTAATTTTATAGAATAATATTCTTAGCTTGATGCATATGTGGCTTTAGCCTTGCTTCTCCGATTGAATATGAGCCTGGAAGTAACAACCCTAAACAGAATGAAAATTTCTCAGTATTGAATCAGGCCGGATCATATATTTACTCTTTATTTGAGAATGCTATGTTAATATACAGAAAATTGTATATTTATAAAATATCTTTATGCAGTAGTATATCTTACTATATAATTTAGCGTATAGTAATTTTAATTCTGTAGGGGCAACCCTTTCGGGTTGCTGTCCTCTGTCCATGTTCAGATGGAGGGAAGCAAGGCTTAAAGCCTTGCCCTACATCGACTCCGTTTTTTCATGAGTTGCTGCTAAAGGCAGCCTCAATGTATTTTGGGAATTTTAGATTATGAAAATACTCATCGTTGCAGCAACCTCCTGTGAGATTAAACCACTCTTATCAGCTCTTGGACAGACGGATGACGAGGAATTTTCAACGAAAACTTTTCAATATCATCAGTTACATTTAGATGTATTAATTACTGGTGTAGGATTGATGCAAACTGCTTATTTCATGGGAAGGAGGTTTGTTAACCATACCTATGATCTGGCATTAAATTTTGGTATAGCAGGAAGTTTCAATAAAAACATTTCAATCGGCGAAGTCGCCAATGTAACTGAGGAACAAATTGCTGATTTAGGCGCTGAAGATAACGGGAATTTTTTGGATATTATAGAATTAAAATTATTACGTCCTGATCAATTTCCATACAATTCTGGTAAATTAATAAATAAAATCCCTGATTGGGCTCAGGAAATATCCAATTTGAAGATAAAGGTAAAAGGCATTAGTGTCAATACCGTTCACGATAATCAACAGAGTATCGATAAAATTATTCAGAAATATCAACCTGATCTGGAGAGTATGGAAGGGGCTGCTTTTTTGTACGCCTGTCTGATCGAAAATATCCCCTGTCTTCAAATCAGAGCTGTTTCTAATTATGTTGAAAACCGAAACAAAGATACCTGGAATATCCCTTTAGCTATTGAAAATTTGAATAAAACTGCTATGAAAATTATCCACCATATATCCGGTAGCGTACAACTATGAGACTAACCCTCGGCTTCTCTCCCTGTCCCAACGATACCTTTATCTTTGATGCTCTGGTGAATAAAAAAATTGATACAGAAGGACTATCTTTTGAACTGACCATTGCGGATGTAGAGAAGCTCAATAAACTCGCTTTTCAACATTCATTGGATATTACGAAAGTCAGCTATTACGCTTATGCCTGTTTAATGCAAGACTATATAGTATTAGATGCCGGCAGTGCCTTAGGTAATAATTGTGGTCCATTATTAATCTCGAAACCCGAAAATCAGAACTCAAAAATTGAAGGCCTTACCATTGCTATTCCAGGAAAATATACTACCGCTAATTTTTTGTTAAGCCTGGCATTCCCTGAGGCAATGAACAAAATAGAGATGCTTTTTTCTGATATTGAAAACGCTATTTTACAAAATAATGTAGATGCAGGCCTGATTATCCATGAGAACCGATTTACGTATCAGGATAAAGGACTGATTAAAATCATTGATTTGGGAGAATACTGGGAAGCCAAAACAGGATTGCCTATCCCCTTAGGCGGTATTGTGATAAAAAGAAGCCTACCCTCTGCGATCTCACAAAAAGTGAATCACGTTTTAAGAAAAAGCGTGGAATACGCACTCGCAAACCCTGCTTCCTCCCGGGAATATGTTAGGCAATATGCCCAGGAGATGGCTGAAAACGTCAGAAAGCAGCATATTCAATTGTATGTAAACAATTACAGTATTAGTTTAGGAAATACTGGCAGGAATGCTGTGAAAACACTCTTCGAATGGGCACAGAAAAATACATTAATAGCGAAAACCATGAAAGATATTTTCTTATCTTCCTGATTACTGTTTCCCTTTGAGATTGTCAAAATAAAACCGTGTCGTGTCACATAGTTGTATTGTCGCATGGGTGTGGCATGGCACATTGGCAATAGAACAAAGCGGAAAATGCTTCTTATACGCCTCTCTCATAACATTTGACACAACTTCCTCTTACATTAAAGGAATTTCATGAATATGAAGAAATACGATATCACAGTATGGGGATTTCATTTCGTGTAATCAATGTGAGAATTCTTTTTGAAAAAACCCTTTATCCCTTTGGTATGAGGCTTGCTTTATTAGCTTTTAATTTCTGCCATGAAAAAAATAGTAAGATATTTTAATCATTTTCCACATTGCATGCTTCTTTATTCACTGATTAACCTGCACTAACATTTAGAAAGAGGTTAAAAATGGATATAGTATTAAAACCAAAGAGTATAACCAAGTTTTTTGCCTTTATTTTTCTTCTCCTCACCTTAGCTCATATCGCCGTGAAGTCTACTTCATTTTTTGTGGGAGATCGTCATGTAGTTGGGCTCTTCGATCTGATTAGCCTATTTGACCTTGATAAAGAGAAGAATATTCCCACATTTTGTTCTGCAGCAGCATTAGTGTTCTGTTCGGCCTTACTTGCTATTATTGCCCTTGCTAAAAAAAAGATGGAGAAAGATTACTTTTGCTGGTTAGGTTTAGCAGTTATTTTCCTGTTTTTATCCATAGATGAATTTGCCGCCATTCATGAACGTTTTGTCATACCATTACAACATGCGTTGCATACAAGTGGTATCTTTTATTTTGCATGGGTGATACCATATGGTCTTGCCCTGATTATTTTTTTATTGGCATATACAAGATTTATAATCCATCTTGCAGCGAGAACACGGTTTTTATTTATTATCGCTGGCTTAATATATATTGCAGGTGCTCTTATTTCTGAACTTGTTAGTGGACGCTACTACGAAGTACATGGTGAGAGTAGTGTAACGTATTTTATTATGATAACTATTGAAGAATGTCTTGAGATGACAGGTATTGTAACTTTTATTTATGCGCTTACGTCGTATATAGATTTACAGTTAAAAGATATACAACTGAGGATAACATCTTCCTCTGCGAATTCACTGTTCCTTAATGGTTCGTTACCATTCATGCGGCAATCCCTATCACTAAAATCAAGTATGGAACCACCTACACAAGCTTCTAATTAGTTCCTCTGACGCAGCAGGATATTTCACATTGAAAACATAAGAGAAAATTGATTTTGTTAGGTTGAAAGAATTCATAACTATGAGGAGCGATAGATACCTTTATGAGCATTATGATATATCTTAGTTTAATGTTTAGGAATTTTAATTCCGTAGGACAACCCTTTAGGGTTGCTACCCCGGCGCATATATTCTGGCGGGGGCGGCAAGGCTAAAGCCTTGCCCTACATCGACTCCGTTAAATACCGGGTAAGAGAACTATGACCAGGAGTGTTTTTCTTTAGATTATCTATAACCCCTTGATTTTATTAAGAGACATTACAGGAGGAGATGCTATGGAATATGATTTTTTAGTCAAGACCTATGAAACCGAAAGAATTAAAACACTGAGTGTCTGGAGTATGTTCAGGGATGAAGATCTTTCTGTACGCCCTTGTCCACATGATAAACGGGGAAGAAATGCGCGGGAACATATGATACATCAATGTATGAGTGAGAATATGTGGTTTTGCAATATGCTTGGAATTGATGTCAGTGCGCCACCTCTGCCGAAACAAGAAACCCGGTTGGAATTTGTCAAACGCTATGCTGAAGATTCTGGAAAGCGCCTTGCAGCTTTACAAAAAAAGGATAAAGTCTGGTGGGAGGAGGAAACTGCATTTTTTGATGTTAAGCGTTTGCGAACCTGGATCATGACCAGAAGGATTGCCCATACAGCACATCACAGAGGCCAGCAGACAATGATGCTTCGCATGCTAAAAAGGGAAATTTATAGTACGTATGGTCCATCGGCAGATACCGGAGGCTTGATGCAATACCATGCGCCAACAATCTATCCTTATCCTACCATAGAAGCCCTTATTGAAAGTGAGATCACAGGCAGGCCCAAAGCTTCGTTACCGGGACCCGGTGATAAACCATGCACAGAACGGCCAGATCCTGAATGATGACCGATATGGTTTTTATATCCACGCTATGGAATTTGGTTTACAAAACAACTCCCGGACAACTTGTTAAGAGACTATTATTGTTTCCGGGTTTCTGGTGTGTAATACGACTGTAGGTAGGCAATGATCTGCTTTGCATCAGCCTCCGGAATAGGAGCGCCAAACGCATTGATCATCTTGTAAACCTCATTTTTCCATGTAGCTGCTGGGAGAGGAGGTTGCATAGTGATATAAGTAGTACTATGGCAGAATCGACAGGAGATTTGGGTAGTCTCCTGGCCTTTACCAGAAATTAACGCAGGGGTAGAGAGAGGATATTCTCCCACGCTATATATCGCATCGAGCGAATGCTGCATCTGATCAGGTTGAGTAATGCTGCCCAGGGTACTTTTGAGATATTGACCGCTATAGACTAAACCGGGAAGTTTGTCTTGCGCTAGAACTGTTTCACCCAAAAGAAAGAGAAAAAGTCCACCTAAGGTAAATCTTATTTTTTTCATCGTATGCCTCCTTATGTTCGAGTATAACTAACGATAGTTATAATTATTTATATTTCTCCCTATCTTTCCGCCCATCGATATGCTTTATTGTGCAGCGCCCACAATTACTTCTTGTCGCTCAATCTTATTCCACAAATATCCTCCAGGGTTCCAGACTCCTTCATCAGGCTGAACATTTCTTTTTCCGTCTGTTGCTCGCACTGCAAGTACGTGCTTACCCATGTGTTTTGGGGTCCAGGGAATTTTCCAGGTACGGAAAGAATAGGGACCGTAGTCTTCCCCAAGCTCAGTTTTGTGCCAGGTCACACCATCGTTCTCGGAGAATTCCACCTCAACGATTTTACCATAGCCGCTGAAGGCAATGCCTTGTACCGTTATTGGCATTTCTAAGGGAATCTTACTTGATCCATCCGGAGTAATGATAAATGAGCGTACCGGCATGGTTCCGATAGGAATCATTTTTATACGGCCATCCTTAACATCGTTAAGAGTAGTGTTGCCACGGGGTGTGTCGGGAACGCAATAAGCCTTTGCCATCCAGAAATTGGTGTCAGGTTCGGTTAATACACGAATCCAGGTTAGCGCCTTGATCCAGTATGTTGCAAACTTACCGGGAACGACCAAACGTACCGGGAAGCCATTTAGCATGGGAAGGGGTTCTCCATTCATCTCGTATGCCACGATGACTTCATCAATGACCGGATCGTTTAAGTTCAGGGATTTCTGAAATCTGTATGAGCCTTTATCCTTTGATCCCCGGCCACGGTCTAACCCCTCAAATTGTATTTGCAATGAACCCGATTTGACTCGTGCAGCATTGAGCAAATCTTTAAGGTATACTCCTGTCATAAGGGCATTACCCATAGCTCCGTTGCCCCATTGACTGCCAGGTACACGGGGCTGGAAACGACTGCGGCTATTTCCAGAACATTGGTTAACAGCAGCAATAGTAATCGGCTTGAATTTGTTTATGAGATCAGTCAGGGATAAGGCTAGAGGCTTTTCAATATTTCCTTCCACGAAAAGACGCCATTCAGAGAGATTCACCGTATTTGGGATGTTGTCGAGATGCCATCGTACATAAAAAGCAGCATTTAGGGTGAATGGGGTGAGAAAATAATGCCGTGGTGTCTCAAGCTGGATAGGCCGATCAGTGAGCTGAATTAATGGAAACTTTTGAGGGTAAACGACGAAGGGGCCTACCGATCCCCAGTAAGGGTTGGCATCAGGTCCTGTAAACTGAGGGAGTGGTTGTACCGTCTGATCTGATGCCTGCGTCCACGCTGAAGATAGCTTACTCAAGCCAAATCCGACTGCTACTCCACCAATTGTCTTTAGTAAGAGTCTCCGTGATATTGATTTGAATTTTTCTCCTGTCATTGTATTACCGTTTTTTATGGAAGAATATTTCTCTCATTTTTATCTTTATGAAGAATCGGTAGAGAAGATGTCCGATGCTTTTATGTTTTATTTCATGGTACTATTTGATTTATGATTTTATCCATTTCTTTTCTTGCTTCATCAATATCGTGAGCATTTGCAGTTGATGTCTCATCTGCACCGTTCTTTCCTATCATAACATCAGAAGCAGGTGCGCTTGATTCTGGTTTTGTATGGAGTGGTTTCGTGTTTGATTTAGAAACTGCTTTTGCGATATCGCTGCGACTTAAGGTAAAATTTGGTATTGATTGACGCAAGGAAGAAAGAAGATATTCGACCTGCGAATCAGATAATTTTGGACTATCTTTTAAATTATCTGGGTTTATTTCTTTTATTGTTCCATCTTCATTCAATGATTCACCAATCATACGAATAAGTTTTTCTATACTTGACTTTCTCTCAATAACTGAAATATTTGAATTTTTAATCTTAGCCAGCAGACCTTTAGCCTTATTGAAACTGACTGTTTGGGCTCGGGGTACTGCAGCTTCGCTCAAGATTTTTTGAATTGAGTGGAGATCTGCTGCTTT
>JABWAQ010000126.1 GCA_013360945.1 Candidatus Brocadia sp.
TTCATGAAACTATTATACAAGAACCATTTTGAAAAAGCCAGTTTATTCCTTTTCTTTTTTACGTGTCAGTACTTGCGCTTATACTTGACGTAGCCCTGTCCTCACAATACTCCTGGATCCTCTTATAGGGTATCAATTGATACTGTGACATATATACTGCGTGCGCTTTCAAATCCGGTCCATACTGCACCGCCTTTGTCACCGCTTCCGGAAATGACGCTACAAACCGATTCCCCTCCACGTCCTCAACTATCTCTGCCCGATACTCCGTTACCACCCGTGAAATCTTCATATCAAACACCTGACGCGCTTCGTAACCTACCAACTCGTATTTGCAGAGCGGATACTTCCTCCGGTCTGCTTTTATTACTTCCACCTTATCAGGATTCTCAACCTTTTCCAGCGTCACCCCCTCATGCCCCTTTTGTCCCCCTGCCTTCCTCTCTCCTTCTCTCTTACGATTCGGGTCGCTCGAGGGAGGCTTGCTGCTGTTGCGACTGTTCCGGTTTAAACGTCCTGCCAGCAGCGTTATCGCTAACACCAATAACTCTACCCTTGACCTCATGGCAGGCGACAGACCTTCTTCCTCTGAAAGCAGCTTTTCTACTTCTCGCAGCGTTGCATCTATGTCTATATTCTCTATTATCAATGGATGACACCTGTATTAATAGCCTGAAATCATCTACTGCAGCTATTATACCATAGGCTTTTTCACCCATTTCTTTCGCTCTCTACCGCTCTACAAAACCCGGCAATTCTCTGGCAGAACATACCCCACACATCTCTTCGCAAAGACCTCCGGTGGACTACGGTGGCCTCCTCCACAGTCGTTTATCCTGCCAACCAATCCTACCGTCCCCTTTTCTCATATTGACCGTCAAGTAAATTCTAAAATATTTTCACTGAATAGTTACTAAATATTTAGATTAATAAACAGGGTGGCACGGACAAACTCCGTTTGTCCGTGTTGAACTTGCACGATGTTGTTTGTGAATATCCATTTTAAAATTTGGATAGACAAATCAAGCCTGATCATTGCAAGTGCAAGGTATTTGGCTGTATTACAAAAACACGGACAAGCACAGCTTGTCCGTGCCACCCCCCATAGATTATGGCAAGTCTGTATCAAGTTTGTAAATCACAAACTATGAGCCTCTCGAATCTACGTCCATTTTACCCATGTCAGACCTCCAGTCTCCTCACCGTAATCGTCTCCGCACTCGGTGAAATCTCAAAACATCCAAAGACCGACTCTTCCTTCAAATCATGGATAAAACCTCTCGGCAAAACCTTCGAAGGCTATTTCCGTTTCATCTGCCCGCTCTGTTCTGATTTTCATACCCAATCCAAAAACCAATCTCGCCAGGTGTTTCCGGTGCAAAAAAAAACTTCAACACCATCGACAGTGTTATGGCCGAATCCAACTCCTCATTCCTTGACGCCATCCATCTCCCCAAAACGATTTTACCTCGCTTTCACAATACCACTTAATCTGAGAATTTCTGAGTCATTTTGTGGGTCTTAGCAGCTGGGCATGCCTATAATAATGACTTGACCCCTTGTGTGTGCCCCATAAGGATTTTAAAATAATTATATTGACATTTTATATTTTTATTAATATATTGAGACTCAGTCTAAATCTCTATTACTTTTTACAGGAGGAGAAAAAAATGTCGGTGCTTATCGTAGGCGGTGATCATTTAGGAAGTATTCCAAAAGAGCTGGATAAAATTGGTGTAAACGAGATCCGGCATGTAACGGGTAGGAGTGGACAAAAGATCCGCGATGGAATCCCGGAAACGATGGACTTTATCATCATGTTGTATGACTTTGTGAACCATAATCTGGCGTATAAAATAAAGAAATTGGCGGAAAGCAAAGATATTCCCATCTTGTATTCAAAGAGGTCGTGGGCATCTATATATCAAAAAATGAAGGAATGTCAGAATGACTTAAGAAAAGCGGGGCTGCCACTTGTATTGAATTAAAGTAAGCGTAGGGGAAAAAGGCGATGAAAGAGACAGGACAATTTAAAAGAAGGGATTAATAACCGACCGGCTAAAGTACAGTTATTAACCCCCGGGACCAAGGCAAGGGGGTTTTCACCTCTTTGCCAGGCCTTGTGAGAATTATAAAGGTCTCATATATAAATGTCAATAAGAACCTGGAGGAGTTTTTTATTGCGGATTATACAAGGCATTTCAATGCCGTGGTTGCAGGGCGGCCAGCCTGGTCGTTCTGCAATAAAAAAGTTGTCGAATGCCTAATTAAATGTATCGGAATTCAAACCGCAAACATAGTGGCAAGGCGTAGCCTACCACTGTGCTGTTGAAAGTCGTAGAAAACAAACTTAGCGTTTAGAAAATACAAAGCTGACTATATTTCATATGGTTTTCCCATCTCCGCTGTTGCGTGGAAAAACTCCGGTGGAAATCCGGACATCTTATTGTTGCATGTGGTTTCCGCTTACACGGAAATGACGAGTTAATAAAATATCATACGTTTGATGTGGATAACGGCCGACCGGCTAATTTGTATAGCTGTTATCTTCATAGGGACCAGGGCGGAAGAATAGAATTCCTCTTTTGTTGGGCTTTTTTTGTTTTTACACTATTCTTTCAAAAGCACGCCGGATAGGCGGCTGAAGGGGGGTGATTAAATTGAGAGTTGAAACAAAAACAGGTGTGTAACGTTGTATGTAAATTGGTAAGCCTTTGCTAGTTTCACAGCATTAATAGGAGGAAGTAAAAAAAATTATCGTAAGGAATCAAGGCAGCATAAATAGTTTTAGTATCTGATAAAAAGTATTATGACAGTAACTAAAAAGGAGGGTATATGGGATTAATAAAAAATAAGAGGTACTTGTCGTTGGTTTTCTTCTGGTTTGCAGTTTTTAGTATCGGGGGCATTTCTCCTCATAAGGCAATGGCTCACGATCACGGTTCAAAGATGGGCGTCTTAATAGTCGGTCATGGGTATTTCAGTGAAAATGCTAAATTTTTTGGTCTCGTGGACGAGGTAAAAAATCGCCTGCCTGACTATCAAGTAGACAGTGGTTTGCATATGGTGATGGATATGACAACCCACAAGATGTGGCAAACGGAAGATGAGGCAATTCGCCGTCTGGAGGCTGAAAAAGTGGAAAAGGTTGTTGTCGTTCCGCTGTATATGAATACAGATTCCAGCACAGTCGATGTTCTCAAATGGACTATCGGTTGTCGGGTTGACGGTGAACCGGGCAAGTCTGACTACCTTGGTGAAATTGTTGACTGCCCTGGTGAATATGATGCCCTGAATGATTTCTGCGAACACATGGGGGCAATACACAGGAGATTCCGTCCCTTTAGTGATAGTCAGTATATTGCTACCAATGCAATTGATTATCATCCGGATGTTTCTGCTGTGCTTTTAGAGAGGGCTCAGGAATTCAGCACAGAACCGTCAAATGAGGTCATACTTCTGGTAGGACATGGAGACGGAGATGATGCGATTGATCAAGACTACCGGGATAATGTGATGGCAAAGTATGCAAGTGATGTGAAAGGTATGGGTGGTTTCCATGATGTGCAGTATGGCACAATTCGAGAAGACTGGTGCGATAAGAGGGTGAATGCGGTTCAGGAGATCAGGGATAAAATTAACGCTGCGGTGAATGAAGGACATACCGTTATATGGGTTGAGCTTCGCATTGCCAGTTGGACCAACGCCCATAAACAGGAGTGGGATCCGCCTGATTGTGAAAAACTAGGGACAAAAGATTTGTTGGAAGCGAATAAGTACATCAAGGCAAATTACCTGCTCTACAAACCTAATTCATTGGCCGATTGGGTTGTTTCTCTGGTGAATGATGCGGTAGCTAACAACCAATATGTTAAATGTTC
Source organism: Candidatus Brocadia sp. (assembly GCA_013360945.1). GTDB lineage: Bacteria > Planctomycetota > Brocadiia > Brocadiales > Brocadiaceae > Brocadia. The sequence continues at coordinate 3,882 of JABWAQ010000126.1, forward strand.
AGAGAGTAAATAATCATTTAAAAAAAGGAGGATGTATATGGCTAAAAAGAAAAGAGTGTTTTTTACGTCTGTTGGCATGTTGTTTTTTCTCTTGTCGTTTCCTGCATTACCGGTAAAGGGGGAAACTATGCCGGATATGGGTTCCGCCCCTTTGCCATATCCAGACGCTGCTACCTTCAATCAGCAGTATGAATATCTGGGAGATGATTCCCACAAAGATGATGGCGTTTCATTCAGCCCGGCGCCTGGTGATTGGGCTGAGGGAGAAAAGGTTAAAGTCCGTTGGCATCTTACCACAACTGACGAGAAAAAATTTTATCTTCACGGTGTCTATTTCAGGTTATACATTGACTGGAATCATGATGGCGATTGGGATGATGACGGAGAAATGGTTATAGACTCTTTCAAGGACAAGATTAAAGGTAAACACGCATATAAATTTAAGGATAGTTTTGTCGTGCCAAAGCATAACCATGAATCGAATTTCTGGGCAAGGGCTTGGGTTTCGTATGGAGTCCCATCACCTGTTTTTGGTGACGAATCAACTTCTTTTGGCGAGATCGAAGATTACAATTTGCTTTCCTACGAAGACCCCACTGCCGTTACCCTTGTTTCGTTTACTGCAAGAGAAGCCGATGGCAAAATCATTCTGAAATGGGATACAGCCACTGAGGTGGATAATGCAGGCTTCAACGTCTATCGCGCTGACAGTGAGGGTGGAAGTTATGTGCAGATTAATGACACTCTCATTCCTGCAAAAGGGAGTGCAGTTTCAGGCGCTAGCTATCGTTTCCAAGATGCAAGCGGCACGTGCAATAGCTATTATAAGCTGGAAGACCTGGATAACAGCGGGAATAAGACTCTTCATGGACCAGTCACGGCAAAAAATAAAACGCATAAAGTGTCAGGTCCTGAATGGCAGTCTGATACCGTTTATCTTCCTGTTTTTTTATCAGAAATAGCAAAGGAGTCAAAAGAATTTTGATGCCAAAGATGCGAATGCGGACATTGTAATCTTTTACATGGTTTGAAGACAATAGATTGAAAGGAGAAATAAAATGGAGAATGAAAAGTTATCAGAGTATGAAGCGCCAAAGGTGGTTTCTTACCGTGAAGATGAGATATTTGAGAAGCTGGGTCCGGCACATACAGGTTATGTGAAGGACAGCGCATTCTAAAAGGGATTGAGTTTCTTAAGATGCTGGACGACTTCTGGCCGTCCAGCATCTTTTAATTTCTTTAATGCTGGAAAATTATCTTTAAAACTGAAAGAAAAAAAGAATGTCAAATTTTAAAGAATATCTTGCCATTATTGTAATTTTAGGAACAACGATTACTTCGTGAAGTACTATGACCCATACAACGAGATTGCCAAAAAACATACTGACTACGTATAGGGGGGAGCATTCCCGATTTTTTTGTAATCCGTAACTAAAAAATAAGAGAAAATACGGATGCGGTCATTGGGATGAATGCTTGTTGGATAAGATAAATAATTTTGTTTGATAAGGCAAAAAATCTCCGATTTTTTGCTATAGGGCATTCTTCGCTTGACAAAAGCCTTCTAATGGGGTAACAGTTCAGCACCCTCACCTGACCTCCCCCATCGAGGGGGAGGAAGTGTTTTTCCCCGCTCCTGGTGGGAGGGGATAGGGGAGGGGGGTGAACTGATACCTTTTTTTTGACTGTTTTGCCATTGAGAAAGCACATTTATTACACCGTAAGATATCCTGTTACACAGAGTTGATTTAAGTCTGATGGAGTATTGCGATGATTACCTATAGTATCATTCATCATATTGATGGTCGTATACGGTTAAAGGTACCGTTTATAAAAAAACTCAGGGGTGTTAGAAACTTACCTGACCATATTAAAAATCTTTCATTTATTTCCATACCTTCAGGAATAAAAGATATTCGTGCTAACCCATTTACCGGGAGTCTTGTTATTGTCTACGAACCGAAAGAAGTGGATGTCATAGAGTTCATTAAAACCACCTTTGATTCTCTTTCATCCAATGCCGAGATACAAAATATTTTAAGGGAAGTAAACTAGTATTATTTCACGTAAGTCACAGTATTTTTCGTAATGGTCGGCTGGTAGACTGGAGGCGATGGCCTCCAGCCCCCACTCGATGACCGGAAAGCGAATTTCGTTTCCATCGTGAGTGGTACGTGCGGAGCGCAATAGGCGATCTGCCGGGGGAGGATTATTCCCTGACGCAGAAGGACAAGGCGTATCGTTGTCTGGATTTGTTGCTTGAGTATCGGGACGAGCTGTTTGCCTATTTAAAGGAGAAGTGGGGCAAGCTCTTTGGGGCGAAGTACGATGTAAGGAGCGTTCCATGCGTCGGCGCAGACTCAGACGTTTGTGGGCGGGTTTGTGTGAACTTCGCAATCGAAAGGCGCTCACGCGCGATGATCTGCCCATGCATATCAGCGCGCTAAAGAAAGAAGCCGGACGAGACTACAGACTGGTTATGATCTCCCTTCCCGCCGTGTAGGGGCAGGTTTCAAACCTGCCCCTATAAGACGAGGTTATTCATGTAGAGAATTTTTCAAAAAACCAAATTGTTATTCCTTCCTAAACCACGGGAGGCGGTCAACGAAAATACGTTCCGGTTCAGTTTGGATCGGGAATAACTGAGGCAGGCGTATCGGCGCGAGGGGCGTTATTTGCTTCGTTCCAACATGCAGGCCACTGCGCCAGAAATCGTCTGGGAAAATTATTTGCTGTTGACGCGGATTGAACAGGCATGTAAGGATTTGAAGGGGTCTCTTTCCATTCGCCCCATATGGCACCAATTGGAACGGAGAATTGAAGCCCATATTTTTGTCTCCTTTTTGGCTTTTGTCTCCATACGACATTGCGAAATCTTGCGCGTGGGAGGGCTGACGGGCTGACGTCTGAAGCGATTTTGGAAAAAATGTCGGGCATTCAAATGATAGACGATCATTTACCGACCACGGATGACCGTCATATTGTCATGAGCCGTTATACCCGGCCGGAAAAGGATGTTGCTCTCCTTTTGGCACAATTGGGATTGATGCTTCCAGAACAACCGCCACCCAAGGTTTACGCATCCGGACAGGTTGGCCTGTAGTGCCGACCTTTTTGCATGACCCCTTGATTTTACTGACTCAGCGGGTTGCATACCCCTCGAATTGCGAAGATCGGGCTAAAAAATGCTGACTGGGGTCTGTTCCAACCCATCAAATACTTTGCCCTGTCGTATTGGCTTTCAATGCCTTTTCTAATCCACCCATCTTTACCCCAATAAGCCTCACCTTCTTTTTGAGTTCGAATCTTTGGAGGCAATCAAAGGCCGCGATTCGTATCTCCTGTATCGAATTTGTGGGTACTGCAAGGGTTTTTGCCCTTGTATGGGTTTCAAAATCGTTGAATCTCACCTTCACCGTAACGATTCTTCCCCTATAACCTGCCTCTTTCAGGTCGGTAACGACACCTCTCGTGAGTTCTGAAAGGGTCCTGGCTATTACATGCCAGTTACTAACGTCATGTTCAAACGGATGTTCACCTCAGCCAAAATACATAAGTATAGAATATATGGTTAATTAGCACTGTTTTGTCGATAAATATGTGGTCACTAATATATTATTATTA
>JABWAQ010000036.1 GCA_013360945.1 Candidatus Brocadia sp.
GGCTGTCCGAGAATGCAAAATCGTAAAAGTTCGGATGTTGATTTACAAGGACTTATGACTTGAGAAATCACGGAAAAGTGAATTCTCGGACGGCCTGTTAAAATGCGACCCCTTCCTTTCCTAAGCTAATATTCTTCCAAATGATACCACTCCGCATTTTCGAGCCAATGTTGCGGACGCGAAACGAAATCAAGGATATTTTTCAATATGAAATAATGCTTCTTTTCTTCATCGGCGATCTTCAAAAATATCTCCTTATGAGATGTATTTGTTACTTCATCGGCCTTTTCCAGATAGAATATCTGGCTGTTTTTCTCAATATCCTGGGCCTTTTTGTATAATCCGATTTGTGAGATATTCACGCCGACCGTGTCGTTATCTTCTTTCATCTTTACGAAAATATTTTTCACGTTTGCTAATATCTCTGTATCGGACATTTGAACTTTTTCATGGTCTTTCATCTTCTGTAAAATATTGTAATGCTTTACTTCTGCATCCACAAGGATGCCCAGTATCTTCCTGAGCCCCGCATTGTCAATCTTCTGCGCTGAATCACGGTAATAGTTTTCCCCGTCTTTTTCCATCTGCATTGCAAAATCATATATGTTCATTTAGTAACCTCCTGTTTTCAGATTAATTCTTCCATCTCAGATTTAGGGGCGCGCATCATGAGATTGCTCACTGCCTCCAGAGGATTTTTGTCATGAAAGAGCACATTGTAGATTTCTTTTGTGATGGGCATTTCCACGTTTAATTTGTGGGAAAGTGTCATAACGGATTTTGTAGTCCATACACCTTCTGCGATTTGTTCCATCTCCCCCAGAATTTCTTGCAGCTTTTTACCTTTTCCAATCTGTTCACCAACCCTACGGTTTCTCCCGAAAGGGCTGATACACGTTGTTATCAGGTCGCCAAGTCCGGCAAGTCCTGAAAAGGTGCTTCTCTGCGCCCCCATGGCAATGCCAAGACGGCTAATTTCTACCAGTCCACGGGAGATAAGCGCGGCCTTTGAATTATCACCAAACTTCAGACCGTCACAGATGCCAGCGGCTATGGCAATCACATTTTTCATAGCAGCGCCTAACTCAACACCTATCATATCGGGATTTGTATAAACACGGAACCTGTCTGTGGTAAAAACTTCTTGAACAACTCGCGCCAGGTTACCGTCTTTTGATGACGCAACAATGGTAGTGGGTAGTCCGCGTGCGACCTCTTCTGCATGGCTTGGACCCAGGAGCAAAGAAACAGGCTGCTTTCCCAACACATCGGTAATGATCTCACTGGGTCTCATCAGTGTGTCATTTTCAATTCCTTTCGTAACGCTGACAATCGGTACGCCATGAATGCAGAGACCCTTAAATTTCATAAGTACAGAGCGCAGGTAGGGGGTAGGAGTTGCAGATATGATGAGGTGTGCACCCGCTAACTGATCTGAGATGTTGGATGTGATGCATATTCCGTCCGGGATCGGGACACCCTTTAGAAATTTAACGTTTTCTTTTTTTTCCCTCAGATGCTCTACGTACGATGCATCGGCACCCCACAGGGTGATTTCATAGCCTTTTTTATGTAACAAAATGGCAAGGGTCGTCCCCCATCCGCCGTTGCCAATGATCGTTACTTTTTTAATTGATAATTTCGAAGTCATTTTTCAGTTGAAGGAATAAAAAATAAGGCTGGATTGCTCCAGCCATCAACTTAATCTCCTTTAAAAAAGGAGGAAATAGGGGGTTGTGTTTTCCCCGAATGAAATTTATTTACATCCTCCTTTGTTCCCCTTTTGCAGGGACACGGAGCACCGTGTCCCTACGGAGATTTTATGCTTCATATCAACCTGAAATCCGCCCAAATAAAATTCCTATGCCAGCAAAGTCATCTTTTCAATTAATACTATTTAGCAGCCTGGTACGACTCCGCTTCATATATATAATGGATATGCCGAACAGAGTTCTTTTACCACTTTTCGAACCGCATCTTTAACCCTGGTATCGTTTGGCTGAGAAAGGGCTTTGTCGATACACTCTGCTATTTTAACAACCTCGGCCTCTTTCATGCCCCTTGATGTCACGGTAGGCGTTCCAATACGAATACCACTCGGTTCGTTTGCACCCCTTTCATCAAAAGGAATCGTATTTCTATTCAGGATGATATCCACCGTTTCTAAGACTATTTGGGCATCTTTCCCCGCAATACCCTTGCTGCGTAAATCGATGAGGAAGAGATGGTTTTCCGTTCCACCGGATACAACAGTATATCCTCGTTTCAGAAATTCCTGGGCCATTGCCTTTGCATTTTTTACCGTTTGCTGCTGGCACTGTTTGAATTCTTCAGTCATTGCCTCTTTAAACGCAACGGCCTTCGCTGCGATGATGTGCATGAAAGGGCCGCCCTGAATCCCCGGGAAAATCATAGAGTCTATCTGCTTTGCATACTTTGCTTTGCATAAGATCAAACCGCCTCTTGGTCCACGCAGTGTTTTATGAGTCGTGGTGGTGACAAAGTCTGCATAGGGAACCGGACTGGGGTGTGCCCCTCCGGCGACAAGCCCGGCGATATGAGCAATATCAGCCATAAAGTATGCCCCAACCTCATCTGCAATTTTTCTGAACCTCGGGAAGTCGAGTATCCTGGGGTATGCGCTTGCGCCGGCAATGATCATGTGGGGTTTCGTTTTGATAGCGATGTCCCGTAATTCATCGTAATCAATGTACCCGGTTTCTCTTTTTACTCCATAATGGGTAATCTCGTACAGCATGCCTGAGAAGTTCTTTTTAAATCCGTGGGTAAGGTGTCCGCCATGGGATAAATCCATACCCAAAATACGGTCTCCCGGTTTTAACACCGCAAAGCAAACGGCCATGTTTGCCTGTGAGCCTGCGTGTGGTTGTACGTTGGCATGTTCTGCTCCAAAGATTTGTTTTGCCCTTTCAATTGCCAGCGTTTCTACGGTGTCTACATTTCCACAACCTGCATACCACCGTTTTCCAGAATAACCTTCGGCATATTTGTTGGTCATAGAAGACCCCTGTGCTTCCTGTACAGCCTTACTACAAATGTTTTCGGAGGCAATCAGGTCAATGGTATTTTGCTGTCTTTCTGATTCTTCTTGTATGGCACGCCATACTTCGGGATCGTCGTTTTTTAATGTAACCATCATGTGCTTTATCCTTAAAAATATGTTTACTGTAGTACCGACCCTTGTGGTCGATATTGAGAGGGATTCATTTCCACACCATACCCTTACTCTTGAAATCCCAAAAGGTTTAATGAGCTTTTACTATTCTCCATTTGAGATACGCTTCCATAAACTCGTCAATTTCACCATCCAGTATGGCCTGAGTATTTCCCGTTTCTTTACCCGTACGCAAATCTTTCACAAGGGAATAGGGTTGTAATACATACGACCGAATTTGATGACCCCATGCAATTTCTCCTTTCTCATCATAGGCTGCCGAGAGTTCTTTCTCCCTTTCCTTTTCTTTTATCTGATACATTTTTGCTTTCAGCATGCTCAAGGCCATTCGCCGGTTTTGGTGCTGTGAACGTTCGCTCTGACATTGCACGACAATCCCGGTTGGGATATGGGTAATACGAACGGCGGATGATGTCTTATTTACATGCTGCCCACCGGCCCCGGATGCGCGGTAGGTATCCACCCGTAATTCATTTTCATTAATTTCAATCTCTTCTTCCTCTTCAATTTCCGGAAGCACATCGACCGCAGCAAATGATGTATGCCTCCTGGCGTTTGCATCAAAGGGAGAAATCCGTACTAAGCGGTGCACCCCGATTTCAGACTTTAAATATCCATACACATAATCGCCTTTTATGAGAACGGTAATTCTTTTAATTCCTGCTTCTTCACCGGGCAATATATCGATGGGGGAAAGCGTATATCCACTGTTTTCAACCCAACGACTATACATGCGGAACAACATAGAGACCCAATCGCACGACTCCGTCCCCCCGGCGCCTGCATAAATGCTTAAATAAGCGCTGCAATGATCATGGGGTTCACCAAGCAAGGTGCGTAATTCAAATTTTTCAAGCCTTTGCGTAAATGACTTAATATCATTGACGACTTCGGCCTCTGTTTGTTCATCCTGCTCTTCTTCCGCAAGCGCAGAGAGGCACTCTATGTCGTCCAGCGTCTTTTGTAATTCCTGAAGGGGTAAAATGATCCCTTTAAGTGATTTTAATTTCCTGATCGTTTGCTGGGCTTTATCTTTGTTTTCCCAAAAGCTTGGCGAAGAGAATTGTTCCTCTAAGGTTGACAGTTCTTTTTCTTTGTTTTCCAGGTCAAAGAGAGTCCCTGAGGTGAAGTAAACGCTCTCGAAGGGGGATTAATTCTTTTTGTATATTACCAATCATGATTACGTTACCTTAATGAAGCGGTTTAGAATTTCAAATTTGAGTAAAATTATAAATTATGAAATATATATATGTCAATATAGAATTTGGAATTGACTTACGTGGAAAATATTCTTATCATAATTTTTTGTGTTTGATTGATTACTCATGGAATTTCAGATGGTTAACAGATTGATGAAGGATGTGCGCATGGAATCTTAACCAAGCGTTCAAGAGTGATTAAGACAAGTGCTTATAAAATAAACCAATACGATTGTGCGGATAATTTCAGGCAGCGCAAAAGGTATATACCTTAGTTCAGTAAAAGGAAGCACGACAAGGCCTATACCGGACAAAATAAAAGAAGCCCTCTTCAGTATACTTGCTGATGTTATTCCAGACTGTCATGTTCTCGATATGTATGCCGGTACCGGTGCGATTGGGATAGAGGCATTAAGTCGGGGAGCAAAATCTTGTATTTTTGTTGAGAACAATTGGTCGGCTATCCAAGTTATTAAAAAAAATCTTGAGGCAACCAGGCTTCGCGATAAGGCGCGGGTCTTAAAATACGATGTGTTTGAAATTATTCCATACCTTGAAAAAAACAGTATAGAAGCCGACCTCGTGCTTGCCAGTCCACCTTATCCCCTTATCGAAAAAAAATCGTATAGAGATAAACTCCTGACCTTGTTTTCCTCTTTATGCAGTAAGCATATGGTACGATCAGAAGGTCTGATGCTATTGCAACACAGAAAAACGGTTTTTGAGATAACCCCGGAGGCTTCGCATATAGAATTATTTGATACCCGAAGTTATGGCGACACACAACTTTCTTTTTTTAAAAATAGAATAAAACAGGGGCATTCTCTATGAAATACTGGGAGGAGCGGGGTAAAATAAAAATTGCAGCGCCTGCAAAGATCAACCTTTTTCTTGAGATATTAGGCAAACGGCCGGATGGTTATCACGAAATTGAAACGGTTATGCAGGGGATTAGTTTGTATGATTATATTTATTTAGAAAATCATGAAAAAGACGTTGAATTTACCTGCTCAAATCCTAAACTTACCGTTGGCGAAGATAATCTTGTTTTAAGAGCCGTACGCCTCTTTCAGAAAGAAACTAATATCTTCAGAGGGGTGAAAATACATTTGGATAAAAGGATACCGATTGGGGCGGGGCTTGGCGGAGGAAGTAGCGATGCAGCAGCTACTTTGTCTGGATTGAATACGTTGTGGAAGGTTGGATATGGTGAGGAAAAACTCATGTCACTTGCTGAAAAATTAGGTTCCGACACCCCCTTTTTTGTTTTGGGAAACACCGCAATATGTAAAGGAAGAGGGGAAGTGGTTACCCCATATACTTTGCCTGTAAAGTATAATTACATAATAGTTTATCCAAGGTTCGAGGTAAGCACCGCAACGGTATATAAAAATTTTGAAATTGTCTTGACAAAAGACTTGAAAGATGTTAGCTTTTTTTTGCAATCATTGTCATCGGGGAGCCCGGAAAGATTAGGGTCTTGTTTGTATAACCGATTAGAAGAAGTTGTTTTCCGGCTCTACCCAGACATTGAGAGAATCAAAAAAACATTGGCAAAGTTTAATTTTTGTGGCATACTTATATCAGGAAGTGGTTCGGCTTTATATGGTTTGTGTAAGGAGGAAGGGGATTCGAAGGAAATTGAACGGCAGATAGAGGCGCTGAATATTGGAAATGTGTTTGTGGTAACCAATGATTTCAATGGCAATGCTAGATGAACAGGAAGGGGGAGAAGATCGTGAATATTACTGAAGTCAGGGTAAAGTTGACAGAAGGTAAGAAAAACAGATTACAGGCATTTTGCAGTATTACCATAGATGATGATTTTGTCGTAAGGGATCTAAAGGTTATCGAGGGGCACAAGGGGGCATTTGTATCAATGCCCAGCAGGAAACTTACAGACAGATGTCCAAAATGTGGCGGCAAAAACCATTTAATGGCTCAATACTGTAATGATTGCGGCGCGAAATTAAATGAAAAACGTGTATCCAGGGGCGGGGGCAGATTAAAACTACATGCAGATACAGCCCATCCAATAAATTCACATTGTAGAGAACAGATACAGGAAAAGGTACTTACCGCTTACAACGAAGAGGTTGAAAAATCTAAAATGCCTGGTTATAAGCCTCCAAAATATGAAGATATGGATGACGTTGATTTTGAAGACCTAAACGAGGACCTGGAATCAGAAAAAACCGGGATGTAAAATATGCAGTCTTATAAATAAGCTGGTCATCTCAGTTCACATGCCAAATTTTTGATTGGGAAAATGTATTTCCCTGTTTATCAGAATTTGCGCTCCCTTTTAAAACATACCTTTAGAGACGATACACCGATAGTATCGCTGTCTCTCGTAAAGTTAGTTTGATGTTTTATATATTGCTTAATGAATATTTTCGTAATATAACAGTTCCATGATTAAAACAGGTTCACAAATTTTATTGGATGCATTGATAAGAGAGGGGGTTGAGTATATCTTCGGAATTCCTGGCGGTGCGAATCTCCCCTTATTTGATGCATTATACGAGTCTCCTATAAAGTTCATCTTAACCCGTCACGAACAAGGTGCAGGTCATGCAGCGGATGGATATGCCAGAAGTACCGGCAAGGTGGGTGTTTGTCTTGCTACATCAGGTCCAGGCGCTACAAACTTAGTAACAGCAATTGCAACGGCCTATATGGATTCAGTGCCTATGGTAGCCATATCAGGACAGGTCAAAACATTTCTCATTGGAAATGATGCCTTCCAGGAAGCTGATATTATTGGGATTACGCGTCCCATAACAAAACACAGCTACCTTGTGAAAGACGTTAAAGACCTTGCCAGAATTATCAAAGAGGCATTTTTTATCGCCAACACGGGGAGAAAAGGCCCTGTGCTGATTGATCTTCCCGTAGATATCACCCTGGAAAAATGCGAAGAAATCATACCAACAGAAGTTGACCTGCCTGGATACAAACCCCGGTATGAAGGGAATATTCGCCAGATCAAGATTGCCGCTGACGAGATCAATAACTCAAAACAGCCTGTTGTCTACACCGGTGGAGGTATTATTGCATCCGATAGTTCAAAGGAGTTACTTGAACTGGCAGAAAAGGGAAATCTTCCGGTAACCACAACCCTTATGGGTCTTGGAGGATTTCCGGAAGACCATCATTTATCACTGGGGATGTTGGGTATGCATGGGACGGTATACGCAAATTTTGCCGTAACCGGATGTGATCTTCTGATAGCTATTGGGTCGAGATTTGACGATCGGGTAACGGGAAAAATCGATGAATTCGCCCCGCATGCGAAGATTATTCACTTTGACATCGATCCGGCATCCATCAGCAAAACCATTAAGGTAGATATCCCCATAGTAGGTGATGCAAGGAATATTTTACAAGAGCTCCTTAAACATATCCATTTTGTTGAGAGAAAAGAATGGTTTGATAAGATTAAGCACTGGAAGGAAAAAAATCCATTATCGTATAATGATAGTGGAAGTGTTATTAAACCGCAATACGTAATTGAACAAATCTGTGATGCGGCTAAGGGTAACGCCATCATCACCACAGAGGTAGGGCAGAATCAAATGTGGGCAGCCCAATATTTTACCTATACAAAGCCGCGTACTTTCCTGTCTTCAGGAGGACTGGGTACCATGGGCTATGGTTTCCCTGCTGCAATCGGGGCTCAATTGGGGTGTCCGGATAAAATTGTTGTCGATATTGCTGGTGATGGCAGCATCCAAATGAACATCCAGGAGCTCAGCACTGTTGCCCGTTTGAATATTCCTGTGAAGATAGCTATACTGAATAACGGCTATCTGGGGATGGTACGGCAGTGGCAGGAGCTATTTTATAATAAACGGTATTCCGGTGTTACTTTGAATGGCAACCCGGATTTTGTCAAGCTGGCTGAAGCATACGGTGCAAAAGGATTTTTAGTCGAAAAGAAGGAAGATGTACGTCCAACGATAGAAAAGGCTTTCTCGATTAAAGGACCCGTGATTATGGATTTCAGGGTTGACCCAAATGAGAATGTCTTTCCCATGGTGCCCGCGGGACAAGCAATCCACAGAATGATTGGAACCATGGCATAATGGAACTAATCACACCAAATTTATGTTAAAACAACCGATAAGGATGCTGCAACCAAAGAAGGTAAATAAACGATGACGTCTATAACAGATAGAAAAAAAATGGCATATGCGGATTATTTAAAGATTGATGATAATAATCGCTACGAAATTTTAAACGGGGAATTATGTGTGGTTCCAGCGCCATCAACAGACCATCAAAGCGTGTCAAGGAATTTAGAGTTTCTCATCTGGAATAAGGAATAGCGAAGTCTAAAATATTGGAAGGATTAGAAATAAACTCTAAAGATGTGTTTGATTAAAGTATCTGTATATTGAAATTTTTTAATTTCATTTTTTTGGTGGAAAATCAATGGGGTTACTTTTAGGAGCAGCAATTACGTTGGTTATATTAGGCATGGTCTTTGGAATAGGTCTGGCCATTGCCTCAGATAAGTTTGCAGTTAAAGCCGATCCGCGTATTGACAGTATTAATGAGGCGCTTCCTGGCGCAAATTGTGGGGCATGCGGCCAACCCGGCTGCAATGGTTTCGCTCAGGCTGTAACAGAAGGCAAGGCGCCGGTAGCTGGTTGTACGGTAGGGCAGACTGCCGTGGCAAAACTCGTCGCAAACATTATGGGAGTCAAATTTGAAAAGAGGGAACGTTTGGTGTCCGTTGTAATGTGTCACGCAAGAGGCGTAAAGAGTAAATTTGTTTATAACGGGGCTAAAGATTGCCGTGCAGCGAACATTGTTGGCGGGGGGTTTTTAGGGTGTGATTACGGCTGTTTGGGTTTAGGTACTTGCGTAGAAGCCTGCAAATTTGAGGCTATGTACATGGGGGACGACGATCTTCCCAAGGTGATTGAGGAGCGGTGCACAGGGTGTGGAAAGTGCGCTGCCGTATGTCCAAGAAAGATTATCAGCATATTGCCAGAATCCAAAATGGTACATGTACGATGCAAATCCCTTGATAAAGGCGCTGTAGCAAAAAAGATATGTCAAGATTCGTGCATTGCTTGTAAACAGTGCGAGAAGATATGTCCATACGATGCCATCCACGTGCAGAACAATCTTGCCGTAATTGATTATAATAAATGTACCTCCTGTGGGAAATGCGTGGAAGTTTGTCCCAACCGGACCATCATCAATTTCGCCAGAGAACGGAGCCTGACCAAGCATACCTTGACCGTATAAATGCATCAAGACCGTTTTTATATACCGTACACACCTACCACTCGTGAAATTTGGCTTAACGGTAAAGAGGCACACCATATTTTGCATGTCAAACGGGCGAAATTGGGAAATAAAATTACCCTTTTTGACGGAAAAGGCTTTGAATACCTTACCCACGTTACTGAAATATCAAATGATAGTTTAAAGGTATTCATTGAACAATCCAAAGCTATCGACAGAGAACCTGGCATCGATATTACCCTCGCATTTTCTATCCCAAAAGGGAAGCTTGTAACTTTTTTGATTCAGAGATGCGCAGAGTTAGGCATAAAAACCTTGATTCCCCTTCATTGCACACGAAGTGTTGTCGATATTCGGAACAAATCTGCTGAAAAGATTGAACGATGGAACAAGATCGCGATTGAGGCATCGAAACAGTGCAAACGAAACTTTATCACCGCCATAGAAAAGGTAACGCCATTAGACGATTTAATAAAAACTGTTTGCAGCTATGATCTCTCCCTCATCGCGTGCACAGAACCTCATACAAAAACATTAAAGAGTGTATTGTGTGAGCGCCCGTCAGTGAAAAAGATCATTTGCCTCATAGGTCCCGAAGGTGGTTTTACCCGCGATGAAATTGAAATGGCTGAGAAGGCAGGTTGTATACCCATCAGCCTGGGCCGTTCGACATTGAGAATTGAGACCGCTGCCCTTGCAATATCATCCATATTACTTTATGCTTACTCCGATTAAAATAGACGTATACTTATGAAAGAACCAAAATCCCTATTCTTGACCGAAGACTCACTCGGCATCGCCACTGACCTCTATCAGCTGAGTATGGCTGCGGGATATTTCGAGCAGAAGATGCAGGACATCGCAACCTTTGAATTGTTCGTTCGCCATTTGCCAAAAAATCGTTCTTATTTGGCTACCGCAGGACTGGAACAGGCGCTGCACTATCTTACCCATATTGCCTTTTCACCAGAAACTATTCAATTTTTACGACAATTACCCATCTTTAATAACGTAAGCCAAAAATTTTTTGAATACTTAAGAAATTTTGTTTTCAGCGGCGACGTCTATGCTATGCCTGAAGGAACGATTGCCTTTGCGGATGAACCTATCCTTCGGGTCACAGCCCCTATGATTGAGACGCAGGTTGTAGAAACTTACCTTCTCTCAATGATTAACTTCCAGACCTCAATAGCAACAAAGGCATCGAGGGTCGTGTATGCAGCCCAGGGACGCGAGGTAATTGATTTCGGAACGCGTCGTGCCCATGGTCCGCAGGCAGGCATCCTTGCTGCACGGTCATGTTTTATTGGCGGATGCAAGGGTACCTCTAATGTATTCGCAGCCTGTAAACTGGGTATACCTGCGGTAGGAACCGTTGCCCATTCGTGGGTCATGGCCTTTGAAGATGAACAAGACTCCTTCTGGAAATTCCATGAAATATTTCCGGATAACACTACTCTGATTATCGACACCTATGATACCTTAGTAGGGGCAAGGCATGCAGCCACGATTGGCAGGAAATTGAAGGGCGTCCGTATTGATAGCGGAAACTTACTGAAACTCAGCAAGGAAGTGCGAAGAATTTTAGACACGGAAGGATTACAACACGTTAAAATCGTTGCCAGCGGTAACTTGAATGAAGAACGTATTGATAATCTATTAAAAAATGGTGCGCCCATTGACTCCTTTGGTGTGGGCACAGAACTGGTAACATCAAAAGATGCCCCCGCACTGGGTGGCGTCTATAAGTTAGTTGAGCAGGAACATAACGGCAAATCAATGCCAAGGATGAAATTCAGTGAAGACAAACTTACCTATCCATGCAAGAAGCAGGTATATCGAATCATTGATAGGGCAGACAATTTTGTGGAAGATATAATCGGGCTTGAAGACGAAGATTTACCGGGAATCCCCCTTTTAATACCTGTTATAAAGAACGGCAAGATATGTTACGGCCTGCCAACGATTCACGAGATTCAGCACACCACATTACATAACTTCGCACACCTGCCAGAGACTTTTAGGCATTTAAGCAATGCAGAAACCTATCCTGTTACCAAAAGCAAAGGACTGGAAGAAAAAAGACATGAGGCAGAAAAGATACTGAGGGACATCAATTTACCGGAAAATCCTGAAGGGATGACATGATTATAGAAAAAAGTGCACCCTGCTGATTCTCATAGGCTCCATCCACACATCGGCTGACTTGACAAACTGCCGCCACAATCATCCTTCTCTCTCCGAACAAAGCTCCAGTTGCTGCTCAAGCCTTTCGATCATGGCGCTGTATTTTTCATGTACACCGGCTTCGAGGTCTTCTTGTTCCAGGGCTTCGAATTTCTTCATGAAGATCACCTGCTCATCCGGGCTAAGAACTTTGTTTATCCAGGGGAAGAGGATCTTTTCCTCCATTTCGATGTGCTTTTCCATATGCTTGATATAGGAACGAGCGATTTTCGTAATCTTTTTTTTTGCCTTTTTACCCTGATAGAAGTTGATGAGTGCCTTATCCAGATTCCTTATCTCGTCACGTGCAGACACATGTTCCATAAGGAGTCGCCCCAAGAAATCCTTCTTCTCCCCTTCATTTTTCACCTTGAGCGCTGGGAAGAGCACTTTATCTTCCTTCTCCTGATGATGTTTATCAGAAAATCCGGAGATGACTTCTACTATATCATGAAAGGTCTCTTTAGAAACGGGTTTGTCCTCATCGAGGCAATACGAGGCCTTTTCTAAGATTTGCAATACCCTCTTTATTACATCAAAGTCATAATGTAGTATGTCTGTGACGGATGGGTTTGCTGTTTCAGTATGTTTATGCTCTTGATAAATACGGTATTTTGGAGGAGCACAGGCTGAAGTACCTGCAAAAGAAGCAGCAACAATTGCTATAAAGAATCTTTTCATGCCTAATCAGCGAAAAATGTTACGAACTCGGGTTCTACAATGCTGCTGAGAATATCGCACCGGGAGATAACTCCCACCAGGGTGTCTTTTCTTACCACCGGGACGCGAATGATATTGTGTTTTGTCATAAGGTCTATAATCTCTTCGATGAGGGTATCCTCGGTTACACAGATGGGATTTTTTGACATAATATCCCCTGCTGTTACCTGTTCTAATGCCTTCCCGCTTTGAATGGCCTTGAGAAGGTCAAACTCGCTTACTATCCCAATAACCCTTCCTTCATTGTCAACAACGGGTAATCCGCTATACATGCCGGACAATAATTTTACCGCCAGGTCCCGGCCGATTGTGCTCTTCTTTGCAGCGGTAACAATCTTATTCATAATATCTTTGGCAACCATGACCCATACCTCCTTTTAAAATAAACATGATTTCACAACTTCAAAACCACAGATTTCACAGGTAACATAGATTTTTAATTATACTTTCGATTCGTTGTTTGTCAAACTCAGAAATGAGAAAAACCTTGATAACTTTTTGGTAAATTGATACCATTTGACAATGATTACCGTTTACAAGATCAGGAATTGGCAGGTAACTATTCAATCTTTCCTTAATCCTTGTGAATTCATTTTGGAAACAACGTCTTTTGCACTGTTTCTGAGGGTTGTAATATAACCCTGAAGGCACACCCTCTGGTCTCCTTTGCTCAGGGGAATTAGACTTGTCACACCCTGTTCAGGGGATTGTTTTTACTTGTGTGTTTGTTCCCAAACTCTCCCTCATTTTCATGAGGATATGGTTTGAGAGCAAGCATTGTTTAACTTAAAGGGAGATTCGGATTTGAAACCGGTCATTGTATCCACAACAATCTTAGCTGTCCGGAAGGATGGAAACGTTGCCATTGGGGGCGATGGTCAGGTTACCATGAATGCCGCAGTGGTAAAGCAAGATGCCAAAAAGATCCGGAGGCTTTACCACGACAAGGTTGTCGTGGGTTTTGCCGGTTCATCGGCGGATTCTTTTGCCCTCATGGAAAGGTTTGATGCCAAGCTGGAACAGTATCAGGGAAATGTGCTTCGCAGCGCTCACGAACTGGCCAAGGAGTGGCGGACGGACAAGGTGCTCAGGAGATTGGAATCCCTCCTGGTTGTTGTCGATAAACAATACTCCTTTTTGATTTCTGGCGGTGGAGACGTAATTGAGCCGGAGGACGGCATTATTGGTATAGGCTCCGGCGGTTCGTATGCAATTGCTGCAGCCAGGGCACTGATGAAACATACCTCATTGACTGCAAAAGAGATTGTTGAAGAGGCACTTAACATTGCGGCGGATATTTGTGTGTATACCAATAAACATATCAAGGTGGAGGAGGTCAGGTAGTGAAGGAACTAACACCGCGTAAGATTGTAGAAGAGCTTGACAAATACATTATCGGCCAAAAAAATGCCAAACGTGCCGTGTCAATCGCTATCCGTAACCGATGGCGGAGACACCAACTCTCCGATGATTTACGGGAAGAAGTCTTGCCAAAGAATATCATTATGATTGGTCCTACCGGTGTGGGGAAAACCGAGATTGCAAGGCGCATGGCAGCCCTTGTAAAGGCGCCTTTTCTAAAGGTGGAGGCATCAAAATACACGGAAGTTGGGTATCATGGCCGTGATGTGGAATCTATGGTACGCGATATTACTGAGATTGGTGTAAATATGGTTAAAGCAGAAATGATACAAGGCGTCCAGGAAAAGGCCGAGAAAATGGCCGAGGAGCGACTCCTGGATTTATTGCTGCCACCGGTGCCAAAAAGTACGGAGCCGGCCACCGCTGATGTCGAGGAGCAACGTTTAAGCACACGGGAAAAGTTCCGTAAAAAATTGCAAGACGGAGAGCTTTCAAACCGTACGGTAGATCTTACCATTCATGAAAAACCGTATGTGCTCCAGGGCTTTGTTGCAGGGGTCGAGGAAGTAGGTATGGATTTCCAGAACATGCTGGAAAAGATGATTCCGCCACGCACACAGGTGCGAAAGGTTTCTGTTGCTGAGGCAAAAAGGATTTTGGCGCAGGAAGAGGCGGAAAAGCTCATTGACAGGGAAAAAGTCCTTCAGGAAGCGACCCGGAGGACTGAACAGTTCGGAATTATCTTTGTGGACGAAATTGATAAGATCGCCGGCCGTGAATCCGCTCACGGTCCTGATGTCTCTCGCGAGGGTGTACAAAGAGACCTCTTGCCGATTGTCGATGGTACCACAGTCAATACCAGGTATGGAATGGTCAAGACCGACCGCATCCTTTTTATTGCCGCTGGTGCATTCCATGTTTCCAAACCCTCGGATTTAATTCCTGAACTACAGGGACGATTCCCCATTCGTGTAGAATTGGAAGACCTCGGGAAAGAGGAATTTTTACGTATCCTGACAGAACCCAAAAATGCCCTGGTTAAACAATACAAGGCGCTTTTGGAGACGGAAGGGATTAAGGTGCGGTTTGAAAATGATGCTATCGAGGCAATTGCGGAGATTGCCGTTCAGGTCAACAAACGCACTCAGAACATTGGCGCCCGGAGATTACACACCGTAATGGAAAAACTCGTGGAAGATGCTTCTTTTGATGCCCCTGATATGGATGGCGCCGAGGTCGTTATCAATGCAAAATACGTGCAGGACAAATTACAAGCGATAGCAAAAGACGAGGATTTGAGCCGATACATTCTCTAGTGATGTTGGAGAAAACAGAAGGCATACGCGTTTTTTTGAGTTGAATCCCACAATCGCAGGTCAATTCACAACGATAAGAGACAATCCGAATTTTATATTTCATACCTCACAAATTTAAAATATGAAGCCAATCATTGGCATCAATTGCGATTACGAAGATGAAGGGAAACAACCGTGCTCTTTCACGTATAGGAACTATATTGATGCCGTCATTGCAGCTCATGGTATCCCGTTATTACTGCCATTAATAAAAGATAATAATGATATAAAACGTCTTTTGAAAAAGATAGACGGCTTGCTCCTCACCGGAGGGAATGACGTTCCACCGCAACGCTACGGGGAAGAAAGACATAAAAAAACTGTATGCGTGCATCCGGACAAAGATGCCTCAGACACTACATTAGTATTGGCCGCACTCCGGATGAGAAAGCCCGTTCTGGCTATATGTTACGGCGCTCAGCTTGTAAACGTGGTACTGAATGGTTCTCTTATACAGGATATTCCATCGGAGTATGCATCACCTGTTATCCATAAAGCTTTACAAAACGAGCAATATACCCATCCGGTAACGATAGGGAAAAACTCTCTCCTGTATAAGATTGTTGGTACAAACCGCATTGAGACCAACAGCACCCATCATCAGGCTATTCATAAATTGGGCAGGGGTTTACTGGATACGGCCCATACCTCTGATGGCATCATAGAGGCTATCGAACTCGAAGGGTATCCGTTTTTTGTGGGTGTCCAGTGGCATCCTGAACGCATGACCGACTATTCGTGCCATGCGGCGTTATTGAGCGCCCTTGTTCAGGCTTCCCAATAAGGAATAGTTCACAAGGCGCAAGGCGTAAAGAATTGATCTGTTACCTGTGGAGTATTTCCAGGTTTTTTTTTGCCTTTGCATGGTTTGGATTCATCTCGAGTACTGCTTGCCATGACTTCTCGGCATTCTCTTTCTGTCCCTGCCTGTAATAAATGGTACCAATATAGAAAAGGGACTCAGTGTGATCAGTGGCTAGTTTTTGTGTGGTCTCAAATTCCTTTAATGCACGGTCTAAATCGTTTTTTTGAAGGTACGTATATCCCAGGTTGAAATGGAAATCGGGTTGATTCGGGAGCAAATCCACGGCCTTTTGAAATTCTGTGAGTGCATCGTCTATATCCCCTTTTTTGGTAAGAGAGGTACCAAGATTATTATGAGAATACGGATATGTTGGATCGAGCCTTATTGCATGCTGATATGCCCTTATGGCATC
This sequence comes from Candidatus Brocadia sp., assembly GCA_013360945.1. Taxonomy (GTDB): domain Bacteria; phylum Planctomycetota; class Brocadiia; order Brocadiales; family Brocadiaceae; genus Brocadia. The sequence goes on from JABWAQ010000036.1 coordinate 16,538, forward strand.
TTCCAAACGGCCCTTTTTGTCATAAATAGTACCCAGGTTGTTATGGATATAAGCTTGTGACGGATCGGCATTCAGAGCGTTTTGATATGCCTCTATGGCAAGGTCATACTGTTTTCTTCCTTCGTAAATATTCCTCAGATTATAATACGCATCGCTATATTGGGGGTCTAACGACACGGCTTTTTTGTATGCAGACAAGGCGTCATCTTGCCTGCCGAGTTTGTTGTACAAGACCCCGAGATTGTTGTATGTATAAGCGAAATTTGGGTTGAGCATAATAGCCGTGTTGTATTCACTCATTGCATGGTCATATTGCCCCATCGTAAAATATATTTTTCCCAGGTTGTTGTGCGCCTGCCGGTAATCCGGATTTATCTGAATTGCTTTTTTGTAAGCAATGAGTGCCTGATCCATCCGGTTTTTTTTCTCATAAGCGTTTCCCATATTATAATACACTGCTGCATATTGACTGAATCCAACCTCCTGAGCCTTTTGCAAGGCTGTACGGTAGTATCTTAAAGCCACGTCTGGATAGCCATTCTTGCTGTACTGAGCACCCAGATTGTTATACGTTGTAAAACTGCAAAACGGGCTTTGGGAAGAATTGTACCAGAGGGTAAATAGAGATAGCGGTCTGCCATGATATTGGCCAGAGGGATAATGTTCAGGACAGGGAGAACGGAGATAAAAAACCACAGGATTGCAAATAATGCTACGCGGGAAAAACATTTTTTTTCACAGGGGGGCAAAGTGACACGCCCTTATAATCGCCTTTATCCCACTCCTGTTTCTTCCCCAGCCGGATCGCAATGATGGCAATGGAAATGAGTATAAAAAGGGGAATAACAAAAGACAATGCCAGCGGTGTTTTAAGATAGAGGACATGGTAGTCCGCATGAAGGTTTAGTGGCAGGAAAATATTCGCTATATAGTCCCCTAAGACCTTTGTCGCCGTGAGCATATTGACAAAAAAACTGCCTGCCGGATAGACGATCTTTTCGTGCGGATTCTGTAAAACGAAGAACCTGACAACGAGGTAAACGATACTTACCCCGATATATCCCAGGAGAAAAGGGGATCGCATTATTTCCAGGACAGTTTTGCAAATAGTGTGAAGGGATGAACGTCCGTTCACCTTTATACGTGCATTGAGTAGCAGGTCAAAAGAAAAAACCAGGGCAGGCAGTACAATAGCGGATTCCTCGGAAAATAAGGCAAAAAAGTAGGCTGCCATGGCGCTTGTATAGAGGAAAACGGCGCTTTTGTAAAAAGGCCCCGATAATGCAAATCCCCCTGGCTCCCCCGGTTCTAAAGAGGTGTTAAGGGGGATTTGCTGAAACGCTTTTTCCTTACAGCGTAAAAAGAATAAAAACGAAGTAATCAGAAATGCCATTGCAAGCAGGTCTTCTCTGTAACTGATCACATTGACAACCTCGCTTGCTATGGGGTGTACGGCAAAAAACATGCATGTCAGTAATGCAAGACCAATATGCGTAATTTGGTTACGGTTGTGTTGTTTTTTGTGCCTGTCGCAGCAGCGGAATAATAAAAGTATAAAAAAATAAATAAGAATCACGTTTATGGTATGCAATACCACATTTCCCATGTGATATCCCATGGGGTTCATATGCCAGAGGGAATGATCAATGAAGTAGGAAAGCGTAACAATGGGACGGTACGTGAGTTCGCCGGAGTGTTTAAAATAATCATGGGTAAGTAAGGCCGGAAAATTCCTCCAATCCTTGATAAATTGGTTCTCCGCAATAGTAGAGGTATCATCATAAACAAACTGATTTGGCAGACAATTAAGATACGTGAATATGGTTAGTATAATAATGATAGAGATTGCAATACTTTGAAAATAGAGTTTGTCTGGATTGTTTTATTCATAAATTTCTGGACAGTCCCGCAAGAACGAACGGTCGTTCGCCGCTATGGTTTTTTCCCCAAGTATTTTAAAAGCCGTTATTCATTAAAGACAAAATAGGTGCTTTTTACAATGCAAAACTCTCTTGCTGCATGAAAATTCAAGGCATTTCAATCGGGATAAATATCTGGAATTACCTCTTGATTTTGCCACCGGTACTATCTTTTTTATATTGCCAACTGAAGGTTTCCTATGTTACAGTAAAGCTGTTTTCCTGAAATTTTAATTAGGTCTTTGGCGACTTCCCCCCTGTTCCCCCCCCCCGTAAACGGAGGGATTATGGGGGGTGTTTGAAATTCCGAGCATTACATAAAGTATTTAAGGTAAAACCAATGGAAACCAATGAAAAAAATCTTGTGGAAATATCAGTCATCGGTGAGGTCTCTAGTCCGCAAAGCGGTTCGTCACCATACAGCATAACGCCCGACGGACAGCCTAAAGTGCTGCCGGGCACAGGAGGAATTACGTACAATGTCAAGGTGGGCGACAATGCCATCCAGTGGGAGGCCGATCACGTAGAGCCCTGTGTATCCGTTAAAAATAAGGACAGAGACGAGAATGGCGCATTGAATTTATTGTCCTGCATAGGGAATATCGCCAGGGTTATAACCGGCGATGCAAAAGGCAGCATTGGTGTTGTAACAGGAAAACACGGCGGTATTGAAAATGTCCTGGTTGATTTTGACGATAATACATTGGAAAAGCTTGCCATAGGGGATAAAATACTTATCCGGGGTATTGGCGTGGGTCTGTCTTTTGTGGGATATCCACACATCAAGCCCATCAACATATCTCCGAATCTTTTAAGGGTATTGCCTGTTCGGGAGGGGAAAACAAAAGACTCATTACATGTTCCTGTGACGCATGTTATCCCTGCAGCTATAATGGGTTCGGGGTTGGGGTCTCAACAATGTTACCGCGGAGATTACGACATACAGCTTTTTGACAGACAAAACGTAGAGAAGTATCATCTGCAAACCTTACGTTTTGGCGATGTCGTGGCAATCATGGATGCTGACCACACCTATGGAAGGATATATAGAACCGGAGCGGTGAGTGTAGGGGTAATTGTACACAGTAATTGCGTAACCGCAGGACATGGTCCCGGGGTAACGACATTACTTACCTCGGCTGAGGGCAAGATAGCTCCGTACCTTGATAGTACAGCAAATATTGGTGCATACTTAAAGATCGGGCGGTTCAGGAAAAGACCGAAAAAGAAAGGTTAGCAGGCTTTTTATTCTGGCTTGACGTATAGGAATTTCAAACGCCCCCCTATAATCCCCCCGTTTACTGGGGGAAACAGGGGGGGGGTAAGTCGCCGAAGGCGTAATCAAACTATAGCTAAGATAACCCACGTCTAAAATAAGCTTGACATTTCATCTACAATTACTATAATTTTAGACTTTCTCAATATTTTTCTGGTCGCGTTTTATTTTAAGGAGAGGAGATTATTTGTCTACCGTGAGTATTCAGGAGTTGGTTGACGCGGGATTCCATTTTGGTCATAGGACGAGTAAATGGAACCCTAAAATGAAGCCTTTTATCTTTGGAAAGAGGAATTTAATCCATATTATTAATTTACGTGAGACGGTAAAGGGTCTTGTTACAGCATGTAAGTTTTTGAATAATCTTGTCCAGACAAAAAAAGAAGTGTTGTTTGTTGGCACCAAATGGCAGGCGCGGGATATCATAGTGCGCGAGTCCCAACGTTGCGGAATGCATTACGTGAGCGAACGGTGGCTGGGAGGCACATTAACAAATTTCGATACCATCAGGAAAAGGTTAGAGCGTCTGGAAGAGTTGGAAAACCTGGAAAAAACAGGTGGAATTAATCAGTTTAGCAAAAAGGCAATTTCTTCTCTCAACCGTGAACGAAAAAAGATAGTTACAAATTTGGAAGGCATTCGCAAGATGTCCTCGCTCCCCGGGGCGCTGGTGATAGTCGATCCAAAACATGAACACAACGCCGTCAGTGAAGCAAAAAAGCTTGGGATTCCGACCGTATGCCTTGCTGATACGGATTGCGATCCCGATATGATGGATATTTGTGTTCCAGGAAATGATGATGCCATACGGTCGATTGATCTTTTTTTGACCAAAACAGCAGATGCTGTATTGGCTGGAAAAGAACTCGCAATGGCCATGGCAAAAGTCTGATATGAATATTGAAGTATTTAGAGAAAATCCTTCCATTTTGTTGAGAAGATAACGTTTTTACTCAACATATTGCAAATCTGTAAATGCCTTTGAAGGACATTTCATGTGGATTCAATTCCTGAAGTATTTTTATACGATTCAAATTATCTATAGTTTATAGCAGAGCACGCTTCATACTATAAATTGCACGGAGGATGGTAATGGCGGATACATCAAGTATCATGAAATTGAGAGAGCAAACAGGGGCTGGAATATTGGAATGTAAAAGCGCCCTGGACGAGGTCAAAGGTGATTTCGAAAAAGCCATGGAGATCATCAAAAAGAAGGGAATTGCAAAGGCTGCAAAGAAAGAGCAGCGTGTAACAACTGAAGGCAGGATTGGCACTTATATTCATACTACAGGGAAATTAGGGGTAATGGTGGAGCTCAATTGCGAGACAGATTTTGTGGCAAAGAATGAGGTATTCCAGCAATTATTAAAGGATATTTGCATGCAGGTAGCCGCCGCAAAACCGATAGCTATAAAAAGAGAGGATGTTCCCAACCAGATCGCAGAAGAACAAAAAAAGATATTTATGGAAGATGTCAAGGGGAAACCTGCTAATATTGTGGAAAAGATTATCGTTGGAAAGATGGATAGTTTTTATAAAGAGAAATGCCTCCTTGAACAACCATTCATAAAGGATAATACCCGGACAATCCAGGATTTATTAGTTGCAAATATCGCAAAAATAGGGGAAAATATTAAAATTAATCGTTTTGTTCGATTCGAAATCGGAGAATGCTAACCATCCACAGAATGTTGTATTATCGCCACGTCCATGAAAAGGAATATCAAGCATAAGCGCGTATTGTTAAAGATCAGTGGAGAAGGTTTTGGTGACGAGAATGGGCGAGGCCTTGAAACGGAACAGTTTAATGCATTAGCGAAAGAAATTCAAAAAATTTCTAAGACAGGAATTGAGCTGGCAATTGTTGTTGGTGGTGGCAACATTCTTCGCGGTGCAAAACTCGGTAGCGTGGGTAAGTCCAGGGTACAGGCAGATCAGGTAGGAATGATTGCCACGGCAATTAATGCATTATTCTTACAGGATGTCTTAGAAGGATTCACTATTAAGACTCATGTTATCAGCGCCGTTGAGATTAAAAATATAACGGAACCCTTTATCTTGCGAAATTGTTTAGGGTATTTAAAAGAAAAAAATGTCGTTATCTTTGCCGGGGGAACGGGAAGCCCTTATTTTACAACTGATACAGCAGCGGCGCTGCGCGCGATTGAGATTGATGCAGACGTCATGTTAAAGGCAACTCAAGTTGACGGCGTATACACGGATGACCCCATGAAAAATGCGTCTGCGAAATTATACAAAAAACTGACTTATATGGATGTCCTGAGCAAGCAATTAGGGGTAATGGATCTAACGGCGATTTCCCTGTGCATGGAAAATAAATTACCGATTATGGTTTTTAACATGAATACTCCGGGAAATATTGAGAAGGCAATTTCGGGAAAAGCAGTTGGAACGTATATCGGGGAATAACGGACTATGTCAAAAGAATCAATATTCAAAGATGCAAGGATGAAGATGGAAAAGGTCGTTGGACACTTACAGGAGGAATTGAAGGGTTTGAGGACAGGCAGGGCAAGTACGGGATTGGTGGAAAATATAAAGATAGAGTGTTACGGTGATTTATCGCCGTTGAAACAGATTGCGATTCTCTCGACTCCTGACACTCAATCTATCCTGATTAAACCCTATGATCCTTCTATAATCTCCAATATTGAGAAGGCAATATCACAGTCCGACATCGGTTTAATGCCTTCAGTGGAAGGGAAAACCCTGCGTATCGTAATTCCTCCGCTCAATGAAGAACGAAGAAAGAAACTTTCATCACACGCAAAAGAATTTGGAGAAACGGCAAAGGTATCCTTGCGTAATATAAGGCACGAGGCGAATAAACAGGTAGACAAGGAAGAGAAAGACGATGTCCTGACTGAAGACGATGCCAAGCGCGCAAAAGATGATATACAAAAGATTATTCATGAATTTGAAGGTAAGATCAACGATTCGGTTAAGAAAAAAATCGAAGAGATACTCAAGGTATAAATCCAAAATTCGGATTGCGAAATCCGAAATAAGATACGAATATGAAGAAAGTATTTTTATAACAGTTCAGCACCCACACCTGACCTCCCCCATCGAAGGGGAGGAAGTGTTTTTCCCCGTCCCTGGTGAGAGAGGATAGGGGTGGTGAACTGATACGTATTTTTTTACGTGCAATCAGGAGTAAAGTGGATATAATAGGGGGCATAGCTCAGTAGGTAGAGCACCGCCCTTTTAAGGCGGGCGTCGATGGTTCGAATCCATCTGCCCTCACCATTTTAGATTATAAAATGGCCCCATCGTCTAGCCTGGTCTAGGACAACAGATTTTCGATCTGTGAACTGGGGTTCAAATCCCCATGGGGTCAAATCCCTATAAAAACAAAAAGCCATGAGATGCAAGATAACTCATGGCTTTTTGTTTTGACGTTTTCCGGAAAGCTATATCAAACAATAATCCTCTTTCCTTCCCCAAGCACCGCCTTTGTCAATTCCTCCATAAGTTCATTAAGCCGCGGTACCATCGCCGTGGGATCAAAGACAACGCCATCCTGCATTAATGCGTTTTCAAATAACTGCTGTATCATTTTTTCAATTAATGGCTGATAACCGGGATTTTCATTCATTCTGGCCAGATTCTGGATCATCCGGTTTTTTCTGTTAATCTCCATGATCTTTTTGGATATCTTATAGTTACTATCCACCATTTGTATCAGCTTTTGAACATGCACGCTGGGCACTCCATCAGGATTCACCAGACAACAAGGGCTGTCGACCAGTCTGTTCGATTCCTTAACATCGATGACCCTGTCTGCTAACGTTACCCTGATCGTTTTCAGAAGATGTTTGAACATCTCTTCGTAATTTTGGGGTTCTTCAGAGGTATCGACAATCTTCTTATCAGTATCCTTGAGCAAGTCCAGATTTGCCTGGTCTGCCGAACGGATGGGTTTCTTTTCAAATTCTCCGAGGCCGGAGAGGAGGAATTCATCATTGGGGTCTGTCAGATAGAGTACCTCTATGTCTTTTTTACGAAAAATTTCCAGATAAGGGCTCTTTTCTATCGTCTCACGGTTTACTGCTGTTATGTAATAAATCTCTTTTTGTTCGGGTTTCATCCTGTCGGCGTATTCTTTGAGAGAAATGAGACCACTTGCATCCTTGCATGCTGAAGTATTGAACCTCATTAATTGTGCCAACGTGTCCTTGTTTTCAAAGTCAAAGTGCACACCTTCTTTCAGTATCCTTCCAAATTGTCTCCAGAAGGTTTCATATTTTTCTTTCTCATTTTTAGCCAGATCCTGCAAAAGGGTTATTACCTGCTTTACGAGGATACTCTTCATTTTGTGAATAATCATGTTGTCCTGGAACGTCTCCCTTGAAATATTTAAGGGAATATCCGCAGAATCCACCACCCCATGAATAAACCTCAGATATTCCGGCAGGAGCATCTTGCAATCTGACTGGATGAGGATTTTATTGGAGTAAAGTTGAAGTCCGTGTTCCAATTTTTTAAAACCATACGTTTCATAATTTGTCGATGGGCAATACAATATACTGGAAAACTGAATCGGGGCCTCAGCGGATGTGTGCAGACGGAAAAGAGGGGTGTCTTCCGTGTTTGAAATAAATTTGTAAAACTCGTTGTATTGCTCTTCTTTAATATCCTTTTTGGGTTCTTTCCAGATGGCGGTAATTTGGTTAGCCCTTTCACCGCAGACCATGATGGGAAAGCTTACAAAATTCGAATATTTTTTAATAATAGATTGTATTCTGAACTTTTCCGTATATTCTTTTTCTTCATCTTTCAGATGGACTACAATATCAGTCCCGCGTTTTTCTTTTTCGACGGGATTTAAAAAATATTTTCCGGTACCATCAGAATGCCATTCAAATGCCGGTTCATCCTTTTTATAAGATTTTGTTCTGATCCTGACCTCATCGGCAACCATGAATACGGAATAAAAACCTACGCCGAATTGACCGATGATATTAGAGTCTTTCTTTGCCTGCTCAGACAGGTTTGCTATAAATTCCAGGGAGCCGGATTTTGCAATAGTCCCGACGTTTTGGATAATTTCGTCCTTCGTCATCCCAATGCCGGTATCGCTGATCGTTAATATCCTGCTTTTCTCGTCTGCATCGATATTGATTTCGAGGGGTATATCTTTTCCTTCATAATCCGGATTTGTGAGGGAGTAGTGCCGAATCTTGGTCAGTGCGTCTGAGGCGTTAGAGATGAGTTCTCGTAAAAAGACCTCTTTGTGCGTATACAGGGAGTGCGAAAGGATGTTTAATAACTTCTTTATCTCCGCTTGAAATTCAAAACTCTCTTCTTTTTTCATTTTTTCGGTCATAGATCACTCCTGAATTAAGTTGACAGGTATTCCATATTTTTATGGGTCTTCGCATATAAATTAAAACTAAAAAATAACAAATCCGCAAGAGATTGTCAATACCATCACAAGGTTCCAATACTGCCTTTTCCCACTAAAAACAATATTCGATTCATGCTTGACACGATAAACACATCGTGATAAACTCCACACGAAATATTGCATTTTCACCTTTCGTTTTACATTTCCGGCTTGTTTGGGTTAAAACTCTCATGACTTTTCAGGAAATTATCTTAAAACTACAAAATTATTGGGCGGATCATGGCTGTGTACTATGGCAGCCTTACGACATTGAGAAAGGGGCTGGCACCTTTAATCCCGCAACATTTCTCAGGGCATTAGGCCCGGAACCGTGGAAATGCGCTTATGTAGAACCTTCCCGTCGCCCAACCGACGGCAGATATGGTGAAAATCCCAATAGACTGCAACATTATTACCAATTCCAGGTGATCATAAAACCTGCCCCGGATGACGCGCAAGATATCTATTTGAATAGTTTGAGAACCCTGGGAATCGATCTCGTGAAACATGATGTACGGTTTGTCGAAGACGACTGGGAATCTCCCACCCTTGGCGCCACAGGACTTGGCTGGGAGGTATGGCTGGACGGGATGGAGGTCACGCAGTTTACGTATTTTCAGCAAGTAGGCGGTTTTGAACTTGAACCAATCACCCTTGAACTCACTTACGGACTCGAACGCATCGCCATGTTCATCCAGGCAAAAGAATCCGTATTCGATCTTGAATGGGTCAAAGGCTATACCTACGGGGATATCCACAGACAGGACGAAGTCCAATTCTCTACGTATAATTTTAAAGTCGCAGACACCGCCATGCTTTTCAACCTCTTCGATGCGTACGAGAAGGAATGCCAGAGGCTCTTGAAAGAAGACCTGGTACTGCCCGCCTATGATTATGTTTTAAAGTGTTCACATGCCTTTAATTTACTGGATGCGCGGGGCGCTATAGGAGTCGCACAGCGTACCGGTTATATAGGAAGGGTAAGGAATCTCGCCCGACGCTGTGCGGAAAGCTATATCCAGCTACGCGAGGCACTGCATTGGCCACTGCTAAAGGACACATCAGCCGTATCAGTTTCTGACTATTAAGATCCTTTTAAACATGCTATGAAAATGTCTTTTACTTCATCAAATACTCGAAGTGTCTCAGAAATTTTGTTCTTTGCTGTAAAACAATCCTTCTTTTGTTTAACCAAACAAGCTGCCTTTGCTAATAATTGGTACAGCCTTTTATTGAACACAACAGCTCTCATGGGTTTGTAGGCTGTATCAAGCTCCTGTACAAACCTCCTGTTTAATGTTTCAAATCCGTCCTTGTTCAACGCAGAAATATTACACACAGGCTGATAAAGTGCAGATTCGATCCTGAGTCTGTCTAATTTTGCAGGCAGGTCGCATTTATTAATTACCGGTACGACAGCGTGTGCGGTTGCTCTTTGTTGTAAATCACCAGCATTCTTTGCCTTCGACCATAGGTTTAGTGCGCTTAAAATATTTTCATCTTCCTGATCAAAATCCCGTGAGGAATCAAATACAACCATTACCTTATCGGCACGCCGAAGTTGTTCCTGCGTCATCTCTATACTCATAGCCTCCAGTTTGTCGCTTGTATTCCTCATCCCGGCTGTATCCACAAGTTCAAAGGGGATACCGTCGATAGAGATGAATTCGCTTGCATAATCCCGTGTCGTGCCAGGTTCATGATGCACGATCATCTGATCTTCGCCAAGGATAGCGTTGATAATGGTCGATTTGCCCACGTTGGGCTTACCCAGGATTACTAATACCCGGGGCGTAGTCAACGCCATGCCGAAAGGGGCAGTTTCTAACAAGCCGGCAATAAGGTCTGATAGGGCAGAGACTGATGCACTCATGCTATGCAACAAACCATTTCTCCCTCTCCCTCCCCTTGATGGGGGAGGGTTAGGGTGGGGGAGAATTACTACATTTTTATGACAAAATTCTTCTTTACTAAAAGGCTGTCTGATTTCTTCAATGATCTCCAACCCTCTTCGGATTGCTTCCGACAATGCCCCCGCATATTGATCCAGCAGTACTTTTACTGCTAATTTTGTCCGTGCCTGTACAACCGCAAGGAGCGCTTCCTTTTGAATGAAATCAATTTTATCATTTTCAAAGGACTGTGATAGCAATGAACCCCAGTCAACCCCCACTGCGCCTGCTGATTGTAAACATTCATACACGCTCATAAGAACGCGAATGCCACCATGACAATTTACCTCCACCACATCTTCCCCGGTAAAACTGTCTTCCTGCCTTACTACATGTAAAATAACCTCATCAATTCTCTCTCCTTTATCATGAACATATCCATAATAGAGCTTCTGACTTATGGTTTCACGAAGATCAGCAATCCCCTTTCCTTGAAACATTTTATTCACGATACTCAAGGCATCCGGACCAGACACAATAATCTTACCAATGCCACCTTCACCCAAAGGTGTTGTAATCGAGGCTATTGTTTTTTGTTTATTCGTCATTTCCATACTGCAATGATAACAACTATGGGCAAAGACTACAATGACACACCCGACGAAGAGGTCGATGTGAACTCAACTTGATTTTGCAGACGTCAGTTTGTTAATAATATTCTTCATTTCTTCTGCTTGTTTGTGTTTGGGGCTTATACGCAACGCCTCCTGTATATGTTCCAGCGCCTTTTTATTGTCATGAAAATGGTCCAGATAGAGTACAGCCAGACCGATATGAATATCTGCATTGGCGGGGTCTAATTGATATGCCTCCAGGAACTTGTTGTATGCCTTGTCCATCTGTCCTTTTTTATAATAGATTACGGCAATATTGTACTGTGCCGGGGCGAAATCCCTTCGAATTTTTATAGCCTTTTCCAATTCAGAAAAAGCCTCATCGAGTCGTCCCTGATCAATAAGGGCGCTTCCAAGGTTGCAGTGTGCTTCGGCATAGTAGGGGTTCGTCTTGAGCGCCTCGGCATATTCATTGATGGCCTTATCCAGCATCCCCTTTCTTTTATAAAGAAGACCCAGATTGTTGTGCGCCTCAGGGTATTCATTCCTTAAATAGGTCGCTATTTTAAGCTCTTCTATTGCTTCATTATCAAGACCTTTCAGTGAATATGCGGCGCCGAGGTTGCAGTGAGCCTTGGGTTGCTCATATTTTACCTGAATAGAATCCCTGAATACACGAATGGCTGCATCGATGAAACCCCTCTGATAATAATAGTACCCCAGGTCGTTATACACCCGAAAACTCTCCGGGGAACGGCGTATGGTCTCCGTGCTAAAGGTGAATTCATTCAACCATATCCTGTTTCTGCTGATTGTGCCCCATGCGAACAAGAGACAGATGATGGTTATTGTTGCTATGCGAAATAACCCCCCGGTTTGTGATTTTTTCCGAGACGTTTGAAAGATTTTGTTAAAGAATGTTTTTCGGGTTAATATTGAACCCAGGAGCAGGGTAAATCCGTCAGATGATAACCCCAGGGTTTTAACTGCCAAAGGGCATACTCTATGAAATAAGAGAGGGTGACGATGGGACGGTACGTTAGTTCGCCGGAGATAACAAAGTATTTCTGATTAAAAAATGCGGAGAGATACCGCCACTCCCGGATAAAGTGGTTATTGGCTATCGTAACGTAGTCGTCATAAACAAAGGTATTTCCCAGAGAATTCAGGTAAGCCAATACCGGCAACGCCGTGATGAGGGTAAATAATAGTATGCGGGTTTTGTTGCTCAACGCCTTCGAATACAAAATACAGACACAGGAATTAAAATAACGATACTTGTCAGGGTGATAATCATGCCGATAGTGAATGATTTTGGTTCATAAATAAACTTAACCATGTGATCGCCCTTTTCGAGGAAGACGGACCGCAGGATGTAATCTGTCTTTAACACACGGCCCTTTTTCCCATCAATGTATACATTCCAGCCAGGATAAAAGGTGTCGCCAAGGATGAGATAACCATCCTCTGAAAGAGATGCCTTTATTGTAACGCTATTTGGTGTGTATTCAAGAATCGTCGGATCAGGCTCTTGTTGTAAATTTCCGGTGGCCGTGCCCTTGGTGAGCCTGGACGGTTCTTCCAGGATAATATATTTTTTGGGATTAAATTCACTGCCGGAGAGTTCTTTAAATATGGCATCTCTCCCCTGCAAGGTCTTGGCCTCATGGACGATAAATGCACGCGACAATGCCTGTGTATTTTGGAAGAGTGCGTATTTAGAGTCATGAAAGATCAATTTTATCGCCGGGTGTTCCAATCTCACATGGGCTGGAAGGAGTATATATTTTACATTAAGCAGGTTGGTTAGCCGGGTAAGTTGCGCAACTTCCATAACAATGCGTGGTTCTTTTACGGGTTTACCATCAGATAGGTTGATGAATTCGCTGTATTCTTTAATGACATTGGCGTCGTATCCCCCGATATTTGAAATATCATGTGCCATACCCTGGTTGAGTTCAAAGTGGCCAACCGTTGTGATGCGGAACGGTCCTGGATCATTTTTCAAGACATTGAGTATTTCCTGATTCCAAAAGCATTGCCTGGCATCAAACGTTACCATATATTGATTCCCGAAACACCAGAGGTCTGTGAATATTACAGCCATGATGATGGGAACCAAAATCTGACTCCTTAACCTGCCATTCATCCACAAGCCAATGGCCAGCAGGCTTAATACACTCAGAATTATAAATTTTACAGCGCCCCTGGCAGCAACGGCAAAGGTTGCATGTAAGAATCGGGCATCATTCAGGCTGGGCAATGTGGTGTATCGATCGCCCCATGAACAAACCTTCTGAATAATGCCATGCCATGTTCCGTATCCCGCCCTAAACAAGAAGAAGATTAAGAGAAACACGCTTATCGCAGCAATGACACCTATGGTAATATGAAAAAAACGAGTGATCTTTTTTTCCATAAAAACACCCCTTTGCAAATATTCTGCCCCAAAACCGGAAAGGACGGAAAGGGAAAAGGCCACGATAAATATAAACTTTGAATTTCCCCGAAACATGTTAAATCCGGGCACAATAGCATACAGAATTTTAAAGAGCGGTGTAAACTTGCCCAGCGCTAAGATAGTAGTGATTAACGCCATAATAAGAAAGGTCTTTGTAAATTTATTTCTATCATAGATGGAGGCCACTGCACTCAGGAGTAAAGGAATGATGCCAACATACAATGACATCTCCCAGAGGTAGTACCGCCCCCAATAAGGGGTTTTGAGCGAATCCCCAAAGAATTCAGGGATAAACAAGGTAATGAAATTTTCCGGTGCCAGGGAAAACTGCCCTACCCATTCGTAAGAAATGGTTTGACGGGCAGAATGTTGAACCATCTCAAAGGCAGGTAATAGTTGAATGGCGGCAAGTGAAGCACCCATAACGTACATGATGAAAACTCCTGCTGTATGATACCCGAGATATTTCCAATTCCTGTGTCCTCTTAACTCCTGGGTAATGCGTATGATAAAATAGATAACTACAGCAATGGCGGTATAAAAGAAATATTGAGGATGACCGGCCAGTATATTAAACGCAACGGCAACACCGCCCGGAAGTACATAGAAAAAATTCCTGGTGCGAATAAACAGTTCGGAGAATAAAAGGATGAGGGGCAGCCATATCATCGTGCACAGATTGGGGAGGTGGCCGGGGTAGACGTGGAATATCTGCGGGGCGCAGAACATAAATATGATGGATGCGATCATACAGCTTGATCGCGAAAGCCCGCTTCTGAGTTTGGTCTGCGGAACCTCTGATTGATCACTCAAGGGTGGCACGGACAAACTTGTTTGTCCGTGCTTTGCCTGAGACATGCTCAGATTAAGGTATCTGAGATACAGATAGGTAAACAATCCCGATAGAAACACATGGAGGATAATACTGTAGTTGATTGCTACAGGTATAGGGAAGACAAGAAAGATCAGGTTGAGCGGATAAAATATGGCTGACTGGACTCCCCCGATAAATGGCGTTCCCCCATAAATATATGGGTTCCAGAGCGGAATCGTTCCTTTGCCCAGGGTGTTGAAACCAAAATATCTCCAGTAAAATAACTGGTGGCGGGTATCGGTATTTTGATCACTCAGGACGTTATAACCTGTGGGAATAACAACGTTATAGAAATACGCCAGGGTCAGCAGAAACAGGGTAAGTATTACAAACCAATCGTATTTAGACCATGCCTTTGTCTGGGCTGTAGTCAAACCTGAAGCTGAATGATTATAGTTCTTATTTTGCATTTGACCTTATAAACCTCCCCTCTTTCCCCTTCTTCGCGAGAAGGAGACTTCGTCGTGAGCGCTCAGCCGAATGATGAAGGGAAGGTAAAAAATTACACAAAAAAGATGTTTTTATATATCCATACTATATACCATAATTTGGCATCAGAGAAAATTATATGGTTTAGACGTTGATTTTATCAGAAGTTGCGTTTTCACTTACGAATGATTTCGATAACCTTATCTAGAATCTCAGTGAGTTTTTTTATTTTAAGACTGCCAACTCGATATAAGATAATATGACTATCTATGGTAAATATGCGATTGGGTCTTACGTTACTCGGCTGCTTTAGGCTTCCCGTCTCAAAGTCCTTGTCATCGAGTGGAAGTGCATAATTGTCTTTAATGGTATGGCTGGTAATCTGACAGAGAATTACGTCATCGCCTTCTAATGCTGTAATAACCAAGGCAGGTCGTCGTTTCGCTTGGGTTAAATCAGAGAAGGGAAAGGGGACGACAATGACATCCCCTTTTACAAATTTTGCCACGCCTCGTCCTCCTCCGGTTTTAGCCAATCTTTTTCAAGCGAAGATTCGCTTGCGATAGCCGTATCAAGCCTTTCCTTAATTATCTTT
>JABWAQ010000127.1 GCA_013360945.1 Candidatus Brocadia sp.
AAAATTATACCGTATCATCAGAAACGTTTAAATTGTTAAATCGACAATGAACACTTATGGGTTTTGTTTATCTTTTCCGACTTGTTCGGGTTAGGAATACTTCTATGAAATTCACAAAAATGCATGGCATTGGCAACGACTATGTTTATGTCAATTGTTTTGAAGAAGAGGTAAAAGAACCCGCAAAGCTGGCACCTGTTATAAGCGACAGGCATTTTGGCGTAGGGTCTGACGGGCTTATCCTTATCCTGCCATCAAAAGTGGCTGATTGCAGGATGCGTATCTTTAATGCCGATGGCAGTGAGGCGCAGATGTGCGGGAATGGCATCCGCTGCGTTGCGAGGTATGTGTATGACCACAAAATCACCCGGAAGAATCCACTTACTGTAGAAACCCTGGCAGGAACTAAGACGATTGAACTTTTCACAGAAGATGGGAGGGTGTCTAAGGCAAGGGTCAATATGGGAAAGCCCGGACTCATGCGATCGGAAATCCCCATGCTCGGCAAGGAAACACAGGTAATTGACGAAGTACTGATGCTTGATAAAGAGATTTCGTTTCGGGTTACCTGCGTCTCCATGGGAAACCCCCATTGCGTTATCTTTGTTGACAATATTAATAAAGTCGATATCCAAAAATATGGTCCGGAGATTGAGCGCCATCCGGTATTTCCGGAGAGGACAAATGTCCACTTTGTTCAGGTACATAGCCCAAAAGAGGCCACCATGAAGACGTGGGAGCGTGGTTCAGGGATAACGATGGCCTGCGGGACGGGCGCCTCTGCGGTATGTGTTGCGGGTGTTCTCAACAAAAAGACCGAACGTAAGGTACTTGTCCATCTCCCGGGGGGAGACTTAGAACTGGAATGGGCAGAGGATGGCAACGTATACATGACAGGTCCGGCAACGGAGGTGTTTACCGGGGAGTGGCCAATAAGCAAATAAAATCATTGCTTGTCTTTGTACCACTGACCGTTAATGTCAACAAATTCACTGGATAGTTTAATTCGTTTTTTTATCTTTAAAAAATCGGAACAAAATTCCTTCGATGCCACACGAATGCTTTTTTAGTCAGGGGTTTGTCAATTCTTAAAGGTTTCTTGAATAACCCTGAGCATCTCATTATGAACTCCTTTGGTGCCGGCGATGATGTTGCCGGTTTTTAAATATTGCCTATCACCGTTGAAATCGGTGACTACACCTCCTGCCTCTTCTACCAGGAGCGCCCCTGCCGCGATGTCCCACGGTGATAGGGCACATTCAAAAAATCCTTCAAAGATGCCCTCCGCGGTATATGCAAGGTCAAGACAGGCCGAACCACCCCTTCTGATCCCTATGGCGTGCATGAAAAAATTCTTGAATACCCTGAGGTAAGGGTCAATAATGTCTTTTATCCTGTAAGGGAAACCGGTTGCGATCAGGGAGGCGCTCAAAGTGTCAGAACGCGAGACGTGGATACGTCTGCCGTTCTTAAAAGAGCCATGACCCCTCATTGCAGCATAGATGTTTTCTCTCAAAGGCTCATAAATGAGGCCGACCACGAGATCCCCGTTTATTTCTAAAGCAATAGAGACGGCGAAACTCGGCAGACCGCGGATATAATTCAGGGTGCCGTCCAGGGGATCGATGATCCACAGGAAGGTGGAACCTTTTCTTTCCGATGAAGATTCTTCAGCTAATATGTCATGATTGTTAAAATGAGATTTAATATAGCCTTTGATGATTTCTTCAGACTTTTTATCCACATTGGTGACGAAATCGTTTTTTGCCTTTTCGTCAATCATGGAAGGGCATACTTTCCCAAAGTGCTCTTTTATCACGATTCCAGCCTTGAGAGCTGCCTCCCTTGCAACGTCAAGGTATTTGTTGAGATCGTTCTTGTTTATAGTCATGTTTAGAATATTTTGTTTGCAGTCGTGTGTATTGGGTTAAAAGCGGCGGAGCCCAATACTAATTGCTCGCGGCATTCAACAATATAAGGTTGTGTACCGATTGATTGCATATTTCATAGGATAATATCAAAGATTTGCTGTGTCAAGAGATTGTTAAACTTGGAAATCGATAATGATAATGCAGCAACGTGCAAATGCAAGAAAAAATATTTAGAGATACCCGGAGATATACGTTATATCAGGCTCTTGCCTGTGAGGGCTTTATAGGCATTCAGGTATTTTTCAGAGGTCTTCCGTATGATATCGGCGGGGAGTGTTGGCGCGGGTGGTTTCTTGTCCCAGTGGATACTCTCGAGATAATCACGGATAAATTGCTTGTCGTAAGAGTGTTGTGGTTTTCCGGGTTCGTAGCCTTCACTTGGCCAGAAACGTGATGAATCTGGCGTGAGCGCTTCATCAATCAGTATCACCTTATTATCCGTTGTGATGCCCCATTCAAACTTGGTATCGCAGATGATAATGCCGCGCTCTCTGGCATATTCGCTTGCCCTGAGGTATACCTTCATGCTCTTTTCCTTCAATTCTTCGGCGAGCTTTTTTCCAACCGAACCTACCACTTTTGAAAAGGAGATGTTTTCATCGTGTCCTGTTGTTGCCTTAGTGGCAGGGGTAAAGATTGGTTCGGGAAGTTTGTCTGATTCCCTGAGCCCGGCTGGCAATTTTATCCCACAAATTGATTGTGTCTGTTGGTATTCCTTCCAGCCGGAACCTGCTAAATAGCCGCGAATCACACATTCTACCGGAATGACTTTTACCTTCTTTACCAGCATGGACCGGCCATGCAGGACGTCTTTATGTCCCGCGATGATGGCGTTGTTCATTTTCTCGATCCGGGTGGTGATGAGGTGGTTTTCAACAATGTCCGAGGTATAGGTAAACCAAAATTCAGAGAGCTTTGTGAGCACCTCCCCTTTGTAAGGAATACCGCTCGGCAGAACCACGTCAAAGGCTGAGATGCGGTCAGTAGTGACGATTAATAAGGTATCGTTGACTGCATAAATATCCCGCACCTTGCCACGATTGCATAAGGTAAGTTGTGGAATATCAGTGGTAAGGAGGGGAAGGATTTCTTTATTCATTTATGCGCAATGTATGGTAGAGTTTGTCGTGTATTGTCCGAGCGCTGTCCTGAGTTTATTCGTGCCTGGAAGATTTGGTTTTAACGATAATGCGATGTTCAGGTGCTTTAAGGCATTTTCATATTCTCCCATTTTGAGAAAGCATTCGGCCATTTTTTTGTAAATAAAGGCATTTTCGTTTTTGTAGAGATCAAGCTTTAGCACCTTTTCATAATAGCGCAATGCCTTTTCAGGAGGGCCGCATCTTGCCAGTTTACGGCAATAGATGTTCCTCAAACGCTCTTTAATCTCATGGAGCAAATGACGTCGATAGGTTGAATTTTTTCCCCGCTCAAGGATAAATTCATAAAGTTCGATAGATACCTCATATTTTCCAAATCTTTCATAAGCCTCAGCCAATAAGAATTTGCAGTCGATATAATCGCGATGATTCAGGTGCAAAAAAAAGTCAACGCCAATACAGTCTTTTAATAAACGTTCATAATTTTCAATGGCATTATTTGTGTGACTATTTAATAAATCAACAAAAATGCTGCGTACCCGTGACTGGATATCGTCTGTTTTCGTTGTTGCATCTTTTTTAGCAGGTCTCGGAGCCCTCCTTGACTGTAAGAGGTGTCTGTGTTGTTTGTCGTACTGATCGCGTGTTGTTGAGTCAGAAAGCGTCTTATAAGCTTGTATAATAGTCTTGGTCTTTGATTCTGCCCAGAGCTTGTTTGGCCCGTGGATATCAGGGTGATATTTTTTAATAAGTGTTCGAAACGAACGTCTTATTTCTTCTGTGCTTACTTCTTGATGTACTTCGAGGATGTCGTAATAATTTACCACGGTTAATAATCTTTATGTAACAATGAATAGATTTTTTACCAGAAAATATTTGCAGTCTCTGTAGCACAGTGTTTTCCACCTCCCAATCCTGCTATTAAGGTTGGCGCTACATTACATACCCTTTATAAGCTGCCCAGCTCATTTGGGTGCGATACAAGATACATGCCAAACAAATCAGCGTAATTATGCTATCAGCTATTTTGCAGTCTGTCAATTGTTTTGATTAAATTCAATGCATAAAAGATCACTCATAGCGCAATGTTTCGACAGGATCAAGCCGTGCAGCCCTGAGAGAAGGATAAATACTGAACACAACGCTGCTCACAATGGCAATCACGGCGGTGAATACGATGTTGACCAGGTTAATTACGGCGGGGATCTGATTGAAATAATAGACCTCAGGCGGGAATGGCCTCCAGCCTGTCGTATGGTACAAGAAATTTTCTAACCAATTAATCCTTAAAACAATAGACAGTCCGGCAGCAACTCCAATGCTTGCGCCAATGCTGCCGATAAGGAAACCGTTTAAAAGGAAGATAGACATGATACCCTGAGTAGTTGCGCCGAGCGCCTTGAGAATGCCGATATCTTTGGATTTTTCAAGGACGATCATGGTGAGTATGGCCAGGATATTGAATCCGGCCACCACAATGATAAAAAACAATATAAATGCCATGACACGTCTTTCCATCATTACAGCAGTTAAGAACGTCCTTCTTGCATCTTCCCATGTTTGTACATAATATTCAAAGCCCAGTGCAGCCTGCAGTTTGTCTCTCACCTGATTGGCGTAACGGTAATCATCTAATTTTACGCTTATCCCGGTAACGGCGTCTTTTTCCTTTGAACCCGTCAGTTCTTGGGCCACGGTGAGGGGGATGTATACATAGTTTTTATCAAAGTCGTACATGCCTGACTTGAATTTTCCAGCAATGACAAATGCCTTCACGCTAATTTTGTCCCATTCTTTCAGGGTGACCAGGACGATCTGCTCGCCATTTTGGATGAAACTCTCCGGGTCTTTTTCAGGTTCACCGGGGCCAATCCTGAGCAGCTCTGAGCCACCAAAGGCGCTGGCGGTATTTTTTTCTCCGTGGGTTTTGAGCAAGTCTTCAGGGTGATTTCCGAAAGGGGCGATGTATGAGTTAAAATCACTTACGCTTGCCTCTGCATGGGGGTCAATTCCTTTGAAGTAGACGAATTCCTTTCTATTTCTCAATTTGATAAGCGCCGGACCCTCCACATAGGGTGCGCAGGCAACTACATGTTTAAAGGTTTTTACCTTTTTGATGACCTGTTTATAATCCTCGAGTCCGTACATGCCACCTTTTAAAATAATAATATGTGCCAGCGTGCCCCTTATTCTGCTCCGGAGTTCTTGGTCAAATCCATTCATCACCGAAAGCACGACGATCAAGGTCATTACTCCAACGGCAACTCCAGCCACGGCAAAAAAAGATATCTTTCTCTTTCGTAAATAACGCAGGCTAATGAAAAGATTGTACATAAACACAGCACAGCCGCAACCAAGTCCTCCTTAACAAAGGGGGATCAAGGGGGTAGTAAAGAACTTGTAAAAAAAGAAAGATTTCACACAGTAATGCTATAGGGTATATTTTACATTGTCATTTTACGTTATTACATATATAATTCCAAGATTCTAGCACAGAGAAATTCTTTTAGGCAATGAAATAATAAATTTGCGATTTTGGAGAGACAGGATGCTATATTTTAAAACTGCAGGAGAGTCCCACGGAAAATGCCTGATTGCAATGATTGAAGGCTTTCCGGCCGGAGTATTCATTGACGAAGCAGTTATCAACAAGGAACTGAAACGGAGGCAGGGGGGATTAGGCAGAGGTGGGAGAATGCAAATTGAAGAAGACCGTGTGGAGATTCTTTCCGGGATTCGGAAAAATACAACCCTGGGTAGTCCGATTTGTTTAGTGATTAAAAATAGTGATTATAAAATTGATGAGTTGCCTCCCGTTATACGCCCAAGACCGGGCCATGCGGACTTGGCTGGTGGTATAAAATATAATCAAAAGGACGTGCGAAATATATTGGAACGCGCAAGTGCAAGGGAAACAGCCGCAAGGGTGGCAGCTGGCGCTGTGGCAAAGATTCTCCTCTCGCTTTTTGGAATAGACATATTTAGTTATGTCAAAGGGATCGGGGGGATTAATTCGGATAAATTTGTTAAAGACGTTGGTGTTGCAGAAAAGATTCGTGACAAGAGTTCCATATACGGTATCGACCAGGATATTGAAGAGAAGATTATTGAAAAGATAAAACAGACGGCAGAAAAAGGCGATTCCCTCGGTGGCGTTATTGAGGTGATTGCTTGTGGATTACCCATAGGGTTGGGAAGTCATACGCAGTGGGATCTCAGATTGGATGCGAGACTTGCAAGTGCCGTGATGTCCGTTCAGGCAATCAAAGGCGTTGAATTGGGCTTGGGTTGTGATGCGGCCAATAAGTTCGGCTCAGAGGTCCATGACGAGATTTTTTATGAAAAGCCGGGGCCGAACAGGTCTGTAACCGGCGGATTTAAAAGGTTTACAAATAATGCCGGAGGAATAGAAGGCGGCATAAGTAATGGAGAACCGATTATAGTAAGGGCATATATGAAGCCGATTCCGACATTGAAAAGACCATTACGATCAGTGGATTTATTGACAAAAGAGCCAATTATGGCCACGTATGAAAGATCGGATGTGTGTGCGGCACCGGCCGCTTCTGTGGTTTGCGAATCTATGGTCGCTTTTGAAATCGCCAGGGCGTTCCTGGAAAAATTTGGAGAGGACAGCATCGGCGAAGTGAAACGGAATTACGAAGGGTATCTTTCAAGTATTTGATGCCGGGTGTAAATTTTTCTTGAATACTATTCAAATTTTGATAATATAATTGTTTTTCTGAGCTAGCGTAGCTCAACGGCGGAGCAGCGGTTTTGTAAACCGCAGGTTGTGGGTTCGAGTCCCACCGCTAGCTCCAGAGTTTGCTTCTTACCGTATAAAAAGGGTGGATTCCCGAGCGGCCAAAGGGGACAGACTGTAAATCTGTTGGCATAGCCTTCGGAGGTTCGAATCCTCCTCCACCCACCATTTTAACGAGTATGCCATCCGTCATAGTGGTTTGTGTTTTTTTGATGTGACTATAGTCGCGGGCGTAGCTCAATGGTAGAGCCCTAGCCTTCCAAGCTAGTCATGTGGGTTCGATTCCCATCGCCCGCTTTGACATGTTTAAAATTGATACATATAAATTATTTATTTGTGTTTGACATTTAATTTTTTTGTGGTAAACTACTATGCTTCTACGCTTCTGTAAATAGAAACGATAAAGATAAGCTAGAGAAACACATTATATACTATAGGTTTTTTGTTGTTTTATATTTGCTGCTGTAGCTCAGTGGTGGAGCACGTCCTTGGTAAGGACGAGGTCATGGGTTCAAATCCCATCAGCAGCTCCATAAAAAATAAAAATACAAAATTAAACTACAAGGGTGAAGGATTTAAAAAAAGAGGAGTAGGAATGTATGGGTAAAGAGGTATTTAAGCGGACGAAGCCGCATGTAAACGTAGGGACGATAGGGCATGTGGACCATGGGAAGACGACGTTGACGTCGGTGATAACG
>JABWAQ010000037.1 GCA_013360945.1 Candidatus Brocadia sp.
GGCTGTCCGAGAATGCAAAATCGTAAAAGTTCGGATGTTGATTTACAAGGACTTATGACTTGAGAAATCACGGAAAAGTGAATTCTCGGACGGCCTGTTGACTACCGGATACGGTATATTTTCCCGAAAGCAAGTCCAAGTCGATAGGTGCATATGCCTTGTTGCGAAGAGCACAGGAAAGCCGTATGAGGGAAAACCTCACGTACGGTTTAACGAGAAGATGTTAGAAATAGGGTATGGTTGTGATAGTGTGACACTCTCAGAGGAAACGGAGAGAAACGGGGAATACAAACCTCAGCCTGTAGCCACTACGCCAGTGTTTTACTCTACAATCAGCATATACAAAAAAACAAACTAACAGAAAACTACTATTGAAATTGAATTAAGAAAGCATGACTCTTCTATGCATCCGCCATTACCACATGTTGAACAATCATCAGGACGTCCCTCATCGTCAACATACTTAGAAGGACTTCCATTACAGGATGGGCATCCTTCATTCACATATCCACGACCATTACACACATTACAATCACGAGCCGCTATATTTAACCCCTTTCGCTGAAAAAAGTAAAAATAATTTTTATTGCATCAGAAGGAAGCAGGAAATTCAGGAAAAAATTCTCTTTTATACAGGAATTTAGACAAGTAGGGCAGAGCATTGCCTGCCAAAATAAACCTTTTTTAAAACCATTTCTATCCGATAGTTCGTACAACACGCATCTCCATTACTTAATTTTTGGTAGGTGATACCTACCCTACTTGTTTTTGAGCAAATCAAGAAATTGCCGCTTACTTTTCAGGACTTCTGATGTGGTCGGAAATAGTTTTTTCCCCTCATGCCGCTCCTGTTATTTGATGAGTACGCTAACGCGTCACTTATCCTACAACTTGCTTATGAAATCCGGTACCAGATGCAAGCCCAGCACGGACAAACTCCGTTTGTCCGTGCCACCCCGACCGCCTTCCTTTGCCGGAGAATTAAACAGAAAGACCCGGTTCCATTGATACGCCCTTTTTTGATACAATCGCCCCTACATCATTGATGATGTCTCCCAATCTCCATGCCAGCTTCAGTTTAACCGTGACCCTGCCCTCCTCGCATTTCAGGTATTGTATGGTGAGGTATTTCAGGAACGGGCTGTTCAGTATCTTGTTGTTTCTGAGTGAAGGTATTTCGTTCAAGTGGCAGGCGACCAGTCGTGTGTCATCCGCATCCCTTGAGATTTTTATGAACGGATATTTTATGGGGACCGCAAGTAATGCCGGCTTCAGGTAGAATGGCTTGAGGTCAAAGAGTTTGATGATTATCGCCTTCGTATCGTTGTGAAGATCGCATGAATCATACGCGCAGGCGATCTCGAGCTTCTTTGCAACCGGTACAAGGTCTGTTGCTTTATAAACAAGACGACCTTCGTGCAATTCGACCGCATGGTTTTACGTGAATTCGCCGATGCAGTCATTGATGAAACCTTCCGTCAGCGTGATTTCACCTTCCGTAAACTTTTTGATTTCCTGTACTACCCAGTCCTTCGCCTTGCCCAAACTGCCTAACTTCTTTTTCGCAATATCAGCAACTTTTCTGATCTTACTCATTAAAAAACCTCCTTTCCTGATGATTTGCATGTTATTGTATTACTTTGTAAAAACTCAGGAAAAACACAACCCCCTGAATCCCCCTTTATTAAGGGGGATTTAAAAAAATCAGGCCATTCGCCTTACTCAGGGCGAGCATCTTTTTCAGTGATCCGGCAGGCGGTGCCAAGCCCTACATAAAAATTGCAGGAATAGAAATGTACAAACTTACCTAACCATCGTAGAGTATGATATCAGTCTGGGTGGGCTGAGATGAGAAATCCAACAAATAAAAACAGGCGGATTGAATTGAGACGTAAAACCAGGCAAAAAATTTTTAAAATGTTACAAACGGTTTATGTTGGGTTTTGCTTACATTCTACTACCCAACCTTACACAACCACAGAGTGCCGTGCAATTGGTCTGTTAAGAGTGACTGGGTAAGGACGGGAACAGGATTCTCTCTATCCCCCCACCTGGTGCATCACGACGTGCCCTTTGCCGGAGTGGACAGAGGGTTTCAGGTTTGCAGCGCGGAGAAACGCATCGGTAAGTTGTTCTTCAGCAGGATCGTTTCGCAGAATAGCCTTCAAGTCGACTTCTCCTCCGGATAATAAGCAGGAACGAAGCTTCCCGTCAGAGGTCAAACGGAGCCGGTTACACGAATTGCAAAAAGGCTGACTCACAGCTGATACAAAACCCAATATTCCCATTGCACCCTTGATCTTATATACTTTCGCGGCGCCGCTTCCCCGCATGGGAGGAGGAAGCGCTATGAGTTCGTTATTTTTTTCAATGATATCAATAATGTCAGCCATTGGGATATACTTGTCCTCAGAGGCCAGATTCTCTTTATTCATCGCCATATATTCAATAAAACGCACCTCGAGCTCGCGTTCCAGGGTAAGTTTCGCAAACTCCTCGAACTCGTCGTCATTAATTCCCTTCATGGCAACAACATTGATCTTTGTGTTTTTAAATCCCAGGTGAAGGACTTCCTCAATCCCATCCAGGACGTCTCTTAATTTCCCGCCCCTGGTGATCCTTTCAAACTTTGAGTCTTCCAGACTATCGAGGCTGATGTTTAGTCTGAATAACCCTATTTCTTTCAAAATCTTTGCATATTTTTTTAAATAGATGCCATTTGTCGTTATGGCTAAATCCTCGATACCATGGACATCTCCTAACATCCTCAGCAAGTTTTCTATATTTTTTCTGACCAGTGGCTCTCCCCCTGTCAGGCGAAAGCTTTTGATCCCCAGCTTGACGGCATGTCGCACAACAGCCACGATCTCCTCGTAGGTTAAAATGTCCTTATGCCTCGAGAGGTCCAATCCGCTTTCCGGTCTGCAATAAATGCACCGAAGATTACAGAGGTCTGTTACCGATATTCTTAATCGATTTATTCTTCTCAAATATTTGTCTACGATACTCATAACATGAACCTTTACAACGCTGCGCTAAATATTTTCCGTATTATAATTCGTTTTCGACACGATATGATATTCCTTCATCTTTCTCCACAAGGTTGTCGTGGAGATTCCCAGATTACTTGCGGCTTGTTTCCTGTTTCCCGCATGTCTTCGTAAAGATTCGATAATGGTCTTTCTCTCCTCCTGTGCGAGGGCTGCCCGGATACCTCCCGTCTCGATCATAATATTCATGGTATCACCAGGAGGCTCACTTTGTAATGCCAGGTCGGCTACGCTAATCTGCCCTCCCTTCGTCAGAGTAACAGCCCTCTCAATTACATTTTCCAGCTCCCGGACATTCCCTGGCCACGTATAATTTAAGAGGAGCGCCATGGTATCCCCTGCTATCTCCAGTGGTTTCTTTTTAAGCTTGTTTGAGTACATATTCACGAAATGGTTGATGAGCAGAGAAATATCTTCTTTTCTTTCTCTGAGGGGTGGTAAATGGATTCTGATGACATTAAGCCGGTAAAACAAGTCTTTTCTGAAAGAGCCGTTTTTCGTGGCCTCATCAAGGTCTTTGTTCGTTGCCACAATGATTCGAATGTCGAGATAAATCGGTTTATTATCACCGACTCTTCGAATTTCACCGTTTTGCAGGAATCTAAGGAGCTTAACCTGAGTCGAAAATGACGTCTCGCCAATCTCATCTAAAAATAAGGTGCCCCCCTGCGCCTCCAAGAAAATACCTTTTTTATCTTTCACCGCCCCTGTGAATGAACCCATGACGTGACCAAACAATTCACTCTCCTGTAAATTTTCCGGCAAAGCGCCACAATTCACCACGACAAATGGCTTATCACTCCTGCGGCTGTTATTATGGATAGCGCGAGCGACTAATTCCTTTCCCGTGCCGCTCTCTCCGGTTATCAGCACGGTGCTTTCACTGTTTGTCAGCTCTACAAGGATATTCAAAAGCCGCATCATGACAGGGGAATTGCCTATGACACCCTCAAATTTATATTTTCCCCTGACCTCTTTTTGCAGGATATTAACCTTGTCAGACAGGCGCTTCTTTTCCAGTGCCCGTTCGACCACGGAAAGGATGTCGGATAGCTGAAAAGGTTTTGTAACGTAATCGTAGGCCCCTTTTCTCATCGCCTGAATTGCGCTGTCAATCGTACCGAAAGCGGTCATAACAATAACCTCAGTCGATGGATTAACATGTTTAATACGTGTTAGCGTCTCCAGACCATCCATGGCTTCCATCTTAAGATCCACGATGGCCAAATCGTAAAAATGGCCTTTTTGAAGTTCTGCCGCCTTTTCCCCATTTTCAACACTATCCACGTTATAACCAGCCCTCTTAAAGGCTATTACCAGCGATTCTCGCATATTTTTTTGATCTTCAACAACCAGAATATTAAACATACGTCTGTATGAACCTACGTCAAAACAGTCTTCATTTGATTATTTTTTAGCGGTAATCGGATCGTAAACATGGTCCCTTTATTCCGCTTACTCTTAACGTCTATTATACCACCATGGTTGTCTACGATGCGATGCACAATGGAAAGTCCTAATCCCGTGCCCTTTGATTTTTTTGTAGTAAAAAAGGGCTCAAATATCTTTCTGAGGGTTTCAGGGGGGATTCCTGTGCCCGTATCTGCAATGACAATTTCTATTCCGCAATTCTCCGGCGTCTTCGGTTTTCTTACACGGATATAAATTTTTCCACCACTCGGCATTGCGTCAATCGAGTTCACTAATAAATTCCAGAAGACCTTCCTGATCCAATTCCGGTCTAAAGAGATCCCGGGAATATCGTTCTCGTAATCCTTCACAATCTTGATTTCTTCATGAAACCGAGCATCCTGTTCCAGCAAAAAGAGTGTTTCATCAATAATTTCAACAATATCACTCCTGACAAAATGATACTCCGCCGGATGCGCAAAGGTAAGGAAGTTGGTAATAATGCTATTGAGTCTTTCCGTTTCCTCGACCACCATCTCAAATAACTTTTGATCGTCACCCTTCAGGGATAAGTCCCTTTTCAACATGCCTACTGAATTCGATATGGCGCCAAGGGGATTGCGGATCTCATGGGCAATCGAAGCAGCCAACTCGCCAATTGAGGCCAACCGTTCTGAACGCCGTATCTGTTCTTCGATTTTTTTACTATCCGTGATGTCCCGCATAATCCCTTCAATCCCAATAATGCCGCCTTTTTTGTTTTTGATTGGATACGTATTTTGAGATATCCAGAGTTCTTCTCCGCTCTTTCGATAAATCCGGTATTCCAGGTCTTTAGACACTTTTAATTCGCCGTCAATGACCTTTCGCGTTGTCTCCCGAACCAATTCTACATCGCCCTTATGAATCATTTCCATAGCAATGAACGGATTTACGTAAAATTCCCGGGGATCATATCCCGTTACATTCTTCAACGCGCTATTAAGGAACAAATACCTCCCTTTTTTATCCAATCTGAATATGACATCTTCGATGTCTTCAACGAGATTCCGGTACTTTTCCTCTGATTCTTTGATTTTATCAAAAAGGCATGTGTTGTCAATCGCAATAGTCAGCTGCGGAGCAATCTTGTTAATAGTGTCAACGTGGCTTTCAGAATAATTATGCACATTTTTACTCCCAAAGTTGAGGCTTCCAATAATCTCGCCCTTGCATATCAGTGGATACGACAACCGTGACTTGATCCCCTCTTTAAACAAGATGAGGTCTGTGGAGAAAGAGCCCCGGGAAGTATCATTAACCATATAAACTTCACCGTTTTCAACAACCTTTCCAGCCAGCGTTCCGTATTTAGAATAATGCATCCCCTCTTCTAATCTGGAATCATGATAATCTTTCGAAACCGCAAAGATTAAAAATTCATCTCTCTTCTCATCAAGAAGAGTTATACTCATACGGTCAAAACCGACGACCTTATTAAGTTCCTCGCTGAAGGATTTATACACTTCCCGAATGTCCAGGTTTGAAGCAAGAATTTTATTGATGTTATTCATGATATCCTTCTCTTGCTCTATCTTCTTCCTCTCTGTCAGATCGATAATGATCCCCTCATAGCCAATGATATTGTTTCGTTCATCCCGTCTGAGATTACTTGTCATCAGGCAGGGCACCCTGACACCGTCTTTCTTTTTCAATTCTACCTCATAATCCTTGATAAAACCATTTTTACATACCATCTCCTTAATCGCTTTCCCTTCGCCCGGACTGAAGAACAAGTGATGGACAAGGTTCAATTTCAAGATCTCATTTTTCGACTCGTAGCCAAACAAGTCCACACCTGCCTGATTAATATCTACAAACCGGCATTCTGTATCACAAAAAAACACGACATCTTTACTGGTCTCAAAAAGACGCCGGTATTTTTCTTCTGATGCCCTTAATTTGTGCGTCCTTTCCTCAACAATTTTTTCCAGCCGCTCCGTATAATTGTGCAGTTCCTGCTCTAATAATTTTTGTTCCGTTATGTCTCTTGTTATCATAACAAAACCAATGGGGTTTCCATGAGTTGATTGTCTCAGTGTTAAGATGCTGTACCCCGTAAACGCCTCGCCATTTTTTCGCACCAATTGCATTTCTTCCTTATACCGGCCTGTCAGCAGCGCCGTTTTCAGCATTTCTTTAACCTTGCCTGATTTAACATCTTCTTTTATATGCAATATCTGGATATTGGATTTTTTTATCAAATCCTCAGGTTCATATCCGAACATCCTTTTCGCACCCTCATTGAACGCCAGGATATTTCCATCGAGATCACCGGCAATTATCGAATGTTCAGTAGAACTGACCAGTATGCTTTTTAGGAAATTTTTGGCTTCTTGCAGCTTCGTTGTATTCTCTTGTACTGATTCTGCCATCACGTTGAATGCATCACCCAACTCTCGCACTTCATCCTGAGTTTTTATCGTTACGCGCGGTGATAAATCCCCTGCCGACATCTTCCGCGTTGCCGTTGTCAATTTCATAATAGGATTGGCAATCGTCTGCCCAATTACCAGGGCAAACGCAATCCCGGCAATCGCCAAAATTACCCCTGTGATAGTTAAATAGGAAAGCGTCACCGAGATAGGATTCTTCAAATTGTTCATAGCCAAAGACACTTCATCGGCGCTTATTTCAATAATGACACCCCATTTGAGTTCAGGGATCCATTGCCATACCCCAACTACTTTTTCTCCCGCGTAGTTCGTGTAGCCGTCCACATTAAATCCATTGATACCCTTTAAACACGATATTACGCCCGGAGTAAATTGCTTCGTTTGTGGATCAACGACAGCCAATTCCAGCGTTGTTCTCTCCCTGATTAACCCCATTTGCCTTAACTGACCGGCAAACTTGGATTCTGTAATCATCAAACCATGTTGATTGATGATGTAGGCATCATAACTATCTCCATACCGTTTCTCTTGCATCTCTTTATTGAGAACAGACAGGTCGATCTGAAACACCATCACCCCTGCCACATACCCCTCTTCGTTTCTTACCGGAACAGAGATGTACATAACAGGCAGCCTGTCGGCCCTGTTCCCAAACTCATCTGAATCATAGAAAACGGAGGATACAATATCTGAAACGGAGGTCCCGCCTTCAACAGCTTGACTGAAACCTTCAACATTAGCTATATTTAAACCTATCATCCTGTCATCCGAGGATGCCCTGATATTCCCTGATGCGTCACAAATCATGTACCGGCGAAACCAAACCTCACGAGATAGGTGGGGGAAAAGTTGAGAAATGGCGCTGGTATCCGTCTTTCCCAAGGTTACTGCGCGTAGCACGGACGGGTTTATGCCGATGCGCTCTGCATCACTTTTTAACCTGTTTAACCAGTCGCTTACCTGTGATATCTTCTGTGAACCGATCAACTGCAAATTGCTAATCGTTGTTTTCTGAATGGCCTTTTGTGCGGAAGGATATGCAATAAGTCGCATTACCAGCAGTGGCGTGAGGACAGCGATCAAAAATAGAAAAATTAATTTGTTCTTGATTGAACTGAACATATCGCTATTCTATGTGCACGAATTGAATTAGTGTATCATTGTTGCATACTCATTAGGACATTAAACATACCGTGGAATGATACGCTACAAATGCAAAAGAAGGAAGGTTCAAATAGGCAATTGATGCGTGAGAATCAACAAGTAAAGAACGTCAATGGAAAATAGTATCAGGCAAACTATCTTCCCATCTTTAAAGTCTAAACCTGCTATTTTAGAATTGCATGGTTACAAACCATAGGCACCTTCCGAATCATAAATTCACTTAAATTGCTCAATTGCGTTATTGGATTTTTTCAATAAAATCTGGATCTACCGGCACTTTACCCAGAAAAGGGACGTCCCTAAACTCTGTGACTTTGCCGAGCTCCTCTTTGCGGGTCTTAACAAAGACTTCACACTTTTTGACTATTTCATCAAAGGCCTTTCCCGCATCTGAATCAGGATAGGCAGCTACAAATGCCTCACCGCTGTCACATTTCTCTGTAATCCCCGGATCTAATGGTATCCTGCCAAGAAATTCCACACCCAATTCCCTGCAAATCTTCTCACCCCCCCCGGTTTTAAACACATCAATCTGTGTGTTACAATGAGGACATATCAAACCACTCATATTCTCTACGATACCGATAATAGGCACGTTGCTATCCCGGGAAAAAAATACCGCTTTTCTTACGTCTAACAATACCACATCCTGGGGTGTTGTAACGATCACAGAACCGTCTACCTTTCCAATAAGTTCGATAATAGAAATCGCTTCATTGCCGGTTCCCGGCGGTAAATCCACCAAAAGATAATCCAAATTCCCCCAGCATACACTTCCCATCAATTCGCAGAGAAAATCCCATTTTGCAGAATCCCGCCAGATGACCGGCATCGATGGATCCTCAATTAAAAAAGAAAGAGATGCAACCTTTAAATTTGGCAATACTTCCAAAGGCAATACGCCACCGCCGCTGCCCTTGAGTCTTTTTCCCTCCACACCCAACATCATAGGAATGTTAGGGCCGTGGATATCTGCATCGGCTATTCCGACCCTGTATCCCATTTTGGCCAATGCAACGCCAAGGTTTGTTGTTACCGTGCTCTTGCCCACACCTCCCTTGTTGCTCATTACAACGATTTTATAATTAATATCCTTCATACGTTGGGCTATTGCCCACTTGTTATGCTCTATCTGATCCAATTGGCACGATAACTGCTTCTCACAGAGTTCACAGGTAAACGGAATCTTACAGTCTGACATCACATCCCCCTTCAAACCTTATGTCCATAACTTTGTATCCTTAAACTTAAAACTACCTTTCCGGTATAATCTTAATTGCGCAGGTGTTGTTTATCGTATGACACGCATATTCGCAAACTCCACAACCTACACATTTCTCTGCATGAATCATGGGTTTGCCGTCCTCCTGATAAATCGCGTCCCCCTGCAGAGGAC
Source organism: Candidatus Brocadia sp. (assembly GCA_013360945.1). GTDB lineage: Bacteria > Planctomycetota > Brocadiia > Brocadiales > Brocadiaceae > Brocadia. Next base: position 9,456 of record JABWAQ010000037.1, read on the forward strand.
ATTTTATAAAGCAGAGTTGGCAATCCTGCCCTCCCCACGCCAGGCAACGCGACTGATTAATCCTCGCAACACCCATCTTTACGTTATCTGCACGCTCAACAGGTTTTAGTGCCCCCTCTTTACAGGCTGCAATGCACAACAATCCGTTGCACAAGACGCAGGGATTTTCCCTGGGCATAATAACCGGTGTACCCACGGCCACGTCCATCAGCCCATGATACCTCTTGATGGCCTTCGCCGGACACGCCTTGATGCATTCGTCACATCGGGTGCACAGGGAAAGGAACTCTGTCTCTTCAACAGCGCCAGGCGGACGCAAATAATCTCCCTTCGGCATTACCCGATCGACTTTTTTACTGGCATAATCCGCAACTTTATTCCCCATAAAGACAAACAACTCTTTAAAAAGCTGCCGTCTGTCCACGATCTTTTCCGTATTATCCATAAAGAAAAATCCCTTCTGAAATCATTAAAGTGATTAGCCGTTGAAAATGCCCTTTGCAGGATCGATCCTTGTGGAATGGTTATTGTGTCGCATTTTACGGGGAAATCGATCTTTTAAAAAACTTTTCCAGATAAACAAAATTGTAATTCCCCAAAAGTTGATTGTCAAGGTCAAACAAGAACTAAAACAACACCTCAAATGGTTACAAAATTTCTTTTTATTTTAAAAAATATCTTTTATAATTTAATTGTATAGAAATTTTTATTTTATTTATGCGTGTATCAGGGTGGCACGGACAAACTCTGTTTGTCCGTGTTCGTCCCTAACTTGTTAATTATGCAACCAAAAGTACCCATTGTATCCTTTGTAGGCAAATCCAATAGTGGCAAGACTACTCTTATCGTAAAGCTCATTCGGGAACTGAAATCGAGGGGTTATAAGGTTGCCACTATCAAACACAGTCATCATAGCTTCGAACTGGATAAGGAAGGAAAGGATAGCTGGTTACACACCCGGGCTGGCGCCGATGCGGTTGTCGTGGCTTCAGAAAAGAAGATGGGTGTCATACGCATAATATCCGGGGAACTTCCCCTGGGAGAAATTGTAAACACCTATTTATATGATATGGACATTATTCTCGCCGAGGGTTACAAAACACAGACTATTCCAAAGATCGAGGTGTTTCGCTCAGAGATCAGCGCCGGGTTGGTTTGCAAGGACGACCAAAACTTAATAGCCGTTGTCGGTGACACAAAACTGGAAATCAATATACCTTTTTTCCATATCGATGACAAGAGTTCTTCTATCGTTGATTTTTTGTTATCGAGGCTTAAAAAAAGCGCTGCAGGGAGTTGTACTTAAAAATATGCAACATGAAATCTGCACCGGGACACAGGTTAAGACGCTTATTTCCAACATTTCATGCCTGACCCTCGTATTAAAATCCCATTGACAACAAAATACCTATGCTGTACACTTTCCAGAATGACCGGGACTCAATTATACATTCTAACTTTAGTTACAGCATATAGCCATATATGAACTTAAAGCATCTCTTGCAAATATCTAATACAATATTATGTTCTTTAAATCTCGCACAGAATTTTTTAACAAATACCTGTTTTCACTTCTTGTTGCCGCATCCCTGGCCATCCATGCCATTCTTATCTTCATGTCTCCCCAGGCAAATCAAATTCTCAGCTTAAGTTCGCTCCGGGAAAGTTTTATTCGCGAACCAAGTGAATATGCAGTTACTTTGGAATTTGAAAATACGGACACTCAAATTGAAAATACATCTGATTTAGATTCCAAACACGATGAAAGTGAACTGAAAAAAGAGAAAGATGCTGAAAAAAAGAAATACAAGATATTTACCGATACCTCTGATAACGCGGATGATGAGGAGACAAACGTTGATACCGATAAAATTGGTGAAAAGGGCGCCGTAGCAAAGGATAATTTTCCTGACACTGCGCAGCCGGTCAATAATGAACCACACGCAGAAGGACGCTCCAAGGCGCCTCTATTGGGCAAGGGGAATGCCGGCTCCCCTTATGACAGCCAGCAACAACCACAAGGAGCGGAAGTAACAGCACAGGCGTTTATTTCAGAAGACAGTGCCCATGATAAAAATTCTCCAACCCGGCTTGCCAATCTGCCTGAAGGATTACAGAAGCAAGAGCCGATGACAAAATCACCCGGACTGATAGAACCTCACGTGCCATCCGAAGGGAAAAGGGAAAAGATGGAAGATGGAAAAACAATCAACCCGGGCGAAACGGCAGGACAAGCAAATACCATGCAAACATCCCGAAGGGAAAGACTCACCATCGGCCGCTGGGGTAAACCAGAAGAAACAACAGAACCTTTATCCCACAGCGAAGGGGTGCTCTTTGCAGACAAGCAGGATGAAGTACATAAGGAATCTGAAACAAACGGGGAATTATTGACGTCGTTAGCCCAGGAACAAGCAGCAGAAAAGAACAATACGAAGGCAAAGGAACTCAATGAAATGAAAAATACACAGGAAACACAGAACACCGGGACACTTAAATCTGAAGCGCCTGTGACTTCATCCGAATTGCCAGGTTTTGAACCTCAACGCAGGCTTGAAAGGGGATTGGATATGCAGGAAAATCCGGGTGATTTGAAGAAACCCAAAGTCTTCTTTAACGTGAATGCAAAGAAAGAAGGGGCAAATAAAGACCCGGTGCTTTTTGAAGATACGATATCCAATGCAGCGATCCCTGGTGCGCCTTCTTTTAACGTCAAAAAACATGAGTATGCCGATTATTTTAAACATATCAGAGACAGAATATCCCTGTACTGGTTCCTGGGATATGGAACCCGCGCGGAGATAAAACTGGAAACCAGAGACGACAAGCCGGTCGTTGTAGAATTTAAAGTACTACCAGATGGTTCTATCAGTGAAGTAAAAATTGTGGATGATGCCGGGAATTTTAATCTTGCCTCCCGGCTTGTATCCTCGATTCAAAACGCAGCGCCACTGAATCCCTTTCCATCGAAAATCAAGGAACCATCAATTGATGTAAGGTTTAATTTCTATTTTTTCTAATATAAAATTCTGTGATTACGCCTTAACAATATTATTTTTGTTTAACGAACAGGAGGAAATACTACTTTGGAATGGCTTATAGGCGGTGGTCCTATCATGATACCACTGTTAATTTGTTCTGTTTTAGCGCTTGCAGTAATTATCGAAAGGACAATAAATCTCCGCAGGAATAAAATATTGCGGCCTGAGATCATTCAGACCATAGAGTCAATCCGCAGTTATGAAGATATACCCTTTGCGATATCAAAATGCGAGGTGATACCAGGTCCTTTTTCAAACCTGCTGAGACGGATTCTCATAAATAACCATCTCTCGCGGGAGGAAAAATTTGTTGATATTCAGGCCGCCGGCCGTCAGGAAACCAAGACACTTGAAAAGAGACTTCTGGTGCTGGAGGTCATTACCGCTGTAGCCCCCTTATTAGGATTGTTGGGAACAGTCCTGGGATTAGAGAATATTTTCGGAATCATATCTGAACTTGGACTGGGACAGGCAAAGGCATTTTCGGGAGGGCTTGCAGAAGCGATTCGGACTACAGTTTTAGGCCTTTTTATTGCGATTCCCTCTTTGGTTGCTTATAGTTATTTTGACAAAAAGGTGGATACCTTTACCCTCGAAATGGAAGAGTATTCCATGCAACTTCTCAATAAATTGTATCCTTCAGAAAATACCGGGAAAAAATAACCATGCGTTTCAGGGAAAAACGTGTAACAAAAAATATTATCAACCTTACCTCTATGGTGGACATGCTATTTTTGATACTCCTGTTTTTTCTGGTTACCTCCAGTTTCATTGAACAGCCAAACATCAAGCTGGAACTCCCCTCAACCAAATATGCCTCTACAAGCAAAATCGAGGAGCGGGTCTTAATTATCTCTCAGGATGGAAAGCTATTTTTCCAAAACACACCGGTTGAAAGAAAAGACCTTATCCCTGTGTTAAAGAACGCCTTTTCCAAACAAGATGACAAGACCCTGGTTATGCGGGCAGACAAAAATGTCTCTTATGGTGTCATCATTGATGTCATGGATGCTGCCAAAGGTGCCGGTTTAAGGAGAATCGTTGCCCCAACCATTTTCGAACCGGAAAAATAGCCCTGACCAATACCACCAATCTCTCGAAAATTCCTGAAATGATCCTATTAAAAATACATCCCAATGATTTTACCGTCACAGTTGTATACAGGTTTTTGTTCCGGCCAGTCATAAAGAGCAAAGGATCAGGTAATGGCGCATAGAAACCACCTTAGCGGGACACTAAAATCACTGGGCCTTGTTTTCGGTGATATTGGAGCAAATCCAATATTTACTGTTCCAATTATCTTTCTCCTCATAAAACCTACAGAAGCCAATGTAATGGGTGTCCTGTCTCTTATCATCTGGACGCTGATAATCATTGTTTGTGTGGAATATACATGGCTTGCCATGAGCCTTGGGCAGAGAGGAGAAGGGGGAACTATTGTTTTGATGGAGTTGCTCATTGGTCTGCTTAAGTCAAACAGACAGATAGTATTTGTCACATTCCTTTCATTTATCGGAATATCCTTTCTTATCGGAGATGGTGTCATTACTCCTGCTATAAGTATCCTGAGCGCTGTCGAGGGTATGCGTCTCATCCCAAAGCTTGAAAGCGTAAGACAGGAAATCCTTATTCTTATTGCAGGTTTGATAGCAATATTCCTTTTTGCCTTCCAGAGGAAGGGTTCTGAAAAGGTTGCAGGGACATTTGGGCCCATAATGTTTGTATGGTTTTTAGCGCTCTCTGCAACAGGCGCTATTTCGATAATACAGGTTCCATCAGTAATGAATGCCATAAATCCTTACTATGCCGTAAAATTTCTCTCGGAGAATGGAATAACAGGCTTTTTTGTCTTATCAGGGGTATTCCTTTGTGCCACAGGCGCAGAGGCATTGTACGCTGATATGGGACATTTGGGGAAGAAGCCCATTGTCAAGGCATGGTATTTTGTGCTTATTGCCGTCGTGCTAAACTACCTTGGACAAGGCGCCTTTCTTATTCAACATCCCAATGCAAAAAATGTGCTCTTTGAGATGGTATTTCAGCAGACACAGACCCTTTACATTTTCATCCCGTTTCTTGTCCTCAGTATTATTGCCACGGTGATAGCCTCTCAGTCGATGATTAGCGGCACGTTTTCCATTGTCTATCAGGGCATTACTACCCGTATAATGCCCATGTTTAAGGTAGACTACACATCGAACGAATTGAGGTCGCAGATTTTTATTGGGTCTGTTAACTGGTTCTTACTTGTTTCTGTATTGTGCATTATGTCTATATTCAGGGAATCTCATAATCTTGGCGCTGCATATAGTTTATCAGTAGCTGTCCCCATGGTTATTACCGGTGTAATAATGACATGGATATTTTACATGAAAAGTAAAACATTGAAATGTGCCATCTCATTGCTCGTTACCTGTGCCGACATAGCATTCCTTTTGTCAAATATATACAAAATACCCATAGGTGGCTACTGGGCTATTATCATAGCATCTGTCCCGCTCAGCATGATTATGATATATACCGCAGGCCAAAAAAGGCTTTACAGGAAGGCCAAGCCTCTTAAGCTGGAAACCTTTCTCGTGGGGTACAATCAGGTTTATAAAAGTTTGAATAAAATTAAAGGAACCGCCCTCTTCTTTTCAAAGAATATTAATGAAATCCCTTCTTATATTGTCCACACCATGTTCGTCAATAATATCATTTACGAAGAAAATATTATCATCTCCATAGTCATGCTGAATGAACCCTTTGGGGTTACCGGCGCTTTTATTGACAACCTCGCGAATGGGTTAAGGGTGTTCGAGATACAAGCCGGATATAAGGAAGTGCTGAAGGTGAATGAAATATTGAAGAATGCAGGCATAACTGAAAAGGTCATATTCTATGGACAGGAAGATATTGTGCCAAGTAATATACTATGGGGGATTTTTTCGATAATCAAAAAACTCACGCCGAATTTTGTGCAATTCTATGAGCTTACGACACGCAGGCTTCACGGAGTTGCCATGAGGATTGAGATGTGAAAGAAGGCAAAATGTATGGCTCATAGGAATTGCATCGGAGGGGTAATAAAATCACTCGGTCTTGTCTTCGGAGATATTGGAACAAGCCCCATCTATACCCTTCCCGTTATCTTTCTTTTAACAAAACCTACGGAAACAAATGTAATCGGAATCCTTTCCCTTATTATCTGGACACTCGTAATCCTTGTTTCTGTGGAGTATGCCTGGCTTGCCATGAGCCTTGGCCGGAGGGGGGAAGGCGGAACTATCGTGCTCATGGAGCTACTTGTTCGTTTTCTTAAATCAAACAGACAGATAACCTTTGTTACATTCCTTTCATTCATTGGAATATCACTCCTTATTGGCGATGGCGTGATCACCCCGGCGATAAGCATCCTGAGCGCCGTCGAGGGCATGTGTCTCATACCACGACTTGAGGGTATGAGACAGGAAATTCTTATTCTCATTGCGGGTGTAATTGCAATAATCCTCTTTTCCATCCAGAAAAAGGGATCTGAAAAGGTTGCAGGGGCATTTGGTCCTGTAATGGTTGTATGGTTTTTATTCCTCGCGGTATCAGGGGTTGTTTCGATAATTCAGGTTCCAAAAGTAATTAATGCCGTAAATCCATACTATGCCGTAAAATTTCTATCGGAAAATGGGGTGTCTGGCTTTTTTATCTTGTCAGGGGTTATTCTTTGTGCAACCGGTGCGGAGGCGCTCTATGCCGATATGGGACATTTGGGGAAAAAGCCCATTATCAGGGGTTGGTATTTTGTGTTTATTGCCCTCGTATTGAATTACCTTGGGCAGGGCGCTTTTTTTATTCAACATCCAAATGCAAAAAACATCTTCTTTGAAATGGTCTTTCAGCAGGTGCGTATTATTTACCTCTACATTCCATTTCTTGTCCTCAGCATTATTGCCACGGTTATTGCCTCACAGTCGATGATCAGCGGGATGTTTTCTGTCGTTTACCAGGGTATCACCACCCGCATTATGCCCATGTTTAAAATACACTACACATCGAGTGAACTGAGGTCGCAGATCTATATCCGGTTTGTTAACTGGTTTTTACTTGTTTCAGTTTTGTTTGTTATATTTGTATTCAGGGAATCTCATCGCCTTGGCGCTGCGTATGGCCTGGCAGTAACCGGCACCATGACCATTACCGGCATCATGATGACGTGGATATTTTATCTGAAAGGTAAAGCGCTGAAGAGCAGTGTTTCAGCGTTTGTCACACTGGTTGATATAGCGTTCCTCCTTTCAAATATATACAAGATACCTATTGGCGGTTATTGGTCAATAATTATCGCTTCTATACCATTAGGCGTAATCTTAATATACACGTACGGACAAAGAAGGCTTTACCGCAGAGCCAAACCCCTTGTGTTACATACCTTCCTGGCAGGGTACAATCAGGTCTATAAAAGTGTGAATAAAATCAAAGGAACTGCCCTGTTCTTTTCAAGGGATATAAAAAAAATCCCTTCTTATATAATCCATACAATGTTCGTGAACAATATCGTTTATGAGGACAATATAATTGTTTCGTTGGTCGTGCTCAATGAACCCTTCGGAGTTAATGGCGCTTTTACCGTGAACCTTGCGGATGGGTTAAGGGTATTTGAAATAGAAGCAGGATATATGGAAGTAGTGAAGGTTAATGATATCCTGAAGGAGGCTGGAATAACTGAAAAGGTTATATTCTACGGCCTTGAAGATATAGTGCCCAGGAATGTGATATGGAAGGTATTTTCAATAATCAAAAAACTGACCCCTACTTTTGTGCAATTCTACGAACTTACACCACGCAAGCTCCACGGAGTCGTTATGAGGGTAGAGATGTGAAGTAACAAGACGGATCGGGAGAGATGTGTCATGAAGTTTTCCAACCGCCTGGACAACAAGGTCGTCATTACAAACCTCAGGGCAAGGGACAAGGGCAACGCAATGAGAGAAGAGGTGTTGAGTTATTAAAGGATGGTGAAAGGTTATGGTGTTGATAATCTTTTCCGACTCGTTCGTGTCAGGATTAAATGAATGAGGATTTCTTTTTGCCTTTACGCCTGCTCTCCTCCTGATGGAAGAAGGAAGAAAACGGAGTGTAAGAAGAGGATGGAGATACATTCGCCATTTTCCTGATAGCAGAATAAGCAAAACAAAATTTTAAAACCGGAATTTGAGTATGTTTGGTTTTAAGCACCGAAGACGTGATTTGTTACGCGCCACCCCATTACCCATGGCGTGGCTCAAAATCATTGAACGGAATGTTCCTTTTTATCGTTGTCTGCCACCAGCTGATCAGCGGGAACTTCAGGGGCATATTCAGATCTTCCTTGCTGAGAAGCGTTTCGAAGGCTGTGGCGGCCTGCAAATAACGGATGAGATCAGGGTCACTGTCGCAGCGCAGGCATGCGTGCTTCTCCTCCACCGTGATACGGACTACTACCCGACAATGATTTCCATATTAGTCTATCCAAGCGCATATATAGCGCATGTGTCTGAGTCGGTGGGTGGAATTGTGCGTGATGGTGATTCGGTCAGGCTCGGTGAATCGTGGCATCATGGGGCGGTTGTCCTGTCGTGGGATGATGTGCTGCGCGGCGCAACCGATATCCATGATGGTCATAACGTTGTATTGCATGAGTTTGCACACCAGCTGGATCAGGAGGGTGGGGCTGCCCATGGATCACCCATTTTACCCCGTCGCTCGATGTATGTTGCGTGGGCGCGTGTGCTTGGCGCAGAGTATGTGCATCTGCAACAAGATGCCGAACATGGACGGAAGACTGTCCTGGATACGTATGGTGCAACGAACCCGGCAGAATTTTTTGCGGTGGCGACGGAATGTTTCTTCGAAAAGTCCGTACAGCTCAAGCGGAAACACCCGGAGCTTTATGAGGAGTTGAAGCTCTATTATCAGCAGGATCCGACGCAACTTTCCCGTTATTAAATATCAAGGAAAGGTTTTGATGAAACAGGACGCATGAAACAATTTCCGCATTATGGACTCAATACCATTACGGTAAGATATATCTCAGCAACCCATCTTATTCTCTTTTTCCAGGGAGATTGGTTCATCAGGAAGCTTAACTTAATGATAGTAATCATAGGCTTGCATTAGTAATCATTCATGAAAAGTCTAATGGTAAGCAAGCAAGGACTCTTGGGGTCTGACCTTGACAGGTCGTCCGAGAATTCAATGTCAAACTTAAATGTATACTATATATTGTTTAATATTAATACGATAGATCAATATATAGTATAATCTCTGGTGCTCAAGGCAATTCTCGGACAACCTGTTGAATATAGAATATGCGAGAATAAAGCAGAAGCAGGGTAATCGAACAAGTCGAATCTTTCAAAATGACAAAATCAGCCGTACGTTATCTGGTGGCCGTAGTAAAATACATGGATTGTTTCGTTTGGTGAAGCAGAAGGTATGAAACAACCCTGACACCATGGGCTTGCGTATTGATGATTTAAAAGCTAGCCCGACTTTCGCAATTCACACCCAAAAAAGGTTGTTTTTGGGCATGAATCCCCGTGAAACCCTTGATTTTGAAGGGGTGAGTAGGTAAAAACGGCTTGTAGTGCCGACCTTTTTACATGACCCCTTGATTTTACTGGCTCAGCGGGTTGCATACCTCTAGAATTGCGAAAGTCGCGTTAGGGGACATCCCTTGTCTCTTCCAGGCTTTTTTCCTCTTCTTTTGCCCAACCTTCCCCCAACTCCTTATCCCCTCGGTATTGGTTGGTCTGACTTTGACGTTACCCTGCCTTGCCAATAGATTCGCTTGACAACAAAAGTCTAAATGGTAGTATAATTTAAAATAAGCTGTAATTGAGTCACGGAAGTTGCAGAATGATAATCGGATAGCTATATTCGACTATAAGGGCTAGCTGTGGAAGCCGTGACGTTCTGCAGGTAACCGTTTTATTTTATTCAGAGGGTGAGTTTATGGCTACAAAAACATTAAACAAAAAAACAATAGATAAAAAGGTAAGCGATATGACCGTTAGAGAGCTTAAGAAACTTATTAAGGACACGGTATTAGAGGTTATAGACCCAGACTACGGACTTGAATTGAAACCGGAGGTTGAAGAAGAATTAAGAGAATCTATGAAGGCTAAGGAAAAAGGGATACCGCTTGAAACCGTTATAAAGGAACTGGGTCTTGAATGAATACAGCGTAATCATTCTGCCTAAAGCATTTGATATGCTATCAAAACTTGATAAGCCTATAGCAAAGAGAATTACCGATAAATTAGCATGGTTTTCAGAAAACGTTGAAATAGTAAATATTTGTAACTATTCAGCGTAATATCGCCCGCTATCGCTACGAGCTGGCAAAATCAGGCAATTCGCCGCGAAATACCATCTGTAATGCCTGGCTTAAATTTACCCCTTGTTTTCGACAGGCCGAGAGATAACTACGGATGCGGCAGAAGATTTTCTGCTCCGTCCAGAGAACGGAAACAACCAGATATCTTCTGCTGAACCTTCGTCATCCTGATATCGTTTTCGGCCAGATTATTCGTGAAGGGGATGTTTTTATTGTCCATAAATCTGAGCACATCACCCTCATACTCCCGTAATCGTTCCAGGAGATTCCGTGCCTTTGTCCTTTTTACTCGCTCCCTTTTCTTATATTGACTGTCAAGCAAGTATATTCTAAAATATTTTCGCTGAATAGTTACACTTATTGAGGGCATCAATCTTGGCCGCCAGAATAAAATCGCTTTCCGTCAATCCGTCGATCTTATGGGTATAGATTTTAATCTCCGCCTTTCCCCAGGTCAGCGTGATTACAGGATGGTGTCCCGCCTGTTCGGCAACCTCTCCTACCCGATTCACAAAGTCAAGGGCATTGCGAAAATCGGAAAATTTAAAGGCCTTAAACAGGTGATGTTCTTCCACCACATCCCAGCCTTCCACTTGCTTCTGCAATGCCTGAAGCGCCTCACCTCTCAATGGTGGCGCCCCTGCCTGGCATGGAACACACTTTTTAACGGCTAGTTCTGACATCGTAATACCCTCCATAAAAAGTTGCTATTTTCCAGTTTAAATCGGATAATTATAAATGTCTTTGTATTTATAAAAATCAAAGATTAAAGACAAAAAGTACATATCAACATGTGAAAATTCCAAAATTTATTCAGGTATTTGCATCCCCTTTTCCTTTGCTACCTGCATGGCATCTTCGTAACCTGCATCTGCATGCCTTGCTATTCCAATTCCTGGATCCGCTGTTAATACCTTTTCGAGTCTTGAATCTTTTTCCTTTGTCCCATCAGCCACAATGACCATACCCGCATGGAGGGAATTGCCAATACCCACGCCACCCCCATGATGAAAACTCACCCAACTGGCGCCATTTATGGCATTCAGGGCAAAGTTTATCAGCGGCCAATCGGCTACGGCATCGCTGCCGTCCTTCATATCCTCTGTCTCCCGATACGGAGATGCCACAGATCCACAATCAAGGTGGTCTCTGCCGATGACGATCGGGGCTTTTACGGCGCCCTTCCTCACCATGTCATTGATGATCAGACCCATCTTTGCGCGATCACCGTATCCTAACCAACAAATCCTGGCCGGCAATCCCAGCTGGGGAACCTTTTCTTTGGCAAGTTTTATCCACCTTACAAGAGACGTGTCATCAGGAAAATTTTTGATAACCGCATCATCAATTTTTTCAATATCCGTCTTGTCACCCGATAAAGCCACCCACCGGAACGGCCCTTTTCCCTGGCAGAATAAAGGCCGTATAAATGCCGGCACAAAACCCGGATACCGGTAGCGCCCGTCGGAGTCTCTCATAGCAACACCGGCCATCTCTGCCTGCGATCTCAGATTGTTGCCGTAATCGAAACACACAGCCCCATTCCTCTGCATGGCCAAGATGGCTTTTGCATGGTCGATAATGGCATCCAACACCTTTTCCTTATAGGCGCGTTTATTCCTTTCCTTCAGTTTATCGAGATACTCCACATTACCAACGGGCACATACGACATCAGATCATGTGCAGGGGTTTGATCTGTGACAACATCAGGTATGATATTTCGTTTCAACAGCTCAGGATGGACTTCAGCGGCGTTTCCCACCAACCCTACCGATAGGGGAATTTGTTTGGATTTTGCATCAAAGACCCATTGAAGCGCCTCGTCGAGGTTATCCGTCATCTTATCACAATAACCCACTTTCATTTTTTTCCCGATGTGTTCCCGCCGCACCTCTACGCACAGAATCACGCCCTCATTCATCGTTACCGCCAATGGCTGGGCACCGCTCATCCCTCCCATTCCAGCGGTAAGCACGAATTTGCCTTTGAGGGTTTCCGTGTTAAATGCCTTTTTGGCGAGGGCGGCAAAGGTCTCGTATGTCCCCTGCAGTATGCCCTGTGTGCCAATGTAAATCCAGCTCCCCGCTGTCATCTGTCCATACATGGTGAGACCCATTTCATCGTATTTATCGAATACCTCTTGCTTTGCCCACGCGGGAACCATGTTTGCATTGGCAATAACAACGCGGGGGGCCCACTCATGGGTATGGGCAATATAGACCGGCTTGCCTGATTGAACGCATAGCGTCTCGTCCTTTTTTAAGGTCTTCAAGGCATTTACAATCCTTTGATATTCCTTCCAATTCCTCGCCGCACGGCCTGCACCCCCATAAACGATGAGTTCTTCCGGCTGGATGGCCACATCAGGGTCAAGGTTGTTCATCAGCATCCGCAGCGCCGCCTCGCTATCCCAGTTTTTGCAGGTAAGCGTTGAACCGGTCGGCGCCTTAATCGGTTCCTGAGGTCTGAATTCGTAAAACATCGGTCGCGTCATAGATATCTTTTCCTTTTTAAATAGACTGTAGCGGCAGGATAGCTTAAACGAGCGCGAATCCATCCTTCCGGGAAATGGTATTGGCGGATTCGGCGTAAAAACCAACGCCTTATACGTTTAATTGAGCGCTCACGACGAAGTCCACCCTGCTCATAACTCAGATTCGTCTGTATTCGAAATGAAAATTCGTTTCATTATACCTCAGGTAAAAATTTTGCCAATTCCTGCATCCACTTCCAGGTTTCATTTTTTATTTCTTCGGCTTCAACTCCGTCTTTGAACGAATCTTCATTGTCTTCAATAAAACAATAAATCTTTCCCAAAAATTCTTTTAACTCGGCAACTTGTTTCAGGATATCCATAATATTGTTCCCTCCAGAGATATAAAAATGTGCTTTGTGAGCGTGTGGATATTAAACCATAAAAATGAAAAAAATACAAAAATATAGTACAGGGTAAGAAAACAACATACGGCGGTGAGTTCCACCTTCATCCGATAACGCCGGGCATCTGATCGAACTAACTTTTTGAAGTTGTAAAATGACGACTCATTTGTATAATCATAAATATGTCAAGATTGTAAAGCAACCTTGTTGGTTTAATCTTATATTACCTTTGGGGAGTCCAATCATGATCGGAGGAAAGCACATGTTCCACAAGTATGGGTGAGCGCACATACTGAAGTGGCGGTGCCATTTCCAGGTTTGTTGGATAAGGTATGGACTCACAATGATCCTCTCTTAGCGCATTTCTCAAGGTTGCAAGGGCATCTTTTACCCTGCAACCCCGTGTATCCTTTGGCAAAAGGCCGAACCTTTATCCAACTCATATAGCATCCTGCAGGAAAGACACCGTCCTTCTTCCAATAGTTAATTGGACAGATTTTTTGTTTTTTTGAATAACAGACAGGAGGTGTCTATGGAAAAATCAGATATTTTACATGAATTGTCTCAGGCCGTAATTGATATGGACGCAGCTCGTGTCAGCAAAATCGCCGCTGAGGCAATAAGATGCAAGGTCGATCCGTATGAAGCTATCGTGGATGGTCTTGCAAAAGGGATGGATAAGGTCAATGAGCTATTCGAAAACGAGGAATACTTTGTCCCGGAAATCCTCCTTTGTGCCGATGCCATGTATGCGGGAATTGAGGCACTCAAACCTTACCTCTCAAAGGATGCCGGGCGGAATAAAAAAAAGGTGGTTATCGGTGTAGTTAAGGGTGACACCCATGATATCGGAAAAAATCTGGTAAAAATCATGCTGGATAACGCAGGGTTTGAAATGCATGATCTGGGCAGAAATGTCCCGTATTCAAAGTTTGTCGATGCCGCAGGAGAGTTAAACGCCGACCTTGTTTGCCTTTCTACCCTTATGACTACGACAATGGACGGCATGCAGGTAGTTATTGAAGACCTTAAGAAGGCAGGGATACTTTCCAGGGTTATGGTTGGCGGTGGTCCTATATCCCCGGGATTTGCAAGGAATATCGGTGCGGATGGGTATGCGAAGAACGCCGCCGAGGCAGTCAAGGTTGCAAAAGGCTTGTTCCAGACCATTCAGATACCTCGAACGATTAGAACTCCGGACTTCGTGAGTGTGAGAAAAACCAGGGAGGGACACGATGAACTCTGCCGATGAAATGACACCAAAAGAGAGGATGCTGGCAATCCTGCAGGGAAAAGAGATCGACAGACTCCTGGTAAGTCCCCTGGTACTGAATTATGCATCAAGAAGCTTACATCTCACGGTAAGAGATTTTTGCACACATGGTAAAAATATGGGGAATGCCAACATTGCCTGCTTTAAAAAATACCGCCATGATGTCGTTTATATCTTTTCTACGACTTCTACCCTGGCAGAAGCCCTGGGCACCAAAATGTATTTTCCCGAGGATGACGCACCCCAGGTAGAAACCCCATTTATACAAAAACGGGAAGACCTTAAGAAATTAAAGCCAGTAGATCCGGAGAAGGATGGCCGAATTCCTGTATATCTTGAGGCAGTTAAACGTTGTGTAGATGCCATCGGAGACGATGTCTTTATCGTACCGGTCATAGGGGCGCCTTTTACGACCTCTGCTGCCTTGCGAGGAACGGAGACCTTTATTAAAGAACTTTATACAGATCCGGAGTTGATTCATACCGTAATGAAGGTTGCTACCCAGTCGGTTAAAAATCTTATTGATGCCTATGTAAAAGCCGGCGGTGTGCCGGCGACAGTTGAACCCGTTGCTACAGGCTCAATGATAGGTGAAAAACACTTTCGGGAGTTTGTCTTGCCGTACCTTAAAGAGGTGTATGCACATATCCATTCTTTCAACCTTCCGGGTGTGCTCCATATCTGCGGAAAGACAAAGAGGGTGATACAGTGCATGGCCGAGAGTGGTGCGGATATTCTGAGTATCGACAACATCGATCTCGCGGAGGCGAAAGAACTGGTAGGTGATAAGGTCTGCCTGATGGGAAATGTCAGCCCTGCGGATGGCATGCTCAAGGGAAATCCTGAGGTTATAACCAACATGGTGAAAGATTGTATGATCAAGGCATCCGATAACCCTAAGGGATTTGTGCTGGCTACCGGATGTGAGGTTCCTCTTGAGACACCACACGAGAATATAATTGCCTTCCTCGAGGCAGGGAGAAAATTTGCACGGCTTCCCATGAATTCACTTGTGGATTATAAATCTGCACCAGTCAACCATCCGGAACAAGACGTGTGGCGTTAAAGCGTTGAGTGGATTAAGCGCAGCAAATCCACCAATGAATTTTCCCCTGGACAATATCATGACAGAAAAAGAAAGATTGTTAAAAAGACTTCGTGGTGAAAAGGTTGACAGGACGCCGGTTATCAGCCCCGGTGGCATGATGACTACGGCCAGCAGAGAGGTTATGGAACGGTCGGGTTGTTGCTGGCCGGCAGTACATAGGGACGCAGAGAAGATGGCCATGCTGTCAATTGCCATGCACAATGAGGCCGGAATTGAAAACCTTGGCATCCCCTTTTGTATGACCGTAGAGGCCGAGGCTCTTGGCGGAGAGGTGGAGGATGGAGACGGGATTACTGAGCCTCATATGGTAAATTACCCATTGACATCAGTGGAAGGGTGGAAGGATTTAAAGGAGTTAAATCCCTATGAAAATGGCCGTTTACCCACAATCCTTACATGCACACGCATATTAAGCCAGAAAATGCCGGATGTTCCCGTAATAGGGAATTTGGTTGGTCCTCTGAGTCTTGCAACCTCTCTGGTCGAAGCAACGACACTTTTTAAAGCACTCAGACAGTCACCGGGAGATGTTCACAGATTCCTCGGTTTTTTAGCAGAGAATAGCGTCAGATATGGAGAAGCGCTCGTGAAAAATGGCGCAGATATTATTGTTATATCCGATCCGTCTGCAACCGGGGAAATACTCGGCCCAGGACTGTTTCATGAATTTGCACTTCCGTATCTGAACGAGATGATAACTTGTATGCACACCCTTGGCAGACCGGTCATCGTGCATATCTGCGGGAATGTAAACTCTGTTTACGAACCACTCAAAAAGCTCGCCTCAGAAGCCCTTAGTGTTGATTCCATCGTAAATATAAAAGAGGCAAGGGATTCTCTTCCGGGTAAAATGTTGATGGGTAACGTAAGCACCATACTCCTGCAAAACGGGCCTATTGACAAAATACAAAAGGTCTCGAAAGCCCTTTTAGATTTTGGCATCGATATCCTTGCCCCGGCATGCGGTCTCAGCGCCAAAACCCCTGTCAGACATATCGAGGCTATGACAGACATGGTGAAATGACATCAGGTAGCCGCAGTTTTTAACCTGCGTTTCAGACACGCAAAATCTGTGCAGCGCAGGCTTCCGGCCTGCAGTCTCTAAAAGGCTGGCAAAATGCCTGCGCTACGAATGATTGGCGCCATGTTCAATGAAAATCCATATACAATAAATTTATGACAGAGAGTGCGCAGATAACATTTTATCCTTTAAAGATTACCGGAATGGCGCCAAAAGGAGTCACGATTCTGGAGGCAGCCAGGAGCCTTGGTGTGGATATCGAAGGCCCATGCGGTGGCATCGGCAAATGCGGAAGGGATTTAGTGCAGGTAAGGACAGGGGGAATCCTTACCACGGTACTTGCCTGCAAAACTCACGTGCAAACAGACCTTGAGGTTATCCTTCCGTCTCATGAAAAAGAAACGCTCAGGATCGTTGAAGGTTTTTACGCAGAAGGCAATAGGACATATGGTATCAATTCTTCCATAAAGAAAGAGCTGATGCATGACGAACATGGCCTTTGTTCTACAAAGGTATATGGCAATGACAATCTGCTTTTGCCGGAAAATGGCGATACGAAAGACCAAACCTATGGGATAGCCATAGATATTGGAACAACTACACTGGTCGCATCGCTGGTTTGTCTTAATAGCGGTGAGGTATTGAACAGTTCTTCAACCCTGAATCCTCTGGTGTATTATGGTCACGATGTCATGTCGCGGATAAAGTATGCCGGATCTCAGCGGGATGGTCTTCTCAGAATGCACAGGGAACTGATCTCAGCCGTTAATCTTTTGATACGGGTTTTATCTTCTGAAGAAGCTGCGAGACCTGAGAATATCTATCAAATCATAGCGGCTGGCAATACGACGATGCAGCATATTTTTTTAAATAAAGGAATAAGGGGAATCGGCGAATATCCCTATCAGGCTGAAACCCTTGATACCTGCACAACTACAGCCCGGGAGCTCTCCCTTGATATTGCTGCGAATGCCCCAGTAACAACCTTCCCATGCATTTCAGCCTATGTGGGAGGTGATATAGTTTCCGGTCTCCTGGCCATCGACATAAAATCCATAGAGGTGCCTGCCCTTTTCCTCGACATTGGCACGAACGGTGAGATTGCCCTTATCCTGAACGTCGGCATTATTGCATCGTCCACGGCTGCCGGTCCCTGTTTTGAGGGGATGACCATAAGTTCTGGCATGAGAGCGGGTAAAGGTGCCATTGAGCATGTCAGATTTGAGAATGAATTATCTTTGGAGGTTATCGGCGGTGGCCAGCCAAGAGGTATTTGCGGAAGCGGACTATTGGATTTGGTGTCGGAACTCGTTAGAATTGGTCTTGTAAACTCCAGGGGACGTATGCTGGTTCCTGATAATGAAAACAAACTATTTGATAAGGATGGAAAGCGTTATTTTCGTTTGACTAATAATGTCTCGATATCGCAAGAGGACATACGCCAGGTTCAGCTGGCGAAGGCCGCAATCAGGGCCGGGATTGAAATCCTCCTTGCCAGGTGTAATGTCAAAGCAGAGGAACTGAAGACAATTATCATTGCAGGGGGGTTCGGTTATCACCTGAACGAGAAGAGCCTTTTTGGCATCGGCCTTTTACCTGAGTCAATAAACGCAAGGATTTCTTTTGTGGGTAATTCCAGCCTGGAAGGCGCTGTGAGGGCACTCTTAAATAAAAAACTGCTAAACGATGCAATCCGGGTTGCCCGGACTGCCCAAGTCATGGAACTTTCTCAAGCCCCTGAGTTTGAGGATGTTTTTATCAGAAAAATGCATTTTTAAATTTTATTAGGTATCCGGAAAAGCTGACGGATAAAAAATAAGAATATTTTAAGGTGGAGAAGGTATCTTCCGGTTTTCAGCGCTATTTGCCAGTAGCGTTGATACTGCCACCATTCTCATCTAAAATAATTATAAAATTTATGGTCATTAGTTGACTTTCTCTTTAGAAAGTGGTATATATATTGTATGCCAAGTGCCACTTAAATTATAATATATTTTAATGGGGTATGAACGTATGAGCGCCTCCTTTTTAGATTCCATTACGGTTGAATATATCAGGTCAATTACGGGCAACGGCGTCTATAGCCGTGGATTTTCCTATTACAGAAGTGGTCGTGTTCGTAATCTAAGGTATGATAATGATGGAGAATTAACGGCGGAAGTCGCTGGCAGCGAACTAGTGCCTTATGATGTTTTTATTCTTTCGAATGAACATGAAATATATGAAATGGATTGCGGGTGTCTGTACGCCTCAGATGGAGATATCTGCAAACACATTGTTGCTGTGCTGTTGCAGTGGATTGAACAGAGGGGTAAAGCGAGTTGTCATAAGCCGCTACCCACACGACAAAAAGCGCTTTTTGACGCGAGCAGTGTTTTTGCGAGAATTTCGCCATTTTCTTCTTACGAGCCGGGTCCGGCGGATATTTTAAGCGAAATTTTTTCTGACTTTGATCATTTCAACATCAAAGTGGACTTGCTCGATGGCGGGCCACGCCTCGAAATCAAGCTGACTTCACCTCATGGCGGCGATGAAACGGTATTTCACATCTCAGCAAAAAAAAGTGCAACCGTTTTTGAAAAATTAACGGGATTCTCCGGCAATAAGGTAGAATTATCCGAACGGGCAAGAAAGGTCAAGCTCTATAAAACCCCACTCGTCCCCTATCTTCATGCTGATATAAACAATGATGGACATGTTGAGTTGTCCCCCATCCTGAAATTGAAGAGTTCTGGCAAAAAAGAAGATCAGGCGTTTCAGTGGGAACAATTAGCTGAGCACCGTATCAGTGAAGAATGGGTATGGCTTAACAACTCTTATAGACCGGTTGTGCCTATCCCCTTCAACCTGAGGCCCTATTTTCATAAACAAAAACCGCTTGTTTATAAGGAAAAGGACGCCATTGATTTCCTGAAAGGTGATTTCAATCAATTACTCAACGATCCTTCCTTTAAACCTTCGGAACGGTTAGAAGGCGTAGAAGTTCATGACAAACCCGATGTTTCTCATGTGCAGGTGGAGTCTTGTGATACCGATTGGCTTTGGCTGGATCCTACTTATACCGTAGGGAGACACACGATCACACTTTCAGAGATCTTGTCCTGCATGGATAAAAACCGCTGCATGCGAAAGGACACGGATTATATAGAAATTCCAAAGGATATCATGGATCTCTGGCAGCGTGGTAATGGCGTCGTTGAAAATGGTCGGATCAAGATGCCCAAATTGGGATACCTGCGCACCCGCGCTGAATGCGGCAGGAAAGCACAGGTAACCGCTTGTCATGAAACGCAAAAATATTTGGCGAATTTTGACCGCATCACGCCCCCGCAACCTGCGCCATCCGTTACTTCATACAAGGGAGAATTGCGCACCTATCAGCAATCAGGTTATGACTGGCTCTGGTTCCTGCATACGAACAACTTTAACGGCATCCTGGCCGATGAGATGGGACTGGGCAAGACACATCAGGCAATGGTGGTGATCCTCTCTGCGTTACAAAATGAGCCAAACGTGCCTAACCTGGTCATCTGTCCTACATCCGTGCTGGATCACTGGAAATCTAAATTTCAGGGCTATGCGCCCGAATTAAAGATAGCCCTGTTTTACGGAAAAGAGAGAAATACCCTCCTTTCCGATAATCTCCCATCCGTCGTATTGACAACCTACAGCATCCTTTCCCGTGATGTGGAAGGTCTGAGCAAGGTTCAATGGAATTACGTTGTGCTGGACGAGGCGCAAAAGATCAAGAACCATAACACACAGATGTGCAAGGCCACAAAATACCTCAAGGCACGGCACCGTCTGGCATTAACAGGCACACCTATCGAAAACCGATTGACGGAGTTGTGGTCGATCTTTGACTTCCTCATGCCAGGCTATCTGGGAAGCGTGGACGACTTCAGGAAACGATACGAAAACCCCATTACGAAATTTCAGGATGATGAAAAGCGCGAGATATTAAAAAAGATCATCCATCCCTTTAAATTGCGGCGGCTCAAGAAGGACGTTCTGACCGAACTGCCGTCAAAGACTGAAGAGAAGCGGTATTGCACACTGGCGCCGGCACAAATTGTTATGTATAAAGACATCGTGAGTGAACGGGGAAGCAAGCTTATTGCAAAGTTAAAGGATGAAAGCCAGCCTGTGGAATACATCCACATCTTTGCGTTGCTTACCAAATTGAAACGACTCTGCGACCATCCTAAACTGGTACTGAACGGAACCACCCCCAAAGGAACTACCTCAGGTAAATTTGAGCTTTTCAAGGAGATCATGGAAGAGACCCTGGAATCAGGAGAAAAGGTCGTAGTCTTCTCCCAGTATCTGGAGATGCTTGACATTATCGGTGAGTGGCTAAACAGCATCAACACAAGATATGAGACCTTGCGCGGCAGCACTATGAACCGCGGCAAGGTTGTTGAGAGATTCCAGAATGATCCCGATTGCAACGTTTTTTTGGGAAGCCTTATGGCCGGCGGCTTGGGCATCGACCTGACCTCTGCCTCCGTGGTTATCCACTATGACAGATGGTGGAATGCCGCGCGGGAAGATCAGGCCACCGACCGTGTCCACCGTATCGGCCAGACCCGTGGTGTGCAGGTATTCAAGCTCATCACCAAAGGCACCCTGGAGGAAAAGATCGATTCCATGATCACTGCCAAGGCCACACTCATGAATTCCGTAGTGGAATCAGATGATGCCGTGTTTAAGACATTCTCGAGGAAGGAGCTGATAGAGCTGTTGACGTTTTGAGATTTGTTGAAGTCTGCAAAAAATAGACTGATATTGAGATTTCCAGGATACCCGACGCTGATAGAAGGCAGAAGGTAGCTTTCCTGTCTTCGATAGCCCAATCCTTTATTCGTATTGATAGAGATATGGTAAGACGGGCTACGGAACTTGAAGGATTGAGTTGCAGTCCTTTTGATTCTTTACGTAATGGCCTGTGCGGAAAAAGATAATGCAGATCACTCCCTGGTGTGAACTGTTATAGTATTACTCTATAAAAACCTCTTTTTTCTGCAAGTTTTTTGGGACCTTCGTGGTTAAACTTTTTTTTATTTCCTATGAAACACAGCCCAACCTTGGCCACTTTTCAGATTCATTAGGGTGAGAGAAGATATTGTCGCGATTGAAAATCGAAAAGACTTAA
>JABWAQ010000128.1 GCA_013360945.1 Candidatus Brocadia sp.
TTGTGGGTAAAGGGCAGGGCGATGCCCACCCTACTCCATATGGCAAGGCACGCCTTGCCGCTACAATTTTATACGATATACCCAGTTATGCCGTTCGTTTATTTTTTTACAAAAAATTGAGAATACACCCGTATTTACCTGCAGAGGGTCAGGGTCAAATCTTCATTATTCAACAACGAATGGCGCCTTCTGCACTTCAATCTCTTTCCGAAATTCTCTGATGATGTTGATTTTATACCGCTATTGTTTCAACCATTTTCCATTCCTGGGATTTTTGAGATACCTGCCATAAATCGTAATTTTGCTGCAAATTTAACCACAACTGAGGTGTTGTGCTAAACGCCTTTGATAGACGCAGCGCCATATCCGGGGTAATTGAGCCATGTTCGTTAACAATCCTGGATAGTGTTTTTCTTGAAACTCCAAGTGATTTTGCAAGTTCTGAAACTGTCAAATTCAGAGGCTCTAAATAATGTCTTTTCAATATACCGCCTGGATGTGTTGGAGGTCTAGTCCTCATTTCTCAATTCTCCTAATGATAATCTACATAATCAACATTGTACGCATCGCCTGCTTTAAAATTAAAAACAATCCGCCAATTTCCTGACACTTTTACTGTCCATTTGCCCTTCATTTTACCTTTAAGCTGATGCAAGTCAGAACCTGGGTATTTCATATCTCTTACATCAACCGAGGCTCCCAGTCTATCAAGAATATCGGCTAGCTTTTGAGCATGTTTGGCTTGTATGCCCTTTTTAGTTCCTGTACAGTAATAGTTTTCAAGTCCTTTGTGCACAAAGCTTTTAATCATTGAAATAGTGTAACCTAATTAGTTACACATGTCAAAGGTAAATCGTTTTGACTACTGCTGTGACAGCGTAAGGGACACCCATTAGAAGGCTTTTGTCAAGCGAAAACACATAATAGCGAGGTCAAGTCTTTACAGGCTGTCCGAGAATGCAAAATCGTAAAAGTAATGAAGTTAATTTTTATCCCTGCTTAACCTTAAAAATCGTCAAAAGACTTGCATTTGTTTCTTCAAGTAATTTAAATTTACTTTGCTCCCTCAATGTTGCTTTAGAGTATTACACGATAAAAACTTCTTTTTTTGCAAGTTTTTTACAACCCCCTTCACCCCCTTTACTAAGGGGGAACTCCGAAATCCTCCTTAGTAAAGGGTGACTTAGGGGGTTGTTTCTTTAACCATGTGTTTTGGTTGCGGCAAAGCCGCGCTAGGATATCCGTGCAGTCAATCCTGTTTAGTCCTGTGAAAAATCCTACAATCATACGTCACCTCGTTTTTCCTTGAAAACAAAGACAAAAATATTCTAATATATGAAGCTGTTTTTTGAAAATGGGCAAAAACCGGGTTTGATTAACAAAATCGTAACAGTTCAGTACCCCCACCTGACCTCCCCCATCGAGGGGGAGGAAGTGTTTTTCCCCGCCCCTGGTGGGAGGGGATACTGGTGGGAGGGGATAGGGGAGGGAGGTGAACTGATACACAAAATCATACATTACGTCATGGCAATTATTTTTATAGGAGTATGGGACAAGATGAAAAATATACATACACGAACAAAAAGCGATACGCAGAAAAAGGGAGCCATCTCATGGAATACGCTTGGCATTGCTACTTTCATCATAGTCTTCTGGGTAGCACAAACAATTCTTTCTGGTTGTGCCACAACCGGCCCCGAAAAAAAGCAAAAAGCGGTTTCGAGCATTGAGGAATTCCACAAAGAGGTATCGAAAAACATCAACCAGATAACTGAAACAATCGCTGCATTGAACCAGATAGGGAAAAGCGGGGAAGGGGATCTTTTTAAACCTTATCAGAATTTTGCGAAACAGCTGAACCGCACAACAGATAACTCACGCAGCATGAGCAAACATGCCGAAGATATGGCGATAAAAGGAGAAGAATATTTCGCTACCTGGGAAAAAGAGTTATCAGGCATCATGAATTCGGCATTGCGCGCTAAGGGAGAAGAACGGCGCCGGGAATTAAGCAAGTCTTTTAACCGTATCACAAGTATGGCGCAAGAAGTCCAGACAGCGTATCAACCTTTCATCGTTGACCTGACAGACATAAAAACAGCGCTTGGCAATGACCTTACCACACAGGGAATGGTATCGATGAAACCTTATATTACAAGGGCAAACGAGAATGCAAAAATCGTCATCTCGAAACTTCAATCGCTTGCCGATGAGATTGACCGTGTGACTAACGCTTTATCATCCAGAGTGGGGTTATGATGCCGTTTTTCCCTGGGTTCCAAAATGGTGGAAAATTCGTTTCTCTTGTCCAAGATTTACAGCTTGCCCGAACCGTGAACCGTGGTGATGGTCACAGCCACCGCCAAGGGACGGCCAAACGTTAGACCATGAACGTGGTATCTGATAATAGATTTCGAGCCGCCAATACTTGGTTGCTCGATTAGCAATCGGAACTACACGTTCGACATCCTGAAGGCGACCGGGGAATGTGTGATCAACATTCCGACGGTGGAGTTGGCGGAAAAGGTGATGGGTTGCGGGAATATCTCCGGACGAAAGGTCGGCAAGTTTAAGATATCCGGGGGCGCGCAGGCGCCCGCCTCGTGCATTAAGGCACCATTCATCGATGAACGCTATGCGAATCTTGAATGCAAAGTAGTCGATGGGAAGATGTTAAACAAATACAACGTATTCATCATTGCGGTGATCAAGGCGTGGATCAACCCGGCAAACAAAGACCCTCGGAAGATTCATCATCGCGGGAGAGGCACATTCATGTTAGCCGGTAAGACGATCAAGCTGCCATCAAAAATAAAATAACCTCCCTTAACTAAATCTTTATACATCAATTTTTTTCACTAACATCTCATTCACTATTTTTGGATTTGCCTTGCCCTTTGTTTCTTTCATTACCTGTCCAACCAGAAACGCAAGGGCGTTTTTTTTCCCCTTCTTATAATCATCTATTACATTTGGATTGCCCGCTATAACCTTATCAATTACCGCTTCAATCAACCCTTCATCGCTGATCTGCACCAATCCCTTTCCTTCAATAATTTTTTGGGGATCGTTCCCCGTTTGAATCATCTCGGAAAACACTTCCTTTGCAATAGTGCTGCTGATAGTGCCTTTTTCGATTATTTCGACCAATGCAGCCAATTGATTAGGCTTGATCTCTAAATTATATATATCTAATTTTTTTTCTTTTACCTCTCTGAGCAAATCATTGGTAATCCAATTGCAAAAGGCCTTTGGACGATTGAAAGTTTTTACACAATCTTCAAAATAATCAGCAAGGATTTTTTCTTCAGTAAGCAGGCTGGAATCATAATCGGAGAGTTTAAAAGTTTCCATAAATCTCTGCTTTCTGGCTAGAGGAAGTTCTGGTATCGTATTCTTTATTTCATTGAGCCATTTTTCATTAATTAAGACCGGCAACAGATCCGGTTCCGGAAAATACCGGTAGTCTTGCGCCTCCTCTTTCGAGCGCATGCGAGCGCTTTTTTCGTTTACTTCATCCCACAATCTCGTTTCCCTGTCAACGGTCTCGCCACGATCCAATACCTCCGACTGTCTCTTAGCTTCATATTCAATGGCCTTCAAAACCGACTTCATTGAGTTAAGATTTTTGATTTCAACCCTGTTGCCCAATTTATCAGAACCTTTTTTTCTGAGTGAAATACTGGCTTCAAACCTCAGCGATCCCTCCTGCATTTTGCAATCAGAAATTTCTGTATATAACAGTATCTTTCGCAGGGTTTGCATATAGCTTTCCACCTCATTCACGTTTCTCATGTCGGGATAAGACACAATCTCAAGTAACGGAACACCCGCCCTATTGAAATCAACAAGGCTGTAATCTGCCCCAATTTCTTCTGGATGAATGAGTTTGCCCGCTTCTTCCTCTAAATGAACATTATGGATACGAACCCTGTTTGCCGTGCCATTCACGCTGATATCCATATATCCATTAACGCCTAAATTATAATAATTCTGAGAAATTTGGTAGTTTTTCGGCAAATCTGGGTAGTAGTAACTCTTCCTGTCAAAATTTGTAAACTCGTCAATCTTACAATTAAGCGTAATGGCTGCCTTCAGTGCATATTCAAAGGCCTTTTTGTTCATCACCGGTAAAACCCCTGGCATACCGAGGCACACGGGACAGACCTGCGTATTCGGCTCGACACCAAATTTTGTACTGCATCCACAAAACAATTTCGTTATGGTTGCCAGTTCTGCATGAGTTTCCAAACCGATAACAACTTCGTATTCCATACAAGAACGCCTTTTAATATCTTACCTTTGTGCGGAAGAAACCTTCAATACGGGTTTCTTTGCATGAAAATCAGTTTCTCGCTCAAAGGCGTATGCGATTTGTAACAATTTCTTTTCTTCAAAATGTTTGGCAAGTATCTGCATTCCGATGGGTAAGCCTTCTTTTGAAAACCCGCATGGGATGGAGATAGCCGGTATGCCCGCAAGATTTGCCGGAATGGTATAGATATCGGAAAGATACATTTCCAACGGATTTTTAGCACGCTCTCCTATTTTGAAGCCGGGTACCGGAGATGTAGGACAAATAATACAATCAACCTTTTCAAAAGCCATATCAAAATCAATTTTTATTAAATTCCTAACCTTGGATGCTTTCAGATAATAGGCATCATAATAACCGGAACTTAATGCATAGTTTCCTAACATAATGCGCCGTTTGACCTCGTTACCAAATCCTTCAGACCGAGTGCGGCAATACATATCAATTATTCCATTAGACCTGGACGCCCTGTGCCCATACCGTACACCATCATAACGTGCCAGATTGGAGCTTGCCTCTGCGTTTGCAACAATATAATAGACCGAAACGGCGTATTCAGTGTGTGGTAAAGATATATCAATAATTCTCGCACCGAGCTTCTCGTATATTTTCAATGTGCCTTTCAGTGCTTCGTGGACATCTGGGTTTAAACCAGCAGCAAAGTATTCTTTTGGGATACCAATTCGTAAACTATTTACGCCAGAATCAATCTCATGCAAATAATCAGGAACCGTTATCTTCATAGAAGTTGAATCACGGGAATCGTGGCCTGCAATCACTTGCAATAAAACAGCCGCATCCTTAACGTCTTTCGTAAGAGTTCCAATCTGATCTAATGATGAACCAAAGGCAACGAGACCATATCTTGAAACTCGCCCATACGTTGGTTTTACACCAACAACGCCGCATAAAGCTGCCGGCTGTCTAACAGAACCACCGGTATCGGAGCCCAAAGCCATTAATGAAAGGTCTGCAGCTACAGCAGCGGCTGAACCGCCGCTGGAACCACCTGGGACGTATTCAGGATTCCATGGATTACGTGTTATTTTGTAACCGGAATTTTCTGTAGATGACCCCATTGCAAACTCGTCTAAATTAGTCTTGCCAATTATTACGGCATCTTCTTCTTTTAGACGTTTAACAACAAAGGCGTCATAAGGGGAAATGAAATTCTTAAGTATTTTTGAAGCACACGTTGTAGATAAACTCTTTGTGCAGATATTATCTTTAACAGCTACCGGGATACCTGCGAGGAAACCAACCTTTTCGGCATTTTCAATTTTTTTATCAATTTCAACGGCTTTTTTTATAGCCGCTGCTTCATTTACCGTTATATATGCCTGGATATCCGGTTCAACACTTTTTATCCGTTCAATGAAGCACTCAATAACTTCTGATACCCTTAATTCCCTGGCTAAGATTTTTTCTTTAATTTGGAGTGTTGTGGATTCAAAAAGTCTCAAAGACACGTCTCTTTAAATAAAGCGTCCTTATTCAATAACCTTTGGTACTTTAAAAAAGACATCCATTGTGGCAGGAGCGTTTAACAGTACGTCATCTCTGGGAAACGAAGACTCGAATTCATCCTCTCTAAACACGTTAGACGCATTAACTGTGTAGGCCATAGGTTTAACATTGTCTGTATTTAACTCTTTAAGTTTTTCTATATACGACAAAATGTCGCTGAGCTGGTGGATAAATATTTTTTTTTCATGTTCAGATAGTTCAATCCTGGAAAGATTGGCTATGTATTCAATATCTTTTATACTTATTTCCATGGGATTACGACTTCTATCTCTATTGCACCTACAAGGCCTTTGTCACTTTGCCGGCGCTAATACATCGGGTACAAACCCGAACCTTCTTGACGGTACCATCGATTTTTGCCCTTACCCTCTGTAAATTTATTTTAAACTTTCTTTTCGTTTTGCCAGTAATCTTTCTTCCTACACCACCCTTCCACTTAGCCAACCCTCTACGTTCTATCTGGTTTCCTACCTGAGTCTTTTTTCCACACATCAGACAAACCTGCGACATAAATCATACCCCCACAGTTGGATTTTATTTGCCATTATAGTTATAGTTTTATTTACTGCAATCTTCACATAAACCTTGAATCTGTAAACGGTGAGAATCGGGCTTAAATTTATTCTTTTTGCAAACTTCTTCCTGCAATTTTTCGATCCTCTTTTCAAGAAATTCTATTATTTTTCCACAGTTATTACAAACCAAGTGGTCATGATGTTCATGCCCATAAACCTGTTCATAGTGTGCATGTCTCTCACCAAAAATAACTTCTCTTAATAACCCGCTTTTAACAAGTAACGAAAGGGTACGATAAATCGTAGCCTTTGAAATTTTTAGTTTATTTTGCCTAAGATCTACTAGCAATTCATCTGCTTCAAAATGTTTATGGTTTGCAAATACACGATCAAGTATGGCCTGTCTTTCCGTTGTAAATTTTAACTTCTTCGATAAAAGATATTCTTTAAATATATCTTCTTTTGAAAGCATACCGAAAATCTTAAAAAATTAATTGTCTGTATTGAAAACTATAATTAAACAAAAAACCCATCCCGAGTACTCGGGACGGGTTTTTGTAAAATTATTCCCGGCAGTAACCTACTCTCCCAGCTTTCGCCAGTACCATCAGCGTAAGAAGCTTAACTGCCGTGTTCGGAATGGGAACGGGTGTTTCCTTCTTACTATGCCCACCGGAAAAAAGAAAATCATGAATAACTTAACGGTAACAACTGATGCTTAATTTGTTTAAACAAAAAGACAAAAAAAGTCAAGCTTTTCGACTAATTAGTACCAGTCAGCTTAATATATTACTATACTTACACCTCTGGCCTATCAACCTTGTAATCTTCAAGGTGTCTCACTTCCAACTAAGGAAAATGATATCTCGTTTTGGAGTAGGCTTCATGCTTATATGCTTTCAGCATTTATCCTTTCCGTACGTAGCTACCCAGCTAT
>JABWAQ010000038.1 GCA_013360945.1 Candidatus Brocadia sp.
GTTGCTGTCACTGTGCATGAGCCCGGTAGACACGCTACGGTGTCTGAAATATTGATTCCCCCTGTGTTTTTCTTTTCTTCAATTTTTGTGTTTATGCACTCGAGAAACTTATTGATTGCATCCGTACCTTTCTTCACGTCCACGCCTTGGGGGTAAGCGCTAACTAAAATTGCCTCCAATGCTATCGATGCGCCAATAAGTGCGAGTGTAATCCCGAGAATTCTAGCTTTTTGCCTCATTTTTGCCTCCTCTCTTGATACATGCATCTTTTTTTATTATCTATTTTTACCCTATTTATTTTCCTCCCTGAATAAACGAGTAATGTCAAAATTTTAATGAAAATGAGGTCAGTATACGCATTATTTTGTTAAAATAAAAAAGCCTTACTGCAAAAATATTCATTTAAATATCTTCGGCAGTAAGGCTGTCTCTTTTTTCGCCAGCGTCTCTTAAACTACTTCCCTGTGTCTCTAAAGACCCTTTTACTTTGCGCCCCCTGGTCACCCAGGGTTTACCTTTATCGGAATATATTATTCGTTTACTATGTAAATTTCTTTGAATTATACAATCAATTCCCTTAAATGCAAATTGTTACAATAAAAAAATCTTATCTTAATGACATGTAAGAGTTTGATCTAACTTTGCCGTCTCCTGACAACGTGTCCAATTAAGAAGATACCCACCTGAGATCGATGATGAGGAAAAAATTTCACGTGGGAACAATTATTACTTGAGGTATCTCAGACAGCTAAACGCTGCTTAATGACGCTTTTGTCCTTGCCCGGAAATGGAATTTCAGGGGTACCTCTGGAAAGGGGAGTTTGCCACGGAGTTGATTGGAGAGATACCGTTCGTAATCGCTATCAAAGAGTTTCGGGTCATTAACAAAGAGGACAAATGTGGGAGGGGATGCACCTACCTGGGTGGTGTAGTAAATCTTTGGGGACTTTGCCTTCTTGCGTGTCGGGCGATGTAAGGCCAGGGCTTCCTCCAGCGCCTGATTCAATTCTGAAGTCGCAACACGGGTGTTGGCCTGTTCATAAAGTTCCATGGCCAACGACAGCGTCTCCACAACGTGTTCATTATTTTTTGCACTGATGAAAGAGATCGGGGCAAAGGAAAGTCCCGGCAGGCATTTATAAATATAGTCATTAAATTTTTCTGTTTCTACTCCCTGGACCAGGTCCCACTTGTTAATCACAATGATACATGGCTTATATTCGGAGATGATATAATCCCCCAGCTTTTTGTCTACTTCAGAGACCTTTAGGGTGGCATCAATGAGAAAAAGCACTACATCCGCCCTGCGAACAGACCGTTCGGCGCGCGCCATACTATAAAATTCAATGGAATCCTTAACCTGTCTCTTCTTCCGCACGCCGGCCGTATCAATAGCCAGGAATTGTTTACCTTCTACTTCAAACCGTACATCCACGGAATCCCGTGTGGTACCCGGCACTTCACTGACAATTACCCGTTTTTCCCTTGCCAGGGTGTTGATTAACGTAGATTTTCCTGCATTCCGCTTACCGACAATGGCGAGCTTCATAATAGGTTCAGATGAAACCGATTCAGGGCATGGAGCGGGTAACAGTGAAATGATCTTATCCAGTAATTCAGATCTCCCAAATCGCTCCAGGGCAGATATGAGAGTCGGTTCACCAAACCCCAATGTATTAAAGTCTGCGGCTTGAGTTTCAAACTTCGGAGTATCTACCTTATTGGCAACAAGGATAATCTTTTTTTTCAGACGCCGTAACTTCTCTGTAACCATACTATCCAGAGGAGTCACACCATCCCGCACATCTACCACAAAGAGAATGAGATCGGCCGTGAGGATCGCTATTTCTATCTGCGCTTCTATCTCTTTTGTAAGGCCGTCTACATCTTTTATCCCCATTCCTCCCGTATCAATTAACTCAAATACGTAGTCCTTGTATTGAATTTCTGCAGAGACACGGTCTCTCGTAACGCCGCTGGTGGGTTCGACAATAGAGATTCGGCGTTTTGCGAGGCAATTGAGCAGGGAAGATTTTCCTACATTCGGCCTGCCGACAATGGTGACAACGGGAATAGTCATTGCTTAACCTAAAACAGGGGGAGGAATGCCAACAGATGAGAGTGTGTAAATTCTCAAGTATTCGGCTTCGTTCCTTCGCCTGAGGGATGATTTTCTGTAATATCCTTTATTGAAGAAGGAAGTTTCTCTGCTTCCGTATTCGATGTCACCGCCGTTGCTTCTTCCTGCTTTTCTTCTATATACACATCGGAAACATCGGTACTGTCTATTTCTTTCCTGAGTAGAAAATAGATAATCGTCTTTGCAGAAAACAGATAGGTCGTTACAAAGCTCCATACTGCCATTTTTATCAGAAAAATATAAATAAGTAATGTACCAGCGAGGAATTTCAGCGACCAGCGGTCAAGTGAAACAGCCGCAGTTTTTGCCTCTGTGGGAGATGCACTACAAAACCCAAGACACGCGATATTGCACGTTTGCGATACATAGGCTTGAATCAGGCCAAACTTTTGCCCCATACCCGCACCTACCGTGAGAAAGGCCATGCGTATCATTAACCATGCCACAAACGCAATTACGGCCAGACAAATCAGCCCATACAGCGTATTTATCGTGCAATATATGAGAAACTGTTTGGGACGGGAAAGGACATAACTGTATGCGCGGCTCATCGCATCAAAGGCATCCGACCCTTCCGCGCTGATCGTGGGGAACATAAAGCATAATCCCAACGCACCTATCACACCGATAAAAACCATGAAAAATCCGGATACCAGGGCAAGGGGAAAGCCCAAAGCCACAACGACTTCACCAAGGACAGGAATCCGTCCTATCAGGCCGCCGATTACGTTACACAAGGCAAAAAAGAAGACACCAATTACTGGTACCAGCGGTGACCAAAAATAAGACCAGAACTTTTTCCTGGCAAACTTCAGGGCATCTCTCAAACGAGCACTTTCGTCTCTTGCGTAGTCTAGTGCGGCAATTCGCGTGATGGCTCCACCCACCAGTGACCAGATTGCCAGAAGACCCATAATGAGCGCCAACAGGACAATAAATTCGCCAGCATCCAGTGGCATAAGGGCTGACAATAGATTTTTTATAAAAACCGATAAGCCATCTTTCGCTGAACTTAAGATAAATTGTATAAAAATATAAGGGGTGGTATCGACCAATTTCAGCGCAGAAAAAAATGCAACTGTCACCACACACCACGCCAGACTTGCCAAAAGACCCGCATATCCAAGAAACATCTTCTTAGGGTCAAAAGCCATCTTAAAGGCGCGAAAAATGTCCCGCCAATCGTGCCTTACCGTTTTTACTTCAGCCATGTTCTCCCCCTTTTTTTTCTATTCGACTCAGTGCATCCGGACTTACCGGCTCCTCAATGCAATACCGCTCATCCAACCATGCCCCGAGATCGATAAGCTTACACCTTTCACTGCAAAAAGGAAAATGAGGTATATCTTGTATTTTGCGATAAACAAATACCTTTTTACAGTTAGGACAGTTAATTCTGGGCATATCTTATTCCTGCCTCGTCATTTTTTTTCTGTAACTTTCGCTTCCGGTTTTTCAGATTTTATCGACTCAGTATCCTTTTTAGCTTTTGATTTATATTCCTCACTGCGGTAATCTGTCTGATAGAAACCAGAGCCTTTGAAAATAATAGCGCCACCGGCTCCTATCACCCTCTCAACTTTCAACTTCCCGCACGCCGGACATTTTTTAATGGGATTTTCCGTTATGTGTTGAAATAATTCAAATGAATGGCCACAATTATTACATCGGTAATCGTAAGTAGGCATATACTTTACTTAGTTATTGATCCGGTTAAATATATCCCAAATCAGGAACCAAGCGGTTCTCCTCCTTCCTGAAAATTGTCATTTGATTCTTAAAATTGTCCGCTACTTTCAAAATAATCAGGCCTTCGGCAGCTTTTTTATCGTTAGGTAGAGGCAATTCATGAATTGTCTCTACAAGGATTGAAATTCCTATACATTTAATTGGGCTTTTGGCGACTTACACCCCTGTTTCCCTCCGTAAACCTGGGGATTATGGGGGGGTGTTTGAAATCCCCAAAAACATCCCTATTCAAAAAAAACTCTTCATTTTCTCAAAAAATTTCTTCTGCCGGGGGGACACATTTTTCTTTTCCAGTTCTGCAAACTCGCGTAATAACTCTTCCTGTCTGGGGGTTATCTTTGTAGGCACCTCAACAATTATCTGTACTAAAAGATTACCTTTGCCATACCCATGAAGGTTGGGGAAACCTTCTCCCCGGATCGGAATAACCTCGTTGTTTTGCGTTCCCCTGGGTACCTTTACCTGAATAATATTACCGGTAAGTGTAGGCACATCAATGGTACAGCCTAATGCCGCCTGTGCAAAAGGAATCGGAACCTCGCAAAGAACGTCGTCTGCCTGCCGTTTAAAGATAGGATGGGGTTTTACATGTATGTCGCAATACAAATCTCCCGGTGATGCCCCATTTTCACCTGGCTCGCCTTGCCCAGACAACCTTAGTCGCGTACTGTCCTCGACACCGGCGGGAATCTGGATGGAGATGACAGACTTTTTTGGATAACGCCCTGAACCTCCACATTTCGCACAAGGTGAATCTATAATCTTGCCATTACCATGACATTTGGGACACGTCGTACGCAACGTGAAAAAACCTTGTGACTGCTGCACTTCTCCCCTGCCTTTGCAATACGGGCAGGTCGCCGGAGTAGTGCCTTCCCGTGCACCGGTTCCACGGCATGGATCACAGACTTCTCTTCGTGTTAATTCAATCTTTTTTTCAACGCCTGTAGCAACGTCTTTGAAATCGACCTCGATATCACACTTCAGACTTGCGCCTCTCCGTGCAGTCCTTCCGCGTGTCCTACCCCCACCTAAGAAGTCTTCAAAGATACTTCCTCCACCAAAAATATCTCCAAAGGCGTCAAAAATATCTTCAAATGTGCTATATCCGCGAGTTTCCGCACCTTTCAGGCCATCCATGCCAAATTGATCATATCGCCTTTTTTTATCAGCGTCTCCCAGCACACCGTAAGCCTCTGCGGCCTTCTTAAATATCTGCTCAGCCTCTTTGTTTCCGGGATTTCTGTCTGGATGATACTTTAGTGCGATCTTTCGGTATGCCTTTTTTATCTCTTCTCCGCTTGCGTTTCTCTCTACGCCGAGTATTTTGTAAAAATCTTCTTCCATGTATTATTGTGTATAAATCAAGTAGTGATTTTATAAAGAGATACTATCAGATGTGAAATTATGTATGGTAAAATTATAGTATATCAAACCGCATAAAATCAAGGATGTTTTACCCGCCTTCCACAAAACAAATCCAGCGATTCGTGAATTACCCTTTGAAATAGCGCTTATTGGAGTATAAAAGTAAAAAGGCTACGTATCGCAGCCTTTTTACTTTTATGAATTGTTAAATTTTCAATAACCACCCGATTAATGGATACTGCCCTCAACCTCCTTTTCGTCTTCATCTTCTTTTAATTCTGTGATGATGGTTTCTGTGGTCAACAAGAGTCCTGCAACGCTGGCGGCATTCTGCAAAGCAACCCGTGATACCTTTGCCGGGTCCACAATCCCCGAG
This sequence comes from Candidatus Brocadia sp., assembly GCA_013360945.1. Taxonomy (GTDB): domain Bacteria; phylum Planctomycetota; class Brocadiia; order Brocadiales; family Brocadiaceae; genus Brocadia. Next base: position 5,634 of record JABWAQ010000038.1, read on the forward strand.
TTGAACATGTCCACATAATTTCCCGTATTGGCATCGTATCCCATATTGGTCGACATCTCCTTCACCTCTTCAACGACCACCGAACCATCGACTCCGGTGTTTAGGGCAATTTGACGCAAAGGTGACTCAAGCACCTTTGCGATGATGTCAACGCCGACCTTTTCATCGCCTTTGAACTTTTTCCGTGCGTCGTCGAGGGTCGGTATTGCCCGAATAAAGGCGACACCGCCTCCCGGTACAATCCCCTCTTCAACAGCGGCACGGGTCGCATGGAGTGCGTCTTCAACTCGCGCCTTCTTCTCATTCATCTCAGCCTCAGTAGCGGCACCCACATGAATGACAGCCACGCCCCCCGCTAATTTTGCAAGCCTCTCGCTCAGCTTTTCCTTATCATAATTGGATGTTGTCTGTTCGATCTGATTTTTGATCTGGGAGATTCTGGCCTGAATATCAGTTTTCTTTCCCGCACCCTGAATAATTGTTGTGTTATCCTTATCGATGGTAATCCGTTTTGCACGACCGAGGTCCTCGATCCCCAGGCTTTCCAGCTTTAAGCCCAGATCCTCGGTAATCGCGCGCCCCTTTGTTAATATGGCAATATCCTCTAGCATTGCCTTTCTGCGGTCTCCGAAACCGGGGGCTTTTACCGCAGCGCAACTCAGCACGCCGCGTAGTTTGTTAACTACAAGGGTTGCCAGCGCTTCGCCTTCTACATCTTCTGAAATAATCAATAAGGGCTTTCCGCCGGTGGCAATCTTTTCCAGCAAGGGAAGGAGGTCCTTCATGCTGGATACCTTCTTCTCGTGAATCAGGATATAGGCATCCTCCAGGACGACTTCCATATTCTGCGCATCGGTGATAAAGTACGGAGAAAGATAGCCTTTATCGAATTGCATACCTTCTACAACCGTCAGGGTTGTCTCAATTCCCTTGGCTTCCTCCACGGTAATCACTCCGTCCTTGCCGACCTTTTCCATGGCATCGGCCAGCAGATTTCCAATCGAAGTGTCGTTGTTTGCGGAAATCGTTCCCACCTGGGCAATTTCAGCCCGTCCCTTCACGGGTTTACTCAACTTCTTCAGTTCAGCAACCACGATCTCCACAGCCTTATCAATACCCCTTTTAATCGCCATGGGATTCGCGCCTGCTGCCACGTTTTTAAGCCCTTCATTAAAGATAGCCTCAGCAAAGATGGTTGCCGTGGTGGTGCCATCCCCCGCCACATCGCTGGTTTTTGATGCGACCTCGCAAACCATTTTTGCCCCCATATTTTCAAAGGGATTTTTTAGTTCTATTTCCTTCGCCACCGTCACACCGTCTTTGGTAACCGAAGGGGAGCCGAATCCTTTTTCCAGGATCACATTTCTTCCCGTAGGACCCATAGTTACCCGAACGGTGTCGGCAAGCTGCCTAATCCCTTTTTGGAGCAACTTTCTGGCATTTTCATCGTAAATTAGCTGCTTTGCTGCCATTTCATAACCTCCAAAAAATTTTAATCTCAAAAAACTTTAAAGCCCTGACCTGAGCTATTCAATCCTGGCTAAAATATCACCTTCTCTCATCACCAGATATTCCTTACCGTCGACAGTAATCTCGGTCCCGGCATACTTTCCGTAAAGGACTTTATCTCCCTTCTTTACCAGAAGTTCGGCCCTTTTTCCGCTTTCCAGCATCTTCCCCTCGCCGACAGCTACGATCTTTCCCTTCATGGGCTTCTCCTTTGCGGAGTCAGGTAAAACAATTCCACCAGGGGTTTTTTCTTCGGCTTCCATAGGTTCAATAACCACCCTGTCATCCAATGGCCTGATCATTTTCTCTCTTTACCTCCTCATAAAAAATACACAATCAAAATACCGAAAACTGTTTAACATTTTAAACCCATCTTTTTGGGTTTATTGAATCACATTCCCATACCGCCCATACCACCCATACCACCCATACCTCCCATGCCGCCCATTCCCCTCATTCCACCACCCATGCCTCCCGGCATCTTTTCCTCTTCCTTTTTGGGAATGTCGGTAATGATACATTCCGTCGTTAACAAGATACCGGCAATACTCACGGCATTTTGCAATGCACACCTTGCCACCTTAGTCGGGTCGATAACACCGGCATCAATCAGATTGCAGTATGTTTCCTTCTCTGCATCATAGCCAAATGCTTTATCTTTGGATTCCAATATCTTTCGAACAACCAGCGAGCCTTCCAGCCCGGCATTCTTAAATATCTGTTTTGCAGGTGAAGACAGGGCATTCTTTACAATATCCACACCCATCGCTTCATCGCCCTTCAGTTTTAGATCATTCAAGGCATCCATTGCCCTCAACAACGCGACACCACCACCAGGCAAGACACCTTCTTCGACCGCTGCCCTTGTGGCATGCAATGCATCTTCTACCCTGGCCTTCTTTTCCTTCATCTCACTTTCCGTAGCTGCACCAACAAATATCTGGGCGACACCTCCTGCAAGTTTTGCAAGACGTTCCTGTAGTTTTTCTCTGTCATAATCGGACGTCGTCGCATCAATTTCATTCCGGATTTGCTTAATACGTCCGGAGATGACATCGGTACTCCCTGCACCCTGAATGATGGTCGTATTATCCGAATCAATGATAACCTTCTTTGCACGTCCCAGGTCACGGATATCGATACCCTCCAGTTGAATACCCAGATCTTTAAATATTGCTTTACCGTCAGTAAGGATAGAAATGTCTTCCAACATCGCCTTCCTGCGGTCACCGTATCCGGGCGCCTTCACTGCAGCGCAACTCAGCGTACCCCGAAGTTTATTAACCACCAGCGTAGCCAACGCCTCACCCTCCACGTCTTCAGCAATAATCAAAAGGGGTTTTCCGGTCTTCGCTATTTTTTCCAGAAGCGGAACCAGTCCTTTGATGGCAGAGATCTTTTCCTCGTAAATCAAGATGTATGGGTCTTTAAATTCAACCTCCATGGAATCGGGGTTGGTAACAAAGTGGGGAGAGAGATAGCCACGGTCGAATTGCATGCCTTCTACCACGTCCACGCTGGTTTCAAGCCCTTTTCCTTCTTCTACAGTTATAACCCCATCTTTTCCTACTTTATCCATTGCGTCAGCAATCATCTTTCCAATTTCAGAGTCATTGTTTGCCGCAATAGAACCGATGCTTGCAATTTCAGTCTGGTTCTTGATTTTTTTACTCATTTCTTTGAGTTTTTCTACAACCTTGTCCAGCGCCTTGCGCATTCCCCTGTTGAGCGCCATGGGATCAGCCCCAGACGTCACACATTTCAACCCTTCCAAAAATATCGCCTCTGTTAGAATCGTTGCCGTGGTCGTACCGTCGCCCGCAATATCACTTGTCTTGGATGCGGCCTCCCGCACCAGCCTTGCCCCCGTATTTTCATAAGGGTCTTTCAATTCAATCTCCTCAGCCACCGAAACACCATCCTTGGTCACTGTAGGACTTCCATATCCCTTATCCAACACGGCATTCCTGCCCCTCGGCCCCAGAGTAACCTTGACCGCCCTGGCAAGTTTTGTAACGCCTCGAGCAATAGAGGCCCTTGCCTCTTCATTGAAGGTTAGCTGCTTCGCCATTGAGTACCTCCTTTCAAGACTTTTATGTTTTAATCAAAAACAATTAATATAAATATCAAAAATTTATCGATTTGTAGTTGATTAGCAAACATAATGCCTTAAAATATATTTAAATACATAAATACTCTAAACAATTGCAGTCAAAAATCTTATACGCGATAAATTTTAAATGACAGATAAGGCAATTCTATAAAATATGTCATTGTGACAGCCGAAAAATTTCACCACGAACAACATCTGTCAGTATGGCAGAAGATCATTCTGTTTGTCTTAACCACCAATTCACAGAAAAGAAAAATGACCGTTATTACCTTTTAATATTGACTTTTCAATTATTTATGTCATATATGTTGAGTTATCGTGTAAGAGGGATCCATCTTATCAGGCAAAAATATATATGTTGCAAACAAACACAGACAATAAACTACGTGAAAGGCTCAGACACGAACCAGAATCTGTTGAAAGATTCAAGCACGCGGCCACTGAGCATCCACGGGAGGCAATCATATTATCAGATGTGCCAGATCGTTTACTCCCGGAGGAAATCACTGGCGGATTAAGAACAAAGATTGTTGGAAGCACGGTAGTTACTTATGAACGGACGACTTCAACCATGGATATTGCCAAAAAGATGGTACGATCCGGTTTTAAGAATGGTACTGTAATCTTTGCTGAAGAGCAAACACGGGGAAGAGGGCGTTCGGGTCATTCATGGTTTTGTCCCAGTCACAAGGGGCTACTTTTTACCCTGTTACTAAAACACAATATGCCACCCGATCACTTATGTTTGTTAACAGGCACTATGGCCGTTTCAGTTACCGAGACAATTCGTGAAACCTTACAATTACCTGCAGAGATTAAGTGGCCAAATGACATCCTGATCAGAGGAAAAAAGGTGGGAGGCGTGTTGGTGGAATTTGAAAAGGGATTCAAAAAACAACCGGTATTTTTGATTGGGATTGGCATTAATGTCAACGCCACGGAAAATGAGTTGACAAAACAAACACGCCTGCCGGCAACTTCACTGGCCGTAGAAAACAAAGGATTTATAAATCGTATCCTGTTTGCGAAGGCGCTGCTTCAGGATATTGACAAGTGGTATTCAATATTACGAGACGAGCACTTTGGATACATTACCGAGCGGTGGAAGGAACTTTGCATTACCATTGGTGAAAGATTAACCATCACCGACTGTGACACGGAATACACCGGCAAGGTCATTGATATTTCCAATAACGGAGGCTTGATGCTCAAACTTGATAACGGCCAGATAAAGATATTTCGCGGCGAACATGCCACAATAAAATACTAATGTTGCTTCGAACGTAAAGACTTTTCTATGGCCAAAAGCCTTGCCTCAATCCTGCTCGTCCGTTTTGAAAGGTCATTATACACAAAGTACCCCAGGATAAGCATAAGGGCAGTATACGCAATAATGATATAAGTAGAAAAGCGGTCTGCAGGGACAGAAAGGTGCGCACGATTTATCTCAGGTTCATTTTTCTTAATCGTTTGCACAGTCCTGGACACAGGAAATGATGGTTCAATGTATGGTTTGGACTCCCGAACCGACCCTTCATTACGCTCTACCGATTTTCCCTTTTCTGCCGTAGGTTTTTCATACAAACGCCCAATGACAATCCTGGGTTTAGGCGCTGCGGTATTATTCATTTCCTTATCAGTATTACCGGCACTTGGTAATACCTTTGGAGCCTCCTGGGTATTATCAATGTTTGGTGGAAGGGGTTTTTCTTGTTTAACCGTTATCCGGGAATTTGTTTGTTGATCGTTTTTTGCAGTACTCTGGTCTGCTGCATTCGCACCCCCCAAAGAGATTGATTTTTTATTTTCTTTTACTATCTTCATCCAACCCAATGGATCATGACCGAGCACGCTGTCTTTTCCCATATTCCCTCCCGAATAGATATAACGCAGACCTTTACCGCCGGCGCAGGCGGAGAACACACCCCGCGTTACAAATTATGTGGAAAATTCATAAACAAAAATCCACCAATCCTCAATAGGCTTATAGTATAGGCAAAAAAGGTTCTTAAAGCAAATCAACTTACCTTGCTATTTTCTTGTTGCACCACTTCCTTTGCAAGCGCCCTATAGTCTTCAGAACCATGAGAACCAGGCGCATAAGAGATGATTGGCTTACCATGGCTAGGCGATTCTGAGAGTTTTACATTTTTTCTAATAATGGTGGTGAACGCCTTATCCCCAAGTGGCGGAAACTCTTTAACCTTTTCAATAACCTCGTTGCAAAGACGGGCACGACTGGTATACATGCAAAAGATGATTCCCGTAATTTCTAAATTGTGATTTAATCTCTTCCGAACAACTTCATACGTATCTAAGAGCTTGCTTACCCCTTGCAGTGCAAAAAATTCAGTCTGTAAGGGAATAAATAATTCATGAACAAACGTAAGGACATTGAGGGTCAACAAACCAAGGGAGGGAGGACAATCAACAAGGACGTAATCGTACGTATCAAGCACATCCCCTAAATATTCCTTGAGCACCGTCTCTCTCCCTACAACACCCACCAGCTCTATCTCTGCCCCGGAGAGTTCAATATTGGCGGGAATAATATCCAAATTCTCAATACCAGTATTTATAATCACTTCTTCTGGTTTGCACTCTCCCATGATCAAGTTGTATACTGAATACTTTAAATTGTGGATATCTACTCCGAGATGGACACTCAAATTGGCTTGCGGATCCATGTCAATGACCAATACCTTTTTCCCCAGCATTGCAAGACATGCCCCCAGGTTTGCGGTTGTAGTGGTTTTCCCTACGCCCCCTTTCTGGTTAAGTAATGCAATACTTCTCATTCCATACTCCTCCTATCTAAAGGTAGGTCTGGTAATCGGCACAAACTGGAAAGATTTTCTTATTATAGTCTGAACAAGAATCTACACCGAGGAAAGAATATTTTAAATAAACCGATCGAACCGATAGAAAGTTTAACATTTCTCATAGAAATTTCAAGCTATAAATTTAACAAAATTGCCTACTTATCATTTTTTGTGATTTCTGACTACTGCCTCAATGTCATGATATTTTTTTGACATGGATGCTTCGCTTTGTTTTAAGGTATGCATGCGATTGAGAATATTTGACATTAATTCAGTTGTTAAAATTGCCTGCTCCCGCGCGATCTTCAGAAAGGGTCTTGGTATGGACGGCGTCTTTTTCACGGCATCCCATAGGATATGGGCATCAATACGAAACTGTGCAGCAATGTCATATACACTGAATCTGGAACGGAGCGGGTTGGAAATTGTCACACAATGTGCGCCAATCACGGTATTTTCGTCAAGGCATATGGGCATTGAAAGGTGTGTAAGGCCGCCCGGACATATCTCCTCAAAGGGTTTTTTGAGATGGATGGCGCTTCTTGCCAGCTCCCTGCTAAAGGAAAGGCATAAATCTTTTCGCTCGCTGACAAACCGCAGTGCCTTACAATATGAAGAGGCATTGATTTCGCTGATCACCTCTGTTTCCGCATCATACACGACGTCGCTGGTGTTCAAGATGCTCATCAAATAGAGTTGGATCGCTGAAATGATTTCTTTTTCGAAATCGATCTTTAATCGTCTAATCGGTTCCATCAGGATTTTTCCAAATAGATATTTTGGTAGATCGTATTTTGGTGAAAAGGGCAGTGCGGGTTTTAAAAGCATTATATATACACAAATCAGAAGGGGTTTTCAACAAATCTTGTAAGAATTTTGCTGATTGTGTGCTAAGGTATTCATGGCAGACTGCTTATTGGCAGCAACAATTATTTTAATTTTATTTTTCTGACAACCTTCATGAAAAAAATTCTTTTCTTTGCTATCCCCTGTCGATACTGAAAAGAGAATTGGCGTAAGCTGCGCGTGTCTTATCTATTTGCTGATATCCAATCCACCGGAAGGTGTAATTTGGGCAGCAGGACCTTTCTCCAGTTCTATTGTGCCAAACTTCAATTTTAAAAGATTGGGTAGATAAAAACCGGCGATCATGAAGATCAACGACCCGAATGTTAAAAGAACATAGTACCCAAGATCAGTGAGGATTCCGATGTGTTTGGGGTCGATCTCCAGACCTTCCCCAAGGATCTCCTCTGCCTTCTTAAAATTATCAAAGACCGTCAGGAGAGCACTCCGCCATAAAAGGCAAAGTGCTCTGCATCGTTAGCGGCTCTTGCTTTTTTTTGTGGCACTGAACACATCGCAAGCCTTCCTCCATTTTTCCCCTGCCTTCTTATATTTTCCCTGTTTCCAAAGTACATGGGCTATGTTATGATGCGCAAGGGAATAAACGAAATAATTGGAGTCGACGTTGATCGCCTCCTCACATTTCTTGATCGCTTCCTCATATCTCTTCTGATTGTAAAGGACAAGCCCCCATTTGTTATAGGCACCGACATGGTTGGAATCGATCTCTGTGGCATTCTCGTATTCATTACATGCCTCGACATATTGCCCCCGACCAAAAAAGGCGTTACCAGATTCAAAATGTCTCTGTGCCTCAGCTTGACTCTCCATTTTTCAACCCTTTAATTTTTCATGCCTTATTAAGTTGCAGATACTTTGCCGACTCTCTTACCGGAAAGTCAGATTGCAGAATTATATCCTTTCATTCGTGTCTTATTACATCTTCCTTTTTTATGCTGATTAGAGATGCCTTCGCTCTCTTTGTACGATTTCACTTTATCTCCTCCAGGATTTTTTTATACTGTGTAAAAAAGTTTTCACCGAGAGAATTATCAAATTCTTTTAACCACATCTCAATATATCGGGAATCATACCCTGAATTTTTTCCGAGGATAGATTTAACATCCTCAATATCTCTTGCCCTGCCCGCCACCATCTTATGGATTACAACATCTTCGAGGGAGGCAAATTTTACACAACTATTACCAAATCTTATCGCCTTTGCCCTTTCCAGCGCCTGTCTTTCATACGGAGAATGGGAGAAAATGAAGTCTACTCTGATTCCACTTTTCTTGTCCAGACATGGTACCACCATCGTCTTCTTTACAAAGGTTTCAACGTCATCCACAAGAACTATAAGGTTCAACCTGACGATAACATCTCTGATTCTTTCAAATCCTTCAACTCCGAGACCGAGAGTTATATCTATGTCTTTTGTTAATCGTGGCTCTCCATAAACAAGCACAGCCTGACCACCTATTACCATATACGGGATTGAAAAGGCACTGAGCTTACGAGCTATTTTTTTTAGAAGTTTTTGGAACACTGTTAATTATTTTAGCTATCTTTATATCTACCTCAAATCCGTCAAGGGGGTCTTTCAAAGGAATAACACCGAGCATTACAGCTTCATGATAAAGAGCTTCCACAATTTGGAAGTTCTTCATAATATCCACCTTCTCTTTCTTGAGTAATTCCTTCTCAAATTTTTCAAATTCCTTCGTTATCAATTTATTACTCCCGCTGTGTCTTTCAAGTTCTGAACATGGCGCCTTACGCTGTTTATTTTTTCATAACTCTGTTTACTTTGGTCAATTTATAGCCTATATCCTTTTTATTAGCAAGGTATTTTTTCATGCTATGCACAGTTGCCTGGTCTTAGATATAAAGGTCTCTTAGCCATTATATATCTTGACAAAGACCATCGGCTTATTTATGCTAATCACGTGGTAAGAGGGATGACTTTTAAACTTTACTCTATAACGTATGACCTCATTTTTCTAAGGAGGAAATGAATTATGAGAACAAGTAAATATTTGTTAGCGGTGTTCGTCGCTTTCATTATGACATTAGGTGTCTCTGGCGCTGTTTTTGCCGAACCTGCCTGGTTAATCGAAGGTGAATATTTTGAGGGGTGCACCTGTAATCCTGGCTGTCCGTGCCTGTTTGGGAGCGAGCCGACCCATAATAAGACGTGTAAGATTAGCGGTGTCTTTCATATTAAAAAAGGATTTTACGGGCAACATACGTTAGATGGCCAGACCGTTATCGGCATAACGGATTTAACGGCCAGACCTGACAAGAATTGGATTGTTTTTTATATTGATGAAAAGTCCGCAGCTGTTCAGAAGAACGCGTTATTGGACATCTTCAAAAACCATGTATTTAGCTTTGCAAAAGTTCCACCGGAGAGGATTACGGTACGATATGTACCTGTGCATGTTGAGTCTTCCCAATGGCGTAAAAAGGCAACGGTAGCCGACAACCTGACATTAGACATTGAACTGTTGCACGGAGTGGGAGATCCCGGCAAACCCACCCAGATTGTGAATAAGAATTTTTCAATTTGGGCAAAGGAATTTGATATGACATTGGATATGGGAAAGGCCAATACCCATCGTTTCCAGGAAGGCAACCAGGAATGGAATTACGAAGGACGAAGCGGATTTGCTACCACATTTCGCTTTACCAGTAATTAAAAATCTTTATGAAAGTTTTTTCGTGCGTCACTTTTCGCGATTCAGCAACGGCATCCCCGCTTGATCCATTCTGAATTTATTGTTAGATTGAGACTACTGATAATCATTTTTGGTATAAAATAGCCGCGCTGCCTCCAATAAGTCTTTCACCATGTAATCGGTGCCTGTCACCGGGGCAGCGCTTATCTCATCTATACGGTCGTTCCTTATCAATACGCATCTGCACCCTGCATTTTTACCGGCTAGCATATCTGTCTCCGAATCGCCGATCATCAGGGATTGTGTCAAATCAATTTGATGCCTTCGGGCAGCTTCGCGAAGCATTCCGGGCTTGGGTTTTCTGCAATCGCAATCCATCTTATAGCGCTCTACTATTCCCTCCATATGATGCGGACAATAAAACAGGTCGTCAACGAAAACTCCTTTCTCTTCCAGCATGCCCATCAATTTTTTATGAATAAGCATCAACCGTTCTTCATCAAAGAAACCCCTGGCTATGCCGGATTGGTTCGTAATAACAATAATCAGATAACCATATTCCCTGAAGAGACGAATCCCTTCCGCGGTGTTGGGCAATAATTTCAGCTGATCGGGAGAACTGAGATAGGGTTCGTGGACGACTATAGTACCGTCACGATCGAGGAAAACAGCCTTTCTCTTTTTCATTTAGCCAACCGTTCCAAAAAGTTCCTTCTCGACAATGGAGCACAGGATGTGCCCAACGGTGATATGGCATTCTTGTATTCGCGGTGTATTGTCTGAGGGGATTTTTAAACAGATATCCACTACATCTTTTAAGAGGCCGCCGTTCTTGCCGGTAAACCCTATGGCAATTGCCCCACGAATCCTTGCAATTTGAACCGCATTCAAGATGCCTTTTGAATTTCCGCTGGTACTAAAAGCCAGGATGACATCTCCGGGGTTGGCCAGTGCCTCGACCTGCCTGGCAAAACAGGTGTCATAGCCAAAGTCATTTGCAATCGCAGTCATTACAGAAGTATCGGTTGTTAAGGCAACCGCCGGAAGGGGGCGGCGGTTCATTTTAAACCTCCCAATCAATTCTCCGGCAATATGCTGGGCATCTGCAGCACTTCCCCCATTGCCGATGAGGTAGAGACGATGATTGTTTTTGAATGCAGCAACAATAACCCCGGCTATATTCCTAATTATATTAAGATTAGTCGATAATAATGCCTTTTTCGTATCTATGCTATCTTGTAATTGTATTTCAATGTCATCCATGGGCACGCATTTCCGTTCTACTGTATTTGACTTGCAGCATCTTTTAATGTTTCCATTTGGTTGTGTCTCCTGAGTATTCTGGAAACGATATTGGTGGTTGAAACTCCTTCCACAAAGGGCGCGAAAACGACTCTTCCTCCATAGGATTCTACAAATTCCCCGCCTACCGCTCCGGCATTTCTCCAATCTTCTCCCTTTACCAGGATATCTGGCTTTACAGCCTTAATTAAATTCAAGGGGGTGAGTTCGTCAAAAAGCACCACATAGGTGACGTCTTCCAATGCGGCAAGCATTTTTGCGCGTTCTGCTTCAGAAACAAAGGGACGGCTGGAACCCTTTTGACTCTTAACAGAGCGATCGGTATTTAATCCTACCACGAGTAAATCGCCTTGTTTTCTGGCAAATTTTAGGTACTCAACATGTCCGACGTGCAAGATATCAAAACAGCCGTTCGTGAACACAATCTTATCATGCTTCTTTCTATGTTCATGCAATATTCCCTTCAGCACTCCTACGTCTTTGATTTTACCTGACAGCGGACTTCTTCCACCCATCAGTTCACTGAGAATTTCTTCTTTGCTAACCGGCGTTGCACCAATTTTCCCAACTTCTATTCCTGCCGCTACATTGGCAAGAAGTGCGGCATCCTCAAAATTATGACCGCTTCCGACGATCATGCCAAACATACTGAGAACCATATCGCCTGCACCGGTTACGTCAAACACAGATCGTGGAACGGTTGGTATAATCTTTCCCCTACCATTTCTCTGATAGAGGAACATGCCGTCTTTGTCTATGGTAATAATGCAATACTCCAGTGAAAGATCCGTAGCAAGTTTGTTTCCGGCACGATGCAGGCTGTCGATATCACTGATTTTTATTCCCGTTGCGATCTCTGTTTCGTTTCTGTTGGGGGTCATAGCGGTAAAACCCTCGTAACACGCGTAATCGCTCATAAGTTTGGGATCCACAATTGCAATCTTTTTGTGTCTTTTACAAAGGGCTGCTATGGTTTTTAAAAATGAATGAGAAAGTAATCCCTTATTCATATCAGAAACCAGGACGATATCGCATGATTGTATATTTTTGTTTAAATAATTATTAAGTTGTATCTCCATTTCAGCAGAGATGACATGGGTCTTTTCATAATCAACACGCAACAATTGCTGTACTCCCTTCCCGGCTGTTTGTAAATGACCCATAAAGCGCATCTTCAGGACGGTTGGACGGCTTTTATCAATAATGATTCCCGTTGTGTCGGCTCCCATACTCTGAAAAATATTCAAAAGGGTATGTCCATGGGCATCGTCGCCGATGACTCCGCAAGCAAATACCTGAGCACCCAACGTCTGCAAGTTGTTTACAACACTTCCAGCGCCCCCTGGTCTGACGTCTTCAGAAGAGACGCTGATAACTGGTATCGGCGCCTCTTGTGAGATGCGTTTTACCTCGCCCCATACATACTTGTCGAGCATCAAATCACCGATAACCATAATCCGGGGAGAACCGAGGTTTGAGATAATATTGAACGCTTTGTCCATCTTTGTAAAACTCCTGCAAAAATAATATTTTAATACTTTCCATTTTGGTCAAGCCTTGAAGAGGATTCATTAGATCCTTCATCCAGGAAGTATGCTATTTTAACGTTAAGTGAGGCGGATAATTTGTCCAGGGTTGTGAGAGAGGCTGCAATTTGTCCATTTTCAATCTGAGATAATAAACTGGGCGATAAACCGGTACGATTTGCCAATTGTTTTTGGGTGATTTTTTTACTCTTCCTCAACGATTTCAGCTTCTTCCCTACAGAACTTTTAAGCTTATCCTTCGAGCTTCCAACAAGGCAATACGTTTTCTGTGCGTTATTCAATGCCATTCGCAAATCGTTTAAATCAAACGGTTTTTTTAAATAGTCGAAGGCATCGAGCTTCATTGTCTCGACTGCCGTCTTAAATGAAGGATACCCTGTTAATATAATAACACAAATATTCTGGTGTTTCGATTTTATTTCTTTGAGTAATTCCGTGCCGCTTATTTGTGGCATTTTGAGATCAAGTATGACGATGTGAAACTTTTCCTGATCCAGGGTAGGAAGGGTATCCGTCGTCTTTGTAATACCCTTGGCAATGTATCCATCGTCAGATAAAAATTTTGTTAAATACAAATTGTAGTCCTTATCATCATCTACGACCAATATCTTTATTCCTCTATCCATGAACCGCCACCTTTCCAAAGTCTACGGGTAAATTGATATCAAAGGTAGTGCCTTTACTTGCCTTGCTTTTGACATGAATCGTGCCGTGGTGTCTTTTAACAATTCCGTATGTAATAGACAATCCAAGACCGGTTCCCTTTCCAACCTCTTTCGTTGTAAAAAAGGGGTCAAAGATTTTCGTTAACATATCCTCATGCATACCAGTGCCTGTATCTTTGAAACTGATATGTATCGTCTCTTTATCTTTTTGGGTGGTTGTTATTGAGATGGTATCGCCGTCAACCGTAGCGTCGTCGGCGTTAATCAATAAATTCATAAACACCTGTTGCAATTGCTCGGCATAACCTTTGATCTTCGGTAAGCTGGAAGAGAGTTTTAAGATGACATTCTTGTCCTTCTCAGTAAATTGTTCAGTAATGAGGGCGGCAGTATCCCTGATCAGCTCATTAATGTTGATAAGCTTCGGTTGCTCGTTCCCCTCAAAATGAGACAGTTCCAGCAAAGAATCAACGGTTTTCTCAATACGTTTTGTTACCCTCTGCATGGTTTTAAATTCTTTTGTGATCTCCCTGGTAAAGGAATTGTTCCGTTCGAGGAAACCTTGTATCATGCCAGAAAGGATTGCAAGGGGAGTATTAATTTCGTGAGCAACACCAGCGGCAAGCCGCCCGATAGAAATTAGTCTGTCAGAATGCACCAGTTGCTGCTGAAGCTTTTTCTGTTTTTCTTCCTCTTGCTTTTTCCCGGTAATATCCTGAATTAACTCCAGTACCTGAACAACTTTTCCCTCTTTATCAAAAATGGGTGAACTAATTACATTACAGAATTTCTTTTTATGGTGGTTATGAACTACGCGTTCGATCTGGTTTATTTTTCCTGTATCAAAGACCTTCGCAGAGGGACAATCCGGGGGGACAGAGGGAAAACGACAATAGGTGTCAAAGCATGTTTGATTTATTATGTTTTTGCCCAAGGGATGATTTTCAATTAATCGTTTATTTGCCCAACATATTTTATTGTGTTTATTAATAACCAGGAGGTCAGCCCCTATTTCACTCACGATATTGTCCAGTTTTTTCTTTTCCTCTATTAATTCCAGTTCCAGGTTCTTCCTTCTGGTTATATCCCTGAAGTGTACGAGAAGGTATAAAATGCTATCTCCTTCTTTTACCACGGTGGTGTCCAATTCCATAACTAAGGTTTGTTGCTTTTTACTAATGACCTCAATCTCCGTTGTTGGAACCTTGTTGTTGACCGCCTTTGAAAGAAGCTCTGAAACGAATTTCTTCGATGCCTCAGGCAAGAGATCGTAAATAAACTTGCCCAGGAGTTCTTCCATTTTGTAGCCAATGATTTCCTCTTCACGCTGGTTTACGGTAAGTATCTTTCCTTTCAGGTCTATCATTATCATGGAATCTGCGGCGTGGTTAAATAACGTTTTATACCGTTCTTCAGAGGCTGTAATACGGTTAAACAGCTTGGTATTTTCAATGGCAATGGCGAGTTGAGGCGCTATCTGCCAGAGGTAATAATAACACTGTTCACTAAAACTGTTTGTTTTTTCACTACCGAAGGTAAGAGCACCGAGCACTTTTCCTTTATAGGTAAGGGGAAATCCAAGGCGGGAGTGTATCCTTTCTTTGTATAATACCTTGTCTGTCCAAAAACAACCTGTTTCCGTATTATTTACGATAACCGGCTCACCTGTTTTGATGATTTCTTCCAGGAGACTTCCGGACATGGGAAAGGATTCGCCTTCGTTGATCTCACTGAAATGGTACGTTTTCGCCAGCGCAAACACCTGAAACCATTGTCCCTGTTCATTGGAGGTAATTAAACAAGCCCGATCGAAAGGTATGATTTTTTTTAACTCATGACACACATTGGAAAAGCTTTTCCGAATATCCAGACTGGTGGCAATGATCTTATTGGTGTTGCTGATAATTTCTTTTTCTATGAGAGTCCTTTTGAGACTGACTTCTAACTGTTGCTTGTAAAGGGCCTTTTCAATAGCCTTTTTTAAATAATCCGGATCAAATGGTTTCAGGATGTAGTCAACGGTATCCAAGCATAGGGTGTTGATTACAGCCTTGATTTTATTTTGGTCGATCATAACGAGTATGATCGTATCTGCTGAAACCTTTTTGATCTTGTTAACGAGCAATAGCTCACTTGCATCGTGTAATCTCAAATCAAAGAGAATTAAATCTATGCCGTGCTTATTCAGCACACGAACAGCATCATCACCATTAGATACGGTATCAACATGGTATCCATTTTCTTCCAGGAGACCTTTGAGTGATACACACATCAGCTTATCATCATCAACGATAAGTATATTGTGGCTCTTTTGCATGGAGAATTTTAATCCACTCCATCTTACGGTAAATATTGGATGCAACAAATTTATTTATGCTCATAATATTAATATTGTTGAAAATTTATGTCAAGTGCAAAGCGTACAGCCTCCTGCGGGAACAACTCAAATTACCGTCAATCAAATATGAAGGCAGAAACACTCATAAAGTTCAATAAGATTGGGGATTTATCAGAAATTAAACCATTGACAAATACTTGTGGGTCATTACAATCAAAAATATTTGGCACTGCAGAGCCCCAACCAAATCCCCCTTACCAAAGCGGAACACAGGGGGTGATTAAAAAAGCTTGCGCAACAGTTTAGTTTTTTGAAAACGTTAAAAGTTGAAAATTGCCTTTGTGTCAATTCTGTAGTAGCAATTCATGAATTGCTACTACGAGGAAAAAGAAATATTTTAAATTTCGCCCATAAATGTTGCTCTCTGACAAATCGTTCGAGCGGAAGTCATCTTCACTCCGGTCATCCTTCTGCCCGTCTGTATTACGCGGACTCCACTCATCTCGATTAATGAAAGGAAATAAAACGATGCAGCGCGTACTGGCTGACAATGTGTGGCAACAGATTAGTCCTATTATACGAAAAGCAAAACACAAGATTGCTGCATTGGCCTATGTCTCGACACCCAGCTATGTCACTTTCGGTAAAGGCGATATTCTCATTTGCGATGCCTCTGATCAGGCTATACGAAGCGGAGAAACATCAGTTCGTTACAAATCAGAAGGGTCTTTTGTCGAAAAAACAGAAGCAGAGGTAAGAAAAAACTTGCAAACAATAAAATAATATAAAAATAGTAGAATTTGGTGATTCAAATGCTATACTGAAAAATATTCAATCTCAGGCAAATGGGGCATACAATAGCTTCGAGAGAAACATAAAATAGATAAGTTCGATTGTTCAGGAAGGAGGCAAGAAGTTGAAGAAGGTTTATAAAGGCGTAGTTGAAGACAATGTAATCCGTTTTAAGGAAGCGATAAGCCTTCCTTTTGGAACGGAAGCCCTGGTTACATTAAGGGCTATGAAGAAGGAAGAACAAGAAGAAATAAAAGACAGACAACTAAGACTCCTTGATAAAGGTTTTTATCTAGGAAAAAAACTTTACTCAACACGTGAAGACCTGTATGCCCGATAAGCTAATTGACACTAATATTCTTGTATATGCTTACGATTATTCCGAAGGAGAAAAACACGAGGTTTCAAGAGACCTTTTAAAACAGATTTGGAAAGAAGGCGGAGGCGTTGTTTGTTTGCAAAACCTTATGGAATTTTTTGTCGTTATAACCAAAAAAGTTGAGAATCCGATTGATGTTACAGCGGCAAAAACTATTGTTGAGGACTTCTTGAAATCAGACAACTGGATGATTATAGACAGGGACGTGGACACATTTTTAGTGCTATTGACAGTGTTTCTGAACACGGAATTCCCTTATGGGATGCAGTAATTGCAGCTTGTATGAAGGAAAATGACGTAACTGATATCGTTACAGAAAACAAGAAGGACTTTGAGAAAATTCCAGACATAAAAGTATCTGTCCCATTCTAACAATATCCTATCTCAAAGGATTTGAAAAATAAAATGGTTCTCTTGAAAGCCTGATATAGTTTTCAATAAAGCAGGCATAAGTAATAGGCAATTCTCAAGAGTATATTTTAATGAAGGGATACCAAAATGATCTTTAAACAATTAAATAAGACCTCGTGTAAAACTTACCTCATTGGTTCTGAAAATACGAAAGAGGTGGTTGTAGTAGATGCCGTTCTGGAGCAGATAAATGAATATCTGTCCCTCATTAAAAATGAAGGGCTAAAGCTGACCCATGTGTTAGATACTCACACCCACGCAGACCACATCTCCGGATCTGGGGCGCTGGCAGACCTTACGGGCGCCGTATACGTCATGCACCAGAATTCCCCTGTTCGTTGTGTGGCATTTCACGTCCCCGATGGATTTGACTGTCACCTGAGCGACATCCCTGTCAAGGTCATGCATACGCCCGGCCATACCAAAGACAGCATGTGTCTGATCTTTTCAGACCGCATTTTGACAGGAGATACGTTATTTTTAGACGATGGTGGTGCAGGCCGCACAGATTTACCTGGCGGAGACCCCGGTGAACACTGGGAGTCCCTGCAAAAGATCATGAAATTACCGGATCACTTAATAGTATATCCGGCCCATGAGTATCGCGGCCGCGAACCGTCCAGTCTGGGCGAACAAAAAAAGCGCAATCCCAATCTGCAATCCCGTTCAAAGGAGGCATATATCAAATGGCTTACCGATATGAAATTGGGCCCTGCCGACTGGATGAAGGACGTGCTGAAGGCAAATTATGACTGCGCCCGTGACCCTAAGGTGGCGTGGATCCCTGTGGATGCACCGGCCTGTGAAATTAAGGGTACTATGTCTCCCGGAATTAATGAAGATCCGGTGCCCACTATTCCCGTTACAGAAGTTAAACGTCGCCTGGAAACGAATCAGCTCGATGGCACGGTTATCCTGGACGTCAGAGAACCTGCAGAACTTAAAGGCAAGTTGGGAGCCATTAAGAGCGTTGTAAATATCCCTGCAGGACAGGTAACGCAAAGGCTGAATGAGTTAGAAAAGTTTAAGGATAAAGAGATTATTACCGTATGCCGGAGCGGAGCCAGGGCACACACTGCGGCTGCCATCCTGCTGAAGGCAGGGTTCAGGAAGGTTTTCAATATGAGCGGTGGCATGACGGCCTTTCGTCAGGCAGACCAGTAGGACAAGCATTCCGATTGGTGACTATTCAGCGAAAACTGACGGAGAATATTTTCTCTGAATAGTTAAGAGCCAATAGGGAAAATGGACAGGCCGGAAAATCCCGGAGGGATGACATACATATAGAAAAAAGCGCATCCAACGAGACCTTAACGCTGATGGGCTCACTTCTTTTCTCCCATCTTACCTGACGGCCACTCGATGGCCTGGTTTACTGAAAGGAGCCTGAAATGAGATGTTCAATCAATCGGTGTCCTTCTTTTATATGGAGACCGGAGGCATGGGCATTGGCCTCGCTATAGGGGAGTCCTATCCCTTTCTCTATACCGGTGCCATAGGCCGCAAAAGGGACGGATTCCGGGGTATGCGTCCGTTTAACAATAGGAGTATAATGGTCAGGGAGAACCAGGATACGCAGGTCACGGAATTTATTTTTTGATTCAAGAATAGGTCCTATTATCTTGGAATCTACCTGTTCTATAGCCGATACCTTTTCATGCACGTTACCCTCGTGCCCGGCCTCATCGGGCGCCTCTATGTGCACCAGCACCATATCATGGGTTTGCAATGCCTGAATGGCATAGTGCCCCTTGTTGGCATAATTCGTGTCGATATAACCGGTAGCGCCAGGCACCTGTATGATGTCCCATCCAAGATAACAGGCAATGCCTTTGATCAAATCCACAGCGGTGATAACGGCACCGGTGAGATTGTATCGTTCTTTGAACGTAGGCATTTTGGGACGATGTCCCTGTCCCCACAGCCAGATCATATTGGCGGGGTTTTCTTCCAGGTCTATCCGGACCTTGTTTACATCGTGATTCGATAGAAATGTCCGGGAGCGCTCCATAAGATCGATGAGGATTTCGCTTCCATGCCCTTTGGGGAGGTGCTTTTGAATTGACTGACCCATAATATCGTGCGGTGGAAAACATTTGGCATCCATCTTCTGCGTTCCTCTATACACCATGATATGACGATAGCTCTTGCCGGTATAGAACTGAATCATATCATTACCCAATTTTTCGTTCAGGAGTTTAATGAGCACAACCGCTTCATCAGTTTTTATGTGGCCGGCACAAAAGTCCTCCAGGGTATCTTCGCTGGCGGTAATAAGATTACACCGAAACGCCCAATCACCGTCGTTAAGTTCAATACCGATACTGGCAGCCTCGAGGGGTGCACGCCCTGAATAGTATTCCCTGGGATTATAGCCCAACAGGGTAAGATTGGCTACGTCACTGCCGGCGGGAAATCCGCCCGGAATGGTCCGGACAACACCAAGCTGACCATTTTGTGCAAGGTAATCAAGGTTGGGGGTACGCGCCGTTTCAACGGGGGTCCTGCCGCTGAGTTTGTCTATGGGATAATCCGCCATACCGTCAGGGACTATAATGCAATATTTCAAGAAACCTCCTATTCTTCAACACGGAGAAATTTCGTATGGTCTTTTATTACATCCAGCCGTTTAATTTCCGTAAGCGCCTTTTGCAGATTGCCTTCTTCTGCAAGGTGGGTCATCATTACCAGAGGAACATTTCCATTTTCCCTGGCCTTGTGCTGGATAACCGACGCAATGCTAATCTCGTACTTCCCTAAGATACCTGATATATTTGCGAGCACGCCAGGCTTATCTACAACAGAAAACCGCAGATAGTAACGTGTTTTGAACTGCAGGACATCGGCTATGGGGACATACTCAGAATGCCCGGAAAAGGTCTTCATAGCATTGAACGTAATACTTGCCCTTCCAAGTGCAACATCCACGAGGTCGGCAACCACAGCGCTGGCCGTTGGCATCTGGCCAGCTCCCCTGCCATAGAGCATGGTCTCTCCTACAGCGCTTCCTGTAACGCAGATGGCATTGAAGACGCCATGCACGGAAGAAAGTGGATGGTCATGGGGAAGGAGCGTAGGATGCACGCGGAGCTCAATCTTGTTTTCAACTTTTTTTGCTATTGCCAGGAGTTTTAAGGTATACCCCAGCTCGTGCGCATACCATATATCAGACAAGTCCACGGCGCTAATGCCTTCGTGGTAGATGCTCTTGTAGTCAAAATCTACACCAAAGCCGATCCGCGCCAAAATAGCGAGCTTGTGTGACGAGTCTATGCCCTCTACATCCATGGTGGGATCTTTTTCTGCATAACCCAACTTTTGCGCCTCAGCAAGAGCATCGCTGTATTTTACCTGCTCTTTTGTCATCTTGGTTAAAATGTAGTTCGTTGTGCCATTTACTATCCCAAAGATAGATTCAATTTTATTGGCGATAAAACCATCTCGCAATGCTGCAATAATGGGGATACCTCCGCCTACACTTGCCTCAAAAGAGATGCTTTTGCCGTGCTGCCGTGCCTTACTGAAGAGTTCTGAACCATGTAAGGCCAGAAGCATTTTATTTGCCGTCACAACGTCCTTGCCTTTTTCAATGGCCGCGGTAATAATCTCCTTCGCTGGATATAATCCACCGATAAGCTCTACAACAACATGAATATCGGGGATATTAAGAAGCGCCCTTGCATCAGTGGTAAAAAAGATATCCGATGGTAAGTTCAACTTGTTTTTCACGTCCGGGTTACAATCAGCAATACCTTTCAAGACGGGTATGCAATCGAGTTTTTCCAGGAGGGGCGAATCCTTTTCCATGAGAATTTTTGCAACCCCGGCCCCCACAGTTCCCATACCTACAAGCCCCACGTTAAATGTTTTCATACAGTATTTATTCCCTGATAATTTTTATTCAGTAACCAGATGAAGAGGTACAAGGTAATTGAAAAAGAATTATAAGTACCAGATATTTCGTACCCTGTGTCTGGTATTGACGACAGATACAATTAAGTTATTTCTACAATGAGGACTTACTATAACGGATAAAATTGTTTATTGTCAATAAAATTTGTAAAGGCGAGAGAATGGTTTTACATCCGGCATCATTTAATTTTCCTTGTAATGTTTAAAGAGGTCTGATAGATTATTTCACAATTTTTATGTAATATAGTTTCTAATAAAACCCTGAGAAATACATGGTAAGCTTTAAACAAAGAGATATTATTTCTATCAGACATTTCAACAAGGAAGAGTTGTTGTATATCCTTGATTTAGCAAAGCGGATGGAGCAAATGGACCATGGAGACTTACTCAGGGGCAAGGTGCTTGCTTCATTATTCTTTGAACCTTCAACAAGGACAAGATTGAGCTTTGAGTCTGCCATGAAACGGTTGGGCGGAGCAGTAATTGGCTTTGCAGAGTCGGGGGTTTCGTCAGCAGCTAAGGGTGAGTCGCTGAGTGATTCTGTAAAGATTATAGAAGGCTATTGCGACATCATCGTTTTGAGGCACTACCTTGAAGGTTCAGCACAATTAGCCGCAGACGTTGTTAAAATACCCGTAATTAATGCAGGTGACGGTGCGAATCAACACCCAACGCAAACTTTTTTGGATCTTTATACAATCCGGAAGACTAAAGGAACATTGGAAGGTCTTACTATTGGATTTTTAGGCGACCTGAAGTATGGCAGGACGGTGCATTCTCTGGCGTACGCCCTGGCGTATTTTGGCGCTGACATGTACTTTGTTTCACCGCCCAGCCTGCGGATGCCGGGCGATTTTATGGAGGCTCTTAAAGATCGGAAGGTCAAGTGTCACGAAAACGAATCACTTATGGGTATCAGCAAGAAACTGGATGTAATTTATTGCACAAGGATACAAAAGGAACGATTTGCAGACCCCGTTGAATTTGAAAAGGTTCGCGGCGTATATAGACTAAGTAAGGCAATGCTTGAAGAATTTGGGATTAAAAATGATTTAAAGGTATTACATCCTTTACCACGGGTAGACGAAATGGACGATAGTCTGGATGCAACCGACTTTGCTGTATATTTTCATCAGGCACGTAATGGCGTTCCTGTAAGAAAGGCTATATTGGCTGCCGTTTTGGGGGCTATTGAATGAAGCAATTAGACGTCTCTGCGATAAAAGATGGGTCGGTGATCGATCATATAGACAGCAAAAGCACACTAAAGGTTGCCGATATCCTGAATATTCAGAATGAAGAGCAGGTAGTGCTTGTAGGTATGAATTTAACGAGTAAATTTTTGGGCAAAAAGGGGATTATAAAGATCGGTGGGAAGATTATTGACCAAAAAGAAGTGAACAAGATCGCCCTCATTGCCCCTGATGCATCGGTTAATATTATTAAGGATTACGAAGTTGTTAAAAAATTTAAGGTAGAAGTCCCAGAGATTATCGAAGGTATCGTTAAGTGCTTTAATCCTAATTGTGTAAGCAATTATAACAATATAAAAGCCAAGCAACACGTAGTAAACAAAAACCCAATAAAATTACAATGCCATTATTGCGAACGTGTCATGAGTGTAAAGGATATCGTACTAATTTAAATTTTGAGCGTAGAAACTAAAATAGCCTGTCATATCCAATACAACTCGTTAAATCAGATTGCGGCTTTTAACCGCTTGGATATAACAGGCTATTTTTTAAACTCCCTCATATCTTAGCATCCCCTCCTTTACTAAATAAGCCTCACGGAGACCTGTATAATTAACAGTAGCGATAAAGACCAACGCACTTTATTTACTTTTTATTTTACTACGTGTGGCTTTTGAATCGCTACTGAGCAATTTCATTTCAAAGAAATTATTGGAGTTGGGGGCGGTTGACACTTTACATATTTTTACTATTAGGTGTTAGTAACTTTTTTCATTTACTTTTAGTTACACCTTGAGGGACGTTTAACCTCATTAAACACTCCCCCAACTCCATTGTTATTATATCACGAAAAGTAATTTTCGCAAGTATCCGGGGGATAAAAAAAATATAATTCATAAGTATTTTGAATATGATATATTATACTAACCAATCTACTTATAAATAGAGCCGGAGGTGGAAGAAAAGGAGACCAGCGTTGGGGCGCTAGTAAGGGTAAAACCCTAAAACCACCTCCAGCATGAAAATATTATAACATAAGTTTAAGAAAAGTACAAATTATCAAATCTCTGCATTGCTCTACGTTGATTTGTAATTATCTTTATTTGCAATAGGTATGGATCTTATTCTACTCATGTGTAAATAGACTTCTTTAAGGCCGGAGTTTTCTTACATGGTGAATAGATGTTGTACTACTTACGCATCTTTTAAGGCACATGCAAAAATCACTTGTCCTATGAGTGCAAATTATTGTACTATCTTATAGTATTACCGTATAAATTCTTTCTTTTTTTGCAAATTTTTTGATAAACCCCGGCACCCTTTTTCGTTCGACTGAGCTCGAGACGAAGTCTAAGGGGGAACTTCGAAATCCCCCTTAGTAAAGGAGGACTTAGGGGGTTGTTTCTTTAACCACGTATTTTGGTTGCGGCAAAGCCGCGTCATGTGATTGAAATTATTAAAAAGCAGGAGCGGCTGTTTTGTTATCAGTGATCACAGCAATAAAGGATATTAAACAGTGCATCAAAACGTTAAAAAAAACCCAACGAACGATTGGTTTCGTTCCCACAATGGGGGCTTTACACGAAGGACACTTGAGTCTGGTAAGACAGGCAAGGAAAGAAAATGATAAAGTGGTGGTGAGTATTTTTGTAAACCCCTTACAATTCGGGAAAAATGAGGATCTTAAACAATATCCAAGGACACTCGATAACGACTGCAAACTCCTTTCTCACGAAGGGGTAGATGTAGTATTCCATCCCGACGCATCAGAGATGTATCAGGATGGATTTTGCACATCGGTTATCCTTGAACGACTTGAAGACAAGCTGTGCGGCAAATTGCGTCCAGGACATTTTCGTGGTGTCGCTGTGATTGTGCTGAAATTATTTAACCTCATAAAACCCGATATCGCCTATTTCGGACAAAAAGACTTCCAGCAAACAGTTGTCATCAAAAGGATGGTCTCCGATTTACATATCGATGTTACGGTAAAGATACTCCCAACGATACGGGATGAGGATGGGTTGGCCCTGAGTTCCAGAAATGCATATCTCAGCGAAACAGAAAAAAAAGATGCCCTTTGCCTGTTTAATGCGCTGAGAAAGGCACAGTCTCTGGTAAATACCGGCGTAGAAAATACAGAAGAGATCGTACAGGAGATGGAAAAAATTATTACCAGTTGTCAGTCCGCCACTATTGATTATATTTCAATAGTGAATCCTGAAACCCTTGAAGCAGAGCAAAAAGTACATAGCGGCAACGTTGTTACTCTGGCGATCAGGATTGGTAAGACGCGACTCATTGATAATATAATTCTGTTTTTTATCATGGCCGTTTTATTCATGTAATATAAATCTACTTGCTTTGCACTAACAAACATTTACAAACACCGTTGTGTTTATGAATAACAAAACAGCGAAACTCCATTGGTATATTCTAAAGAAAATACCAAACATATTATAACTCCTGAAATACCTCAAGCTAATGAACTATTTTTAACAAAGATTCAATATGGATTTTTAATACTGACATTATAAATACAAACGACATAACTGGTTATATCGTATAAAATTGTAGCGACAAGGCCTGCCTTGCCATATGGAGTAGGGTGGGGCATCGCCCACCAAAAAACAGGCAACGCGAACGAGATGTTTGGTGGGCGATGCCCACCCTACCAGGTTGACCAGATTTACAAAAAATCGGGAATGCACCCAGGGCAGACAGTGTATAGCAGGGGGCGAAGCCCATACGTGTTAAGTTAAACGATTGGGTTGGGTAGCATGGCATGGACAAATCATATTTCTGTATGTCTTGAACAGAGATAGTCCTTCTGTGTCCTTCTTGCAACACATAACGGCAGAATCCACTGGAAACATGGCTAACCCTAACCACTGCCCCCCGCCGGCTGGGGCTGGGGGTGGAAAAGAAACACGAAAATACTGCGGGAAAAACCAAAAGCCGGTGAAACGAATAATTACGACTACAACAAATGGTTGCAACCGTTTGCAAACAACCTGCATAATAGGATGTACCGGAGAATATGGGTGGTGTTATACAAAGAATTGAAAAGTGGTAGACGTGGTCGGACTATCCAGTCCACCCCCTGCTATATCCTAACGGCCTTTCAGGCCTCAATTTCTGTGTTTATTGTCTGATTTTGTCTGCTATGAGCGGTAGTGTTTGAAAATACGCTGAATATTCACAAATATTGTGAATTAGCGAAAAGGCGGCTATTAACCGAAGGGCAAATGAAGCAACTTAAATTTGATGTGATAGAAGGCGAAAGGAAATATTATAATGTCAAAGGAATTTGACTGCCGTTTTTTTGCCTCAGAGAAGCCTTGCCGGTTCAAGCTTGATTGTCCCATTGATGATACGTGCCCCAAATATCAGCCGATGGGGAAGCGGATATTGATTATCAAATTGGCTGCCATTGGCGATGTGCTGAGGACCACCCCTATCCTGCCTGTACTAAAAGAAAAATATCCGCAGGCGTATATTACCTGGATTACCGACACATCTTCCCTGTCGGTCCTGGAAGAAAATCCTTACATCGATCGGCTCTTGACGGCAAATTACGAAAATGCATTACGGCTTCAAGTCGAAAAGTTTGACATACTCATCTGTCTGGATAAAGACACCGTGGCCTCCAGTCTTGCATCTCTTGTAAAGGCAGATCAGAAACTGGGTTTTGCCCTTTCCGGGAAAGGACTCCTTTATCCATTGAACAAAGAGGCTGACTACCTGTTCCGGTTAGGAGTTTCTGATGAACTTAAATTCCGGCAAAACACGAAAACCTACCAGCAACTTATCTTTGAAGCCCTTGGAATAAAGGGAAAATATGGAGAATACGTCATTAACCTCCCACAGAAATATACCTCGTATGGTAAACAGATGATGCAACAATGGGGAATTCATAATGGCAGAGTGGTTATTGGTTTGAATACGGGTGCGGGCAAAAGGTTTGCGACAAAACGATGGGAGATTGAGAGCTTTGCCGTGCTTGCAGACCGGTTGTCAAAAGAACTGAAGGCGCATGTAGTGCTCCTGGGCGGACCCGAGGAAATTGAAAGGAATAAAGAAATTTCCTCCAGAGCAAAATCCCCTGTAATAGACACTGGATGTCATCACAGCCTGAAGGAATTTATGGGATTAATAAACCAATGTCACCTTATTGTTACGGGGGATACCCTTGCCCTTCACCTGGCTATTGCCCTGAAAAAATTGGTTGTTACTTTTTTTGGTTCTACCTGCCATCAGGAAATCGACCTTTATGGTCGGGGCAGAAAGTTAGTTGCCGAAGTGGATTGTGCCCCCTGTTATAAAGGAAATTGCGACACGATGATTTGTATGAAAAACATCAGCACTGACGATGTATTTTATGCATGCAAAGAGGTATTGAATACAAATAGTTTCCGCTAACCGATCGTGAAGAATGGCAGTTAACTTGTTTTAAGTCTGAAAATAAGCCGGTGATTTTGTTATGATATCGCTCTGGAAACTTCTCCATTACCGTCATCCTCTATCGTATATAAAAATCAGTGGTTAGGTTTTATGCTCTGTAGCACATCAACAAAATTTTGTCGGTGTTTAGGCGTTAAGCACCTAAGTCAAATCATAACACAGCAAGGCCACAACCAAAAAAGTTCAACCACAAAAATGATAAAAGCCATTGGTATTGACAATATCTTCCGATTCGTCCGGATTAGGGGTTACAAAATTGCCTTATTGTATAGAAACACGTAATTTAACAAAAAGCTATCCGGTAATAACGGGATACAGTGGGTTATTCATGCATCCTTTTAGAAAGAAGGAAATCACCGCCATACGGAATGTAAATATCCAGATAAAGAAAGGCGAGCTATTTGGCCTGCTTGGTTCAAATGGAGCAGGCAAAACCACCTTGATAAAGATCCTTTGCACCCTGGTACTTCCCACTTCGGGAAGCGCGTTCGTGAACGGTCTGGAAGTCACAAAGGACGAAAAGAAAATAAGAAGGATCATCGGTTATGTGGTCAGTGATGAGCGGAGCTTCTATTGGAGGCTTACCGGAAGGCAAAACCTTACATTTTTTGCAAAACTTAACAATATTCACCGCCATGAGGCGCAGACGAGGATTGAGAACTTGTTGTCGTTTATGGAACTTGCGCGCGATGCCGATAGAATGTTTAAGGACTATTCTACAGGAATGAGGCAAAAATTGGCGATAGCCAGAGGGCTTCTTACAGCCCCCGATATTATTTTTATGGACGAACCGACGAATGGTCTGGATCCCGTTTCTGCACAAAGGCTACGGAAACTGATAAGGGAAAAATTGGTTGAAGAGGAAAAAAAGACGGTAATATTCGCAACCCATAACTTGCATGAGGCTGAGGAACTGTGCAATCGTATTGCCATCATCCACAAAGGTGAGGTAAAAATCGCCGGTATTGTGGATGAAATAAAAAGGGAATTTGACTCAGAAAAACGGTATGTAATAGAATTGAAGTGCCCGGAGACATTACTCCTGGACAGGATTCATCACATAGCCCCCGTCAAAAAAGTTGCCGCAATACAAGACGGTCATTCAGGTGACATCGTTCAAATCGAAATTAAAACCAGTGATAGCAATGGGGATATATTTCAAATAGTGAAAGAAATTGTAAATATGGGGGGCAAGATATGTTCCTTTTATGAAAAAGAGATCTCTTTGGGAGAATTGTTTTCTAAAGTTGTAGAGAGGAAATAACAAAAAGTACAGGAGTGCGCCTTGTGTCTCTATTTATAAAAAAACCGCTTGCCTTTGTCTGGAAAGACTTTATCAACGAGATAAGCTACAAATTTGCATTTTCTATGCAATTCTTTAGCATCCTCATTACCACCGTAACATTTTTTTATCTCTCAAGACTCCTGGGAGACGTTGGAATATCATATCTCAAGCCATACGGGGGAGACTATTTCGCCTTCGTTCTTATCGGGGTTGCGCTCTTTAACTACCTTAAAATATCCATGGAGGGACTTTCAAACAGCATCAGAGAAGGGCAAATGCTCGGGACTCTGGAAGCCCTGCTGGTAACCCAGACAGAGATTCCAACGATCATAATCTCTTCCTCTCTCTACAGTTTTATATTTGCATCGTTTAAAGTGGCGGTTTACTTGTTATTGGGAACCCTTGTATTTGGCATCAATATGAGCAATGCAAACCTGATAGGGGCTTTCCTTATCCTGCTTCTTACCATTATTTCGTTTAGCAGTTTTGGGATAATCTCGGCCAGTTTTGTTATGGTATTAAAAAGAGGAGATCCTGTAAGCTGGGCGTTTACCAATATTTCTGGAATTTTAGGTGGGTTGTACTATCCAGTCTCTGTTCTGCCGAAGTGGCTACAAAAATTATCGTATGTGCTGCCGGTTACCTATTCCCTGGAGGGGATGAGACTGGCCTTGCTCAAGGGATATTCGTTAAGCGCATTACTGCCTAACATCGTGGCGTTACTGGTTTTTTCGGTTATCATGCTGCCATTGAGCATGTTGGTATTTCGCTACGCTGTCAAGAGGGCAAAGACGGACGGGACTCTGACGCAGTATTAGATTGAGACTCCCGGATTGCGGTGTACAATGTAGTGACAAGTAACTATTCAGCGAAAACTGACAGAGAATATTTTTCCATAACAGTTCACCCGCCTTCCTATACGCCGTAACAGTTCAGCACCCCCACCTGACCTCCCCCATCGAGGGGGAGGAAGTGTTTTTCCCCGCCCCTGGGGGGAGGGGATAAGGGAGGGGGGTGAACTGATACCATACGCCAATACCCTGTCAGGGTTTAAAACCCTGACAGGGCTATCCAGGCGATATACAGTTCGCGTTCAGTGAGGAACAAGAGGTGGGTGAACTGTTGCGTAATTCCTTACGACCTAAATCTTACAACGATAGTTTAGGGTTCACGGCATGGAATGATACCTTGCTCAACATGCGTTGCGGATTAATTTGAGAAAAAGAAAGGACGGGAACGGAGAATTCTTTTAATACGTTTGTCTTGCTTTTCCGTTAAGAAGGAAGGCAATGATTTCGGTTCTGGATTTGACTCCGAACTTTGCCATAAGGAATTTCATGTATGTTTTAATGGTGTTATGGCTTAAACAAAGGGTACCGGCAATCTCCTTATTACTGTTGCCGTCAAAAAGCATCTCGACAATCTGTCGTTCACGACGATTTAAATTCAACGACCGGAAAATCATGGGCAGGTTTGCATAATGCACTGATATTCTTTCCAGGATGAACAGATATTGTTTTTCCTGTTTCGCGTTCAAGGGTCTTTGCGGTGAAAGAACTGTTCCCCTTATGCAGTAGTGCCTTCGGTAACTTTTTAGTGTGTCAATACAATCAATCCCGGTATTTAAATCCCTTTTCTTTCCCTGGTCAAATTCAGATACCTCTTCACATTTTTTATCAAGTAAAACCTGCCATTTTGAACAGAGGGAAGATAAATAATTTAAGAATGCCCTGTCAGTTTTCCTGTTATCTTTCTCAGGCATCGAATTTGCTTTAGAGAGGACGCGAAATGCCTCTTCATTGAAAAGAAATTTCTTCTTATGGCCTTTAGCCTGAGGATTGTACATCACAGAGGCTAGCGGGGATATAAACTCGTGCAAATTATTTTCCTTTGATTGCATTAGATATCTTTCACCCCCCTGTGACTCATATTAGTGCAAAATTATGAAAATTGTATCTCTTGAACGATCAAAAAAACTATAAAATATCTAACAAAATGCATGCCATATGGACTGGAAATCAAATATTGTATTATATTTGTAGTATCTACAGTAAATAGTGAAACACATGTATCAGTAATATTTAAATCTATCATTAAATTCGGGAAAAAGTATGTGACATGTCACATAGGTGCGCCATGACACATGTGTGACATGTCACACTTTTGAGGTTATAGGACTCTGTAAAAACTTCTTTTTTTAGCAAGATTTAAATGGCAATGTTTTGCTTTAAGAAACACTGGGATGTTACCTTTTATGCCCGAAGGGCAGGCAGTGTATAGCAGAGGGTGAAGCCCCATACCTGTTAAGTTAAGAAATAACAATTAATCCCTTATTCGTGCTGAATCAGTCATGTCCCCCGCTGGCGGGGGTGCATGGGGTGGACTGGATAGCCCGACCACGTCTACCACTTTTCAATTCTTTGTATAACACCACCCATATTCTCGGGTACATCCTATTATGCAGGTTGTTTGCAAACGGTTGCAACCATTTGTTTTAGTCGTAATTATTCGTTTCACCGGCTTTTGGTTTTTCCCACAATATTTTCGTGTTTCTTTTCCACCCCCCAACCCCCGCCAGCGGGGGACAGTGGTTAGCTATGTTTCCTGTGGATTTTGCCGTTATGTGTTGCAAGAATGACACAGAAGGACTATCTCTGTTCAAGACATACAGAAATATGATCTGTCCATGCCATGCCACCCAACCCAATCGTTTAACTTAACACGTATGGGCTTCACCCCCTGCTATATCCCAACCCGAATGAGTCGGAAAAGTTGGTAGCGCAGGCTTTCGGCCTGCATATTATATAAATTCAAAAGCAGGCAGGATGCCTGCGCCACACAATATTTTTGCTAAAGGTGTCAAAATATTTTTTATAAGACACGAACGGCCTTTCAGGCCTCAATTTCTGTGTTTATTGTCTGATTTTGTCTGCTATGAGCGGTAGTGTTTGAAAATACGCTGAATATTTACTCGTTACATTATATCTACTTTTTGGTGTACTCCAAAGGATGACCCAAAATTGGGTATTTACAAAAGTTGTTATAAGATGTATTATATATCACCTCAATTTTTCAATATGCTTTCGTTAGTTGTGTCTTGATACAACAACGAAAGTTAATTTGTACGATCGGTGGGGGGAAGAGTTTATACCAACACACAAAATTATGAAACATACACGATAAAGGCAAACCCTGAGTGATCAGGGGACGCAAAGCAAAGGGTCTTTTGTAGGGGCGTTTTGCAATACATCCCTACTGATAAAAAGATAGCCTTACTGCCGAAGATGTTTTACCATAAATATCTTTGCAGTAAGGCTTTTTTGTTTGCGGGAAAAATTAAACGATTAAAAAATTGATCTTGTCAAAAACCGGCTATTAAAACGATAACAGAATTCTTACAAATAACGGTGCTGGGGATATAATCCGAGAGCAAGGATACCGTACAATTTTTAATAAATACTGCTATGCCTTTCCTTGTTCCTTGCGCAAATAACATGCGCGAGAAAGGAGGTGGATATGAGGAAATAAAATAATGTTTCGATGTTTGAGTATAAAAATGTATGTCTTTTACAAGCGTAACTTAATTTTTATGAAAGGAGAAAATCATGTGGAGAAGTAAAGGGATATTAGGGATTATTGCTCTGTTTTCCTTGAGCATTGTCGCTATTTGTAATGCCCCCAGCGCAAAAGCAACTCCATTTACTTTTTTACAGCCAGGGTTCACGCAGGAGGTCTATGGCGTTGCATCCCATTTCATGGGGGGGGTGGCATTTGCACCAGACGGGGATGTCTGGGTAAATTTTTGTTCGTTTGACGGAAGTCCACTTACCAGATTTGATCGGCAGACGACCGTTGTAGTCAGCGGCACCACCATCCACCCGGAGTCCCCCGGGAGCCCATTCCCAAGTAATGCTGGTTGTGGGATGACGAACCATCCAGATGGGACACTGTACACGAATACATCTTCAGGAGTCATTAACCTCGATGCTAATACGGGCGCCCAACTCAGGCCTCCCTTCGGATCCGGTGGAAATGCCCTGGGGATTGCTCCAGACCCTCAAACGGGTAATCTGGTGTATGTAGGAAGCGACGGCACCATCCTTTTCGTGGACGTTACATTCACCACGAGTGGGGTCTTTTCTACGGTAACCACGGGAAACTTTGTTGATGGAATCTTTTTCGACCCTACCGGCAATTTCCTCTTCTTGGCGAATCGGTCTCCTCAAACCCGCCTTACAATTCTTGACAGGAGCGGAAATCTTGTCCAGCACGCTAACATGACAACGGAGCCGGACGGCATTGCCTTTCATGCGACGACACCAAAGTTTGTAGTTACGAACAACACGGATGGCAGCATGACCAGGTTTGACTTTCCAGGAGATGATTTTACCCAGGTTCCAGTCCAGTCGATCTTTGCCAGCGGAGGTTTCCGTGGGGACCTTTCACAAGTAGGCGCTGATGGCTGCCTATACCTTACTCAGAATGGGACGAGATTTGACGATGATACTCTCTCGAGTTCAAACAGTATCGTCCGAATCTGTGGAGGCTTTGTTCCACCTCCTGGCGTTGAAAATTGCGATAACGGAATAGATGATGATGGCGATGGGCTTGTAGATTGTGATGATCCGGATTGTACGGGTAATGTTGCTTGTGAGGTTACTGCCGTTACCCTGGTCTCTTTCACCGCCGAACCATTCAATAGTGGAAGCGTTTTGCTAACTTGGGAGACTGCCACAGAAGTTAATAACACCGGCTTTAACATCTATCGAGGCAGGACGGAGGGCGGGGAATACACCAAAATAAACGTTATGTTTATACCTGCTAAGGGTAATGCAACTTCTGGAGCCACGTATAACTACGTGGATACACCAAGTAGTAATGGCACTTACTATTATAAACTGGAGGATATAGACTACAGCGGGGTAAGCGCCATGCACGGCCCTGAGAAGGTAAGGGTGAAGTCAGGAAATAGTGCGTCACACCGTTCAAAAAAGCAGAAACACAAATAAAGTGGAAGCTGGAAGTGAGAGAAACAGAAGTTGGAATTTGGCATAATTAACGAAATGTGAGCGATCAGCTGATGGCTGAATGCTTGGATAGACATCGAAAATTTTTAAGAGAAAGGAGACATAACCATGGAAGACAGGAAATTGCCCGAATATGAAGCGCCAGAGGTGGTTACTTACACCGACGAGGAGATATTTGAGAAGCTGGGACCTGCACATACCGGTTATGTAAGAGGGGACGGATTATTGTAGAGAGATTTTAACAGGACGAGGGGTGTCCTATGCGGTCTTGCCATATAGACACCCCTCACAAATTATGCCTTTGACGACCTTTATATTGTGGTCACCCTCGCTGATTCAATCGTCCTCGATTGAACCTTCACATTTGGCTTTTTCATGGCTGAAACCTATTTAAAACCCGTAGTCTGGTTCAAAATATCTGATTCAATCGTTCGACTAAGCGCTCACGGCGAAGTCTGCAAGATTGAACCAGCTATAAATTTTTTTGAACAGCCCCAGCCATAAGTTTTTCTGCTTTACCTTGTGGACTGCGTTGGCAGCGTCTTTGTCCTTGCCAAAGGTTTGATAATCCCATCTCCTTTATTGCACCCGATCATGAAACTGCAAGGAATGAACTCAAAAATCTGTGAACATAGCTTGATTTTTATATTGAAAAGGGTATGATTTACCTATAGGACAACAACGTAGCATTTTGAAAAACAACCTGAATCGGTCGATCCGGGGCATGTAGCATGACATGTATAGTATTACCATGTAAATTCGAACCTATTCAGCGAAACTGACGATGACAGAGAATATTTTCCCAGAATAATCAGGAGCCCATTAGGAAAAACGTGCAAAAGGGAAAAGACTGAACCACAGAGGACACAAAGAGCAGTCACAAAGAACACCATGACAGAAAACGAGATTGCACATAAAGTAAATTATTAATTGAAATAAAAGGCGTAGACGCATGAAATAACGCACACCTTGCCCGGCGCTTACCTATAAAAATGGAACAAAAAGGATAATCAATGGAACTTTGTGATCTTTGTGTGAAACTTTGTGTTCTTTGTGGTTGAGCCTTTTTGGTTGCGGCCGCACCGCGCCAGGAAATTATTGTCAAAAAAATTGAGCACCCACGAATTACATTTGCGGTTTTTTGATCTGAATGTCGTCATTAAATCGGATTCCAGCGATTTTATTAATCTCTTTGCCAGGATGTATCGGAGATTCAGAGAGGATGGGCCGCCGTTGACGGTTCAGCCACCGGTCGAGTTCGCCCTTATAACCAACCCTGATAACCACCGGGGCAGACCTGTCATGATCCTCGACGGCGAAGTGCGGTCATTGAGCGATCCTGGATTACTGGAAGGGTATGCTTATGAAAGCATCCTTATCGGAATGATAACCAGGGTGCGCAGCCATATGCTGATTCACGCCGGGGTCGTTTCCTGCAATGGCCAGGGTGTAATCCTGGCTGCCGATGCCAGGCATGGCAAGACAACCCTGGTCTTAGAACTGGTGCGGCGGGGATTCAGGTTTCTTTCCGATGAAATGGCTGCCCTGGGGCGGGCTGACCGTCTTGTGCATCCGTTTCCCAGGAGCCTCAGGGTCCGCAAAGGTACATTGGAACTGGCAGGCTTTCCAGGGGTGGCTGCCGGGGCTCCAACGTGGCTGGGTAAATTGCTTTTGGATATCGGGGAGATAAAACCTGACAGCATGGGGGAGGCAGCGCCGGTTAGCCGCATTATTATCTTGCGAGATCCCGCAGAAGCGCCGGGAGCGATGCAGGACACTGGCGCACAGGAGGTATGTGTCATGGTCGACCGGCTGGACGACACAGTCCTCAGCGCCGTTCGCCAAAACGAGGGTGTGACCGACCTCCGGGTGGAAGTGGAAGCTGATGGCGCTTACCCAACACTCAGGTTTCGTGCAGTCCGCACAAGTTTCGTGCTTTCCAGGATAGAGGCATTATGCAGGGAGCGGCAGATATTAGTTCTCGATGTCGTCAAAGGGACGGAGCGTTGTCCCGCATTTGAAGCGCCCGCCAGACTCAATGCCATACCGAAAAGTCAGGCGGTAATGGAGCTCTTAAGCAGGTTTCAGGGAGGATATATGTCAGAACTCCTGCGTGATGAATTTGGCGGCAGTTCTGCGCGGCTGTTTATGGAGTTGTCTGCCATCGTGGGTCAGGCAGACTGTTATCAACTCTCTGTGGGACCCCTTCATGAGATGGCTGATTTGGTGTGCAGCCTTGTCAGTACATAACGCAGCAGAGCCGCAACCAAAAAAGCGCAACCACAAAGAACACAAAGTTTTACACAAAGATCACAAAGAAAAATGCAACTTTTAAAGTGCAAAATAAAGGTGTAAGTAAATAAGTGCGAATCAATGGACTAAAGACGAAAAGGAGAGTGTTTAATATGACGGAGATATTCAATAAAAAGGCGTTTTTACTGGTTAATAATAGTATTCAGCGCGTGGTTATGATTATGTTTTTGGTTTCGGGCAGTCTTTTCATGCCTCTGGTAATGGCCCAGTCGCCGCCTGGAAGGGATCTGAGAGTCTTGCATTCTGATGAGCAGGCCATTGTGCTGGAATTGAAAGTAGATGACTTTCGGACCGAAACGAAAGAATACGCAGGGCAAACGTATCAAAGGCTTATCATACCCCATATGGTACAAAGTGCCAGACCGGGAGAACCCCAGATTCCGGTACAGGGCGCGATGGTAGGCATACCTTCTACCAATGGCGTTTCAGTGAAGGTTATCAATGCCAGCTATGAAACGCTCAACGGATACCGCTTTTATCCTGCGCCTGAATTACAGGTAACAGGGGATACATTTGACAGTATCCTGGCCGGCGGCATAAGGCAAACCGTTGTCTTTGATCAGGATATCTACGCTACGGACGCCTTTTATCCCGGTAAAACGGTGGAGATAGGTTACACGGGATACATGCGCGACCAGCCCGTTGCGCAGGTGCAGTTCTATCCGGTGCAATATAACCCCGTCACCGGTGAATTGCGCCTTTACCGGCGCATTCTTGCCATGGTGACATGGAATTCCCCTCTTCCGGAAGCAGCCGTCAGGAAACAAGGGGCAATACCTGCGTATGAGAATCTATTAAAAAAGAGTATTTTGAACTACGGCGCATTAAAGCGCCCCCCGGTTACGGGAGAAACACCACACGGCAACAATGGAATCAGGGATATCGATGCCGGTAGCGTTCCCACCACTCTCAAGATTGGCGTGACAGAAGATGGTATGTACAAACTCACTTACCACGACATTGTCAACGCCGGACTCGATCTGAATACCATAGATCCCCGCACAATCAGGATCAGGAATCAGGGCGCTGAGATCCCTATTTATGTACAGGGTGAAGGTGATGGCGTATTCGACACCACGGATTATATCCTCTTTTACGGTATTGCGATAAAGGATATTTATACATCCAGGAACGTGTACTGGTTAACGGCAGATGGGGGCGCAGGCCAACGAATGAAAACGCTCGATGGCGCCATCTCTGGTAAAAACCCTGTGCCAACGCATTTTCCGTCCACGCTGCATGCCGAGGAAGATAGCTATTACTGGCAAACTATTCCCAATGGCGCAGGTGAGGACCACTGGTTTTGGGACGACAAGTTGACCGCGCCGGAGTCGAAGGACTACTCCCTGACTCTGAATAATATTTCGGCCACGGCCGGCACGGCGACCGTGCGCGTTCGATTGAAGGGACGTACGGATGTCCAGACGAACCCCGACCACCACACAAAAATATACCTCAACAATTTCGAGGTAGATGATCAATCGTGGGATGGCATGACCGTCTTTGACCACGAAGTGACTGTGCCACACTCCTATCTGAACGAGGGAGCGAACACCGTCCGAGTGGAGGCAGTTGGAGACACCGGGGCTGCTGTAGATCAGGTCTTTGTAAATTGGCTGGAGATTGACTGCTTCGATACCTATGTGGCAGAGAAAGACAAACTTCTTTTCGGCGCTCCTGCAGATGGCACGTTCCAATTCGAGGTCTCAGGCTTTATCAAGAATGACGTGGACGTCTTCGACATAACGGACGCCGCCAATGTGATGCGCATTGTCAATACAACTATTGAACCCAATACGGGCACATACACCCTGAAATTTAGAAATACCGCTCAGACAGGGACGCGTTATCTGGCCCAAACCCTGGCGCAAAGCAAATCGCCAGCCGACATCGGGATTGATCAACCATCATCCTGGAAATCCGCGAGCAACGGTGCCGATTATATCATTATCACGCACGAGGATTTCACCGCCAATGCCCAGGAGCTCGCTGCACATCGGGGTGATTCAGGTTTGAGGGTAGCCACGGTCAGGGTTGAGGATATTTACGACGAGTTTAACTACGGCGTGTTTCATCCACAAGCCATCAGAGACTTTCTGATATATGCTTACAACAACTGGGTTGCGCCGGCTCCTGTTTACGTCGTGCTCCTTGGCGATGCCTGCCAGGACTACAAGGACAATCTCGATACCGGTACGGTAAATTACGTGCCCTCCCAGCTCATTGAAACAGATATATTGGGAGAGACGCCGTCAGACAACTGGTTCGTCCTTACAAGCGGTGACGACATCCTGCCCGATATGTTTATTGGCAGGCTCAGTGCAGAGACGAAACAACAGATGGACGACATCGTGAGCAAGATCATCCATTACGGGCAAAATCCGCCCGATAAATCATGGAATACGGATGTGCTATTCGTGGCAGATGATGACGACTCTGCATTCGAAGAAATGTCAGAAGACCTCGCAGACCTTTTGCCAGATAACTATACTGCTAACAAGGTCTACGCAGGCGATTACACGTCGGGAAATCCCACAACTGATATCACAAAATACATCAACAAGGGAAACCTGCTGGTTAACTATACCGGACACGGGGCGGTGGACAGGTGGGGACTGTGGGATGATAATACGAAAACGATCTTTGACAATGCCGATATACAATCGCTGAACAATACCCACAAATTGACTGTGGTAACCGTAGGAGACTGCTTAAATGGATTCTTTACCGGGACAAATCCTCAAGTCTCCGTCGCTGAAGAGTTTCAGCGGCTTCAGGACAAGGGGGCCGCAGCCGTCTGGGCGCCCACCGCCCTGAGCTATACCTCCGGCCACCAATTGCTGATAAGCGAATTCTACAAGGCTATTTTCCAGGATGGTCAATATAGCCTTGGCGCAGCTACCACTGCGGCTAAGATAGCTACATACACACAAAACAGCTTCTGGGGCGAGTTAGTTGAAACCTTTGTGCTCTTCGGCGATCCTGCCATGCAATTAGGCTTATCTACAGAATTCCCCTTGTCAGTGATTACTCCTAACGGGGGAGAAGTCATATCCGCCGGGTCTGCTTTTACCATACAGTGGACGGCGCCGGAATCTATGATGAAATTCAAACTTAAGTACTCTCTGGACAACGGACGTTCATGGAAAAAGATAGCAAAGGATGTGGAAGGCACAAGCTATGATTGGGACGTGCCAGGCCCCAAAAACACGAAGAAAAAGTGCCTCATCGAGGTGATAGGATATGATGAATCGGGAAAAAAAAGTGGTAAAGACAGATCGGATTCGATATTTACCATAGAGAAGAATAATTCCTAAGATAAAGTTTTTAATCCGGACAGGCATGAGCAAAACCTGAAATGTGATGACTGAACCGACATACGCACCTGATGCAAACCAGAAGCCCCTGCAAGGAGCTATCCTGGAAGCGGCGCTTGTTGTATGGGGCAAGGCCGGGGGGCAGCGACTGATACCCATTACGGGCCGAAGCATGCTTCCCCTTATCCGGGACGGCGATTACGTATTGGTGGCGCACGGCTGTACGGGTGTGAGGCGGGGCGATGTGGTTGTTTTCCGGCACAGAAGCAAGTTATTTGCCCATCGGGTGCTGGCCGCCTGTAAAGGCATCGCCGGAGCCACATTTGTAACCAAAGGGGATAACGTCCCTCACTTTGATCCCCCCATTGGTAATCGTGAAATAATAGGCCGTGTGATTAGTATCAGGAGGGGAAGATGGCACATGCCTCTTGATACCGGCGCCTGGCGGATAGTGGGATGGCTTATTGCGGTGAGTGCGCTGGCTGTGGAGAAATTGCGGAGTTTGGGCGGAAATCGTGACCGCGAACCCTCAGAACGCCGGCACAATCGCCTGGGCGCTTTTCTGAGCCGCGTTGCGCGTAACTTCTCCCTGATCATTCGCAAGATCGTTTTTATGGCGCTCTGCCGATGGAAAGAATAATCGGCTCTTAATGAAAACCATGATAAAGGTGTGAATAAAAGATGCGATCGGAAGATAAACTTCTTTTTGCCTGCACCAGGCAAAACTTTCTCGATGTACACCAGAAGGCAGCGCTTGATATATGCGGTAACGAAGATGTTCGCTGGGACGTTGTTCATGCAACAGCGATGCAGCACGGGGTTGCCTCTTTGGTGTATTCTAATTTGCTGAAGTGCCCTGGAGCTAATCTTGGGATTCCTCAGGATATTATCGACAAATTTAAACTCTGTGTTGCAAACAATATAGTAAGGAAGAATCGCAGGGCTGAAAAGTTGATGGAAGTGTTATCTTTCATGAAAAATAAATCCATCGACGTTATGCTGATAAAGGGTGTGGCGCTGGATATTCTGGTGTATGATCAACCCTGGTATATGATTTCCGATGATATTGATTTAATCCTAAGAAAGAAAAAGGAAGACGTGTCTGACACAGACAAAAAAGAGATATCCGTATTACTACGACATCCGGTGAACATTGAGTGTGAATATTTCAGACATCATGACGTTGATATGAACGAGGTTTTACCGGTAAACTTCCAAAAAATCTGGGACAATACAACCAGAATTAAATTCAGAGGGTATGATGTATGCGTGATGTCACCGGAAGATTTGCTGATGTCGGCGTGCATCAACTGTTGCAGAAAAAGATTTTTTAGGCTCAAATCTCTCTGTGATGTTGCTGAAACTGTGAGAAAATATAATAACCTGAACTGGGACAAATTAACAAGGAATGCCAGAGAGCATCATTGCAACAGCATCGTTTACGCAGCGCTCCTGGTTACGAAGATGACACTGGGGTGCGAACTGCCGGATGGGGTGCTCGAAAAATTAACAGACAGCACAATAAGAGCTACAATAATACGTTCTTTAGCGCGTCATTTTATTCAGAGCGTATCCTTGTCATCGGCATTTCCCTTTTACAAAAGGAATAAATTAAATGCGGTAGTTAAAAAAATTAATGTATCATTGATTTTGCCTTATGCAACCTATCGATGGTATCAATTGTGGCGGAAAATGAAGTATCTTTGGAAAACCAAGCCATGGGGTTAACGACGGCCCAACATCCCGTAATAAAAGAATTGCTTCGGAGGCTTCCTCCAAAAAACCAAATTGTTGCCAAATCTCTTTTGTCTTTCCCCCCTAACCCGAACAAGTCAAAAAAGACAAAATCCGAAACACGATATTCGTGAATCAACCCTGTCAGGGCTTAAAATTCGGACAGGGTTATTTTTCATATTTTTGTTAATAATGTCAAAGTTCTTTTTGGAAGATACTAACAGGCCTGTAAAAGGGTAAAAATTCCTCTTGCACTGCCCCCTTTTATCAGATTAAATAAAGCTGCGTAATTTTGATTTTTCGTATCAGTTCACCCCCCTCCCCTATCCCCTCCCACCAGGGGCGGGGAAAAACACTTTCTCCCCCTCGATGGGGGAAGTCAGGTGGGGGTGCTGAACTGTTACGATTTTTCTGTACGATTAGACTAATATAGCGTTTCATGAAAATACCTGCATTGCTATTGTCATTGCGAGCGACAGCGAAGCAATCTCAAGTCTTTTGGGAACAGGAGATTGCTTCGTCGTTTCACTCATCGCAATGACGTTTGTTTGCCATAAGCATCAAGCTTGTTAATTTCGTATTTCGGATTTCCTTTTCGCGGCATTGTCTGCGAAAAGGCGTAGCTTCTTCTCCTGAATATTTGTAAGGCGTTTTAGAGTAGAGAGATTATCATGGAAAGAAAATCTTCTCAATTAACGCAGCTCCGCGTTTCGGCCATCACCCTGTTTATCTTACTCATAGCCTTTGGTGTGTATTACGCCTTCTATGTCTCCTCCCAAAAGACCTATTTTACGAACCGGAATTTCCGTTTGCTTGCGGACGCGGGTAATCAAATCAGACTGAAGATAGAGAATCTTCATACCGTTTTGAATAATGCTGCAGATATTGTCGTGTTCGATAAGGGAAATAGTAAAAAGGTCAAAGAAGTATTGGATCTTGTTCCGGATCTTAAATTACTAAACGACCCATCCATAGAGAAGATTAATCCGGTTACCGGGTTATTTAGGGAGCTTGGCTGGACTCCATTAATAACCAGGGAAGAGAATGTTAAGCCCGCGATATCTCTCAACGTAAAACAGGAAGAAGAAACATTTTGGGTATACTTTGATTATACCGGGGGCACAGACTCCGGCAGGATAAGAATTCGTGCCAGAAGTAACTTTCTTAACAAACTTATCGAACCTTTTTTCAGCAGAAAGGTATTTGATGCAGTGATATTGGCAGAAGAAGACGGGAAGGTAATTTTTCAGCGAATCTCATCGGAGTTAAGGGTTGTAACGCTGGAAACCCTGATAAATAAGGAAGGTAAGGAGATCAATTTCAAATCGATTAACTCATCCACAAGCCTGCGCGACGTGCGCCTTGCAGGAGCGAACTACAAGCTTTTCCTGCAACCCGTTCAACTCTCTTTATCTGCGGGTGTATCCCAGGGCGATGAGAAAATTCTTAAATGGACCGTTTGCGGATTGGTGCGATCTCACCGTTTTATTTCAGAAAGCCTTGCCATTTCTTATACGATCATGGTTGGGTTTATATTTCTCGTCCTGATCGCTATCT
Source organism: Candidatus Brocadia sp. (assembly GCA_013360945.1). Classification (GTDB taxonomy): domain Bacteria; phylum Planctomycetota; class Brocadiia; order Brocadiales; family Brocadiaceae; genus Brocadia. Next base: position 47,838 of record JABWAQ010000038.1, read on the forward strand.
TAGGTTTGCCCTTCATTAAGTTATGGTTCATGGGTCTTAAAGACAGACTTCGGATGTCCGATATCTGCTTTCTCGTCTTCTCTGCCCTGGCAGGTAGCGCGCTATTAACCCTCGTCCTCCTTGACGCCTATATTTATGTTGATCTCGGAAATAAAAGCGATGCGCAACTGAAAGCATTTTCCGATGAAATTTGCAAGAATTTTAAAGAAGAGGTGAAAGATGTTCTCAAAGAACTGAGAAAACTCAGTGATAATGAATTGGAAAATGATCTTAAAGAGCCTGACAAGGTAAGTTTTGTTGGCGAAGCCAATATTATGGGCGGCAGGATTCAACACAATGATCCTTACCCGTATTTTGATATGGCGGCTTGGATTGATAGCGCGGGTATGCAACGCATCAAAAGAAGTGTAAAAGGACAAACAACACAGTTTATCTCTGTTTCATCCAGGGACTACTTTAAGAACGCTAAGGAAGGCCGTCTCTGGGAGATAAAAGATGGGAAAGATCGTTTCTCTCTGGAACCGATTTATTCCTGGAACACCGGAGAAAACACTGTCATCATCTCCATGCGTATCAGCGAATTAAATCCGCCCTGGATAGCAAGTATTAACGTCCGTCTTTTGTCACTCATGCAAACTGTTCTGCCGCCGGGTTTTGGGTATTGTGTTATCGAGGATAATGGGAAGGCGCTGTTTCATTCCGATGAGACAAGAAACTTACGGGAGAATTTTTTTGAGGAGTGTGACAATGACCAGTTACTCCGTTCAGCGGTGTTCGGCCATGCGAAGGAGTGGGTTAACGCCCCATATTTGGGCAGGGATCACCGGCTCTATGTGCGTCCCATTGATGCTTTCCCCTGGTCTCTTATTGTTTATCAGGACAAACAAATTCCCGGAACTATCAACCTTGATATCATCAGCATCTCTGCGGTTCTTTTCGCTCTTTATGCACTCGGACTATTAATCTTCCTCACCCTTTTCTATCTGCTGAATTTTGGTAATCGAGCCTGGTGGCTGTGCCCCAATGAGGATCAGACGGGTAACTATAACCTGTTAGTCATTATCAACTTATTTTTGATTGCTGTGTTGTTTGGAGGTATTTTGATTACTCAAGGATGGCAGATCATAGTCTGTGCCATTGTGCCTCCTTACCTGGGAATGGTTCTGGGTTTTTTGATTTTAAGGAAATGTCCAATGCCGGGGAGATGGAATTTATTTCCCTATCGCCTGGGATATATATGCATGCTGTTCTCTCTTTTCATACTGATTGGCGTTCTCCCGATGGTTGCTTTTTTAAAAGTTGCCTACGATGAGGAGATGAAACTTTTTGTCAAACACGGGCAGATCAAACTCGCTATGGGTGTGGAGGAACGTGCAGACCGGGTTCAGTCCCACTATAGTAAAATCAAAATTGGCGCTTCAGATACCCAAAACACCCCGAATATCCGGGAAAAACACAATGAATTCATCAGGAAACTGATAGAAAAGAGATTAAGCCTCACATGGGACATTTATGCTGTATTTTTTTTCGATACCAACTTCGACACTGAACCTGAGAACCAATGCCATTTAAATGAACCGAAAAGCCCGGCCGGATATTTCGGCCAGTTTCTCACCGGAATCAGGCCTCTTTTTTACAATCAAACCTGTATCGAAATCCATGAGTTAACTTCCGATGCCTCTGCTGATATGTTATGGCAATGGGAAAAGACCACAAAATTGTCCCTGCACAAAAAAAGATATACGAGAGCAAAAGGTGAGGGAGACAATATTCTGCACATAAGTTCCGTAATCCCAGCTCTGGAGGTTCCCAAGTGCCCTTTATGGTGGATAGGACTAATCGGTATTTTAACTATTCTTTTCTTCACGATTCGTTCTGTCGTTCAAAGGGTCTTTCTTTTCAACGTAGAAGAGCCATTGGATTTTTTCCTGGAGGATTTGGGATTTGAAAAGGTCTCGCAGAATCTCCTGGTATTGGGTTCCCCGTTTACCAGGAAGAGTGAAATTTTAACAAGAGGAGATTTTTGCTTAATTGATTTGAGGGCGATAGCAAAGGAAAATGGATGGTCTGAAACGTTCAAATATGAAGAGGTTTTGGCGGATAAAAACAGGATAATTGCCATTGATCATTTTGAGTATAAAATGAATGATCCCCGGTGCAATCTCGAAAAGCTTCAGTTTCTTGAAGAGTTATTCACGTTCAACAGAATTGTTGTAGTTGCTTCATCGGTTGAGCCGGCGTATTTCTGTTTCAACACAGAGATTCAGAAGGATCGCAAGAGCAAGGCGGGAACAGAGAATAGTCAGAATGAGCAGAAAGGGCAATTTTCCCCGCAGGACAAGGATCGATGGGAAGGGGTTTTTAACTCCTTTTTAAAGGTATACATCGAAGACATAGGGGACTCAAAAGCCTTTCTGGAGAAAATTGAAGGCCAGAGAAAGATTTTGCAGGCAGAAAGAACCCTGAGCGCCACAAGGCTTGCAGAATTATTTCGGGTTGTGGAGAAAGAATGTAACGCCAGGGCATATCTCCAAAATATTGGTGAAGAGATTGCTCAGCAGCTCAGATACAAACAGTTTACGCCAAAACAACTCATGCAACAAATATCTGACCTGACCTGCTCATACTATCGCGCAATCTGGGCTATTTGTTCACCAGACGAAAGACTTACCCTATTTCAGATTGCACAGGACCGGTTTTTAAGCCCAAAGAACCCCGACGTCCTGCAGTTAATGAGGAGGGGACTCGTGGTCAGAGACCCACATCTCCGGCTTATGAATGAGACTTTCCGTCGATTTGCCCTTTCGGCATGCCACACGGAAGACGTTATCGCCTGGCGTAAAGGGGCAGTCAGCAGGTGGAACACGATAAAAAGCCCCTTGATGGTAATTTTGATAGCGGTAGCGGTATTCCTGTTTTTAACCCAGCGGGAATTGTATACCACAACGATAGCCTCTGTGTCGGCGTTTGCTGCCGGGATACCGGTGCTTTTCAAGCTCTTTGGCCTGTTTCAGCGGGGCAGGGCCGGTACGGGCGCAGAGGCATAATTCAACGCCGGGAATTTCAATTACCCCCATAATCTCCCCGTTTCCGGGGGGAGCTTTAAAAGAGTTGCCAAAGGCGGTCTTATTTAATGTGGATAACAGGTCATTAAGACATTACGTTATCATTTTAATGAGATGTCTTTGTAGCATAAAATTACAGTACGGCGTGTGAATTCACGGTCAGATTTTGGGTATCAGTTCACCCCCCCTCCCCTATCCCCTCTCACCAGGGGCGGGGAAAAACACTTCCTCCCCCTCGATGGGGGAGGTCAGGTGGGGGTGCTGAACTGTTACGACGTATAGGAAGGCGGGTGAACTGTTATGGAAAGATATTCTCTGTCAGTTTTCGCTGAATAGTTACGCCTGATTCAAGGGTGTCTCTACGGCAAGACCGCAGAGACACCCCTCGCGCTGCTAAAATCTCTCTACAATAAGCCATCCCCTTTTACATAACCGGCATGTACAGGTCCCAGCTTCTCAAATATCTCCTCGTCGGTGTAAGTAACCACCTCCGGCGCTTCGTATTCGGGCAATTTCCTGTCTTCCATTGCTATCTCCTTTC
>JABWAQ010000196.1 GCA_013360945.1 Candidatus Brocadia sp.
ACAGCATGCCCACGATATCATACCTCCCTGGATGGTTGTCGTTATTGTAGCCAGAGAGTTTCTTGTCAACAGCCTGAGAAGTTATTCGGAATCAAAGGGGATTGAATTTGGAGCAACGATATGGGGCAAGGCAAAGATGTTTACTCAGTCTTTTACCATTAGCCTCATTTTGCTGTTCTTTGCTTATTTCGAGCATTTTATGGCTGTTAAACAGGGAATTATCGTCATGCTTTGGCTTACGGTAATCATCACTCTGGTTTCCGGCATTAAATACATGGTCAAAGCCGGCCCGGCAATTTTGATGAAATAGTAAATTTCATTTCTTAATCTTCTCTCGTTCAATCTCATCGTAATCCCCCTTGGTCCACCTTTAGAAAAGGGGGAAAATGTGCAAATGTTTAAAATGTGTGGATGTTCAGAAAAAGGGAAAAATGGGTGGGTGTTTTAGAAAAAGGAAATTTGGGAAGCTTTATCAAAGGGGGAATACAGGGATTGTCAATACCCTTCCTTCCTTCCTAAAATGAAGGAAACAACCCCGTCTCCCCCTTTTCTAAAGGGGGACCAAGGGGGATTAATTCCTCTTGCTTTCAGGACTGTGCCACAATTACTTTTAGTCTGTCCGGCATGGTTGTTTTCCTTCTCCTGATGACTTTTATCAGGCTGCACTCACGCGCACCTGTATCGCATCATTTAATGCCTTTAGTAAATCTTCAAGGTTAACAGGATTGATCTGTACTGCTTGTCCCAGGCTAATTGTCCTGGCTAAGGTGTTTCTGAGGATAGGATTTTTCAGTTGTAGTTGTTTAAATCCAAAATTTATTAAAACATCGAGGGTTTGCGGGTATTGTTTAATCAATTGATAAACATTTGTGCTTGCGGTTGCGATTCTGATTTGCTCTGAAGGTTCTTCTTGTACGTCGAGTTGCATAGTCTTCCATGCATTGATACCAAAGCAGAACATGGCAGCATATTCAATAAAGCCACTGATTCCCAGGAGCGCATAAAGTTGCGGATACAGATGCGATGCGACCGGTTGAGATACAACCCTGAACAGACATCCAACATTTATCAGGATAAATGTTGCATTGAGTAGTCTTGTACTGCACAACTTTACTCCTTTGCTTAAAGGGATCATCTTGGAAGCACATCCCAGGATCATCATACTGATAAACCCGATAAATATAGCATGTCGATATGCGCCAAACAGGGCATGGGAAGTGCGTTCTCCCGAAAATGCTTCATAAATGGTATAGGTGAGTAATGCAGTCTCTGAGACAAATAGCCAGACAAGGGCAGCCCGGATAAATTTTCTGAAACCAGTCGGCAGGTTAACCGTGTTCTTCACTGCCTTTTTGGTATTGAATAGATTTAAACTATAGATAAACAAGAACACCCCGCATGCCTCCATAATCCCTGCGAGACAAAAAACCACCGTAAAGAAACCGTGGAGATTTGTAGTATATTCCCGGTAAAATTCCGATATCGTTCTTAAAGCAATAGAGATGTTTAGGATATACAAAACGTAGGTGCTTATTTTCTTGTTAGGCTCCTGGATTCCCAGAAATATCGGCAGGGTCTTTGCAAATATTCCAATAATAACCATACAGGCAAACCCTACAATTTGTATATGCCGAATAGGACTTCTGAATATTTCCGGAATGTTTGTATTATTAACTACGGTAAAATGGAAGTATAAAGCAACAAAAGTAATAGCCTGGAAGAGGAACCAGAGATAACTTGATATGAGGAATCCTTCGTAGATTTCGAATTTCTTTTTTCCCGATGTGAGATAGGTTGCGCAGATGACGTAA
>JABWAQ010000129.1 GCA_013360945.1 Candidatus Brocadia sp.
TCATGAAACTATTATACAAGAACCATTTTGAAAAAGCCAGTTTATTCCTTTTCTTTTTTACGTGTCAGTACTTGCGCTTATACTTGACGTAGCCCTGGTGTTATCCCCCTTATCAAAGGGGGTAAGGGGGTTGTTTTCCTCCGCGCCCTCTGCGATGAATCCTTGTTTCATCACCTTCTGATAATCCAAAACCGCCTCCATCACATCCCTATTCAGCGCAACACGCCGGTGTTTCTCCCCCTTGCCAATCACATCCACAACAGCTTGATTCCGGTACGTGGTAACGTCTGCAACACTGAGATTGCACACCTCTGCCTTTCTTAGTCCCGTGGAGAACATCAGGAGCAAAATGGCATAATCCCGCTTACCCTGTAACGTCCTCCTGTCCGGTACCCGGAGGATCGCGCTAATCTCATCCTCTGTCAAAAAATTTGACACCCTTTTTTGCTTCATGGTTATTTCACCTCATTGGTAAATGGTAATCGAATTTGTTTAGACTTGGGAAATGCCTTACCGGTAAGCCTCTCTAATGCGTCAATAGCGGCATCCTTAAAAAGACTATCTTGCATCCTTTCCACTTGCCTGATAAGTGATACCTCGTCTTTTACCTTCTGGGCTGACAGTCTGTACCCCATCCATTCAGCCTTTGCAGTGGTAAGCGCCGTCTCATTAGACATACCGATCCTGAATGCCCGTTCAGCCTTCAGGAGATACACTTTTATTTTTTTAGCTCCTTCAGTTTGTCCTTGCATTCCTGCCAGGAGTATTCCTTCATAAGGTATAAAAGTTGCCTGTCCATCTTTTGGATCCAAATTAAAGGTTTCTCTGAGTATCTTTTGGACTTCAAGTCCAAACCAGCCTATTTTTGGAGTCATTATTTGGTATCTTTCCATTAATTTCCGGAGACCAGATACATCCGAATACCCTAAAATGTCCGATGTTCTCCCCAAATGAGCGTAGCAGATACCATTGATTTCTAATACTTGAAACCCCATTGATTCACCCATAGCCTTCATGCATTCATTCGCCGTCTTCCTATCAATCTCCGAAAGATAGCCCTTAACCCCTTCAGAATTCTCTTCCAATAGAAGCTCTTCCAATTTGATCAAACTTTCCATAATTTTTACCTCCATTCAAAAAATTAAAAGCAGCTAAAATGTTAGTAATGATATAATGCTAGCAATGCTAACATTTCTTGTCAAGTTAATTTTGTTGACATATATAACAAGTAATGATAAAATCCCCTCCCATGACTGCAAAAAACAATCCAACAAAACAAAGCATTCCAATAGGATTTAGGGTTTCTGAATCCACAGCCAGAAAGCTTGAGACTGCCAAGTGGACATTGAGAATGAGCAAGGCACAAATCATAACCACGGCTTTGGAAGAATTCTTTGATAATCATGGCATCAAAGAAGAAACAGGCAGAACCTTGAAAAAAGAGCCCGCGAAGAAGTAAGGAATTACGCATCGGCCTGCCTATTTGCCTTTTCTACCCTTTGAAATGCCAGGATCCTCTCCTGTCGCTCGACATTTTTCACCCTTTTTGGATTGATTTTCACCATCAAACCGATAAAACCATCAAGGGTTAAGGCCATAACTTCATAGTTTTTGCCGTCAGTCATGGTCATTACAACAGTAAATGTCCACTCTTTTAGCAGTAAATCTTCGTTAATTAACCTCCAAAGATTCTTTTTATCGTGGCCTGTATAGCTAGCAATATCAGATAACGATACTACCGGAACCTTCTCACCACTTATTGCCACAATAGCGATCCTTAAAGGTTTGCCGTTAAACTCCTCAAACCTCACATCCACCGGTTTAAGTGCCCCTTGCCTGTCAAACCCTTCCATTACGTCTTCAAACTTTACTAAGCTTTCCATCTTAAATACCTCCATTTGTTTTTGGGTAAAAGTTTTCAGATACTTCCGGTACTTCCGGGACAGTTTTATTTATCACCCCCTTTCCCTGTCGCGGCTGTTTGGTCTCCAATCGCCTTTTTCAGCAAGGCAATGACCTGCTTATTGAAACTCCGATCTTGTTCTTTAGCGATAGCTAGAATCTGGGCATATAAACAATTTGGCAATATGATAGTAGCTCTTTTGTTTTCCATTACCGTTCTTTAGTATGAATAAGTATGAATTTATCATATAAAATATTACTTGTCAAGATATGTTATTGACATATAATACAAAATATGAAAAAAGACACCCTTAAGAAAACTGAACGGTTTACTATAGTTACAACTCCGGTTATCATGAACCACCTTAGAGATGTAGCAAAAAAAAATGACCGTTCCCTTAATTGGCAAATCGAACGAATCCTGAAAGACTGGCTCATAGAACATAGCCACTTGAAAAAAGAGCAATAAGGCTCCCGATGCGCCTTGTTTACCCTTTTGAGTGGTTTTGGGCGTTGGCATCAATCCAAATGTCAAAAACATGCGTGGATCGATGCTTTTTGGACATTACTTTTGATTTTAACGGCCCGTCTTCCAAAAGGGATCACAAAGGACACATTAGGTTTGTACACGAGGAATCTCACGAATGGAAGCATTCATTGTATTAATCATCATAATTTTGATAATCTATGCATTCATAAAACATCACAACAAGAAAAAAGAACTTACTCAGTACGAGCGTGAAAAACAGACGAAAGAAATGGCGAAAGGGGTTGAGGAGCTTATCAACGAGCTAATCCAGGAATCAGAGTATGGAAAAAAGACCAACGAAGAAATTGAGCAACTGAGAAGTGAAGTTAAGCAATTACGAAAAGAGTTGGGTAAATTAAAAAGGGATGATCACGAAAAGCAAAATATTTAGGAAAATTCATCATGCAAATTAAATTAACGGCGGTTTTCCAAAAGGTACCCGAAGGATATATCGGATTTGTAGAAGAACTACCGGGCGCCAACACACAGGGAGACACATTAGAGGAAGCACGGAGCAACCTGGAAGAGGCAGTTCAATTAGTCCTGGATGTCAACCATGAATTATAGGAGATATTGTTATGAAAGTAGCCGATTTAACGGTTGAAGAATTTGAAGACCTGTTGCGCAAGACGATTGAAGACGAAATCGAGGACCTTTATCTCTCACTAGACCCAACCATAAAGACAAAGATTGAGGAAGGGTTAGCGGATATCAGGGAGGGTAAGGTTGTATCCCTGGATGACCTCATAGCCCGAAGGAAGGCTAAACGTGGGGAGGTTTAAGGTTATCTTTTCTGATAAAGCGGGCAAAGATACTGATGCCTTATCAGATGATGACTTTGATCGCATCGTAAACGGATGCAAACGGCTTGAAGACAATCCATTTCCTGACGGCAAGCATATCAAAAAACTCAAAGGTTACGAGGAACTCTACCGCTTAAGAATAGGTGATTACCGGATTGTCTTTGAGTGGAGAGGATCACAAATCAACATCGCAAGAATTCTCACCCGGCAGGATTTTGGAAAGAAGTATTAAAGCAACCATAAATGCAGCCGGTATAGTGGGGAGAAGCCGGCCTTCCATCCTGCAAAAATTAAGGGCCTGCAATAGGAAAGGAGGCCGTTTAAGGGTGGTTTGATGCCTTAAACGATTTCTTTTATCGCAAGCCCTTTTTAAAGAGTCTTTATTCTGCCTCAGCAAACTCATCCCACAGCTTTTGCCTGATACTTTCGCTTTCCTGCTGATCCGGTGTAGCTAACATCTTTAACCTTTCCGGGAAATCGCCTGGAGTCATGCTGTTCATACACCTGGCATTACGCATGGCTACCCACAAGAAATTTGCTGTATCACCGATCGCGGTTTCCAACTTCTTCTGGTATATATCTGCGATCCGCCCCCAAATAGCCGATGAAATTTCTTTCATTTGTTGCTGTAATTGTCTGACGGTGTCTATTTGTTTTTCAATTACCGACTCAACAACATCAATAAATTCCCTGGTATTCTTCTGCTCTTGTGTTGTGTTCAGGAAATGTGCGCGCACCTCACTTTTCAATTCCTTCAAACTGATTTCATTCGTTGCGTGACGCTCTAAAGCAGCCTTCTTTTTTAGCTCAGCCTTAGAATTTTCACCCTCCAATTCCTTAAGCCTGGCATGTAGCTGTACAAGTTCGTTTTCTGCCTCTGTAAGCTTTTTTTGCTCAATCTCCAGTTGACCTTTTAATTTTTTGTACGGTCCGACTTCTGGAATTTCCTTGTAAGTTGTTTGCTTTGCCATGTATTTGACTCCTATATAAAAAATTCTGGATGCTTAGCAGAAACCTTTGAGAATGCCTCACCGTAAGTAACGCCTGGATTTTCTCTCATATAACCATCAATCATTGCTTCCGCCGTTTTGTGTTTATACTCAGTTTCGTCGAGGGGAATTTCTTTTATCCTCAAACCAGTAGCATCATCAATAAATTCCAGGAAACGTTCATCACCCATTTTGACAGTTCTTTTTATAATCAAATACATCACCCCCTTTTTTATTTTTTAATGGTGAAAGGACTGTGAACTAATTGTGAACACAATACTCCAAAATATGCAGAAATAAACTAAGGATGCCTTTTACACCTTTGACAATAACCTGAGTAAAATAAAATACTTGAAATTAAAATCGAAAACCGTTAGACTACTCCCTATTGCCTTACAAGCAAGGGGTCATAGGTTCGAGTCCTATATCGCCCACCATTCGCTTGAGAATCAATAAAATTCTGGGGCCGTAGCTCAATTGGTTAGAGTACCAGACTGTCGATCTGGATGTTGCGGGTTCGAGTCCCGTCGGCCTCGTTTTTTTGTCCTTACAAGTCACTGAGTTAGCGGATTTGTCCTTCACAAAACCGTCCCCAATGTGTCCTCAATATTAAAAAAGATTGTAACTATTCAACGAAAACTGACAGATAATATGTTTTCTGAATAGGTACGATTTTGTCTGTATTTCAATGCTTTCAAGGAAATTCACTTTATATACTGACCGATAATTTTTTTCATTTAAGCTAACCAGAGATGCCAGATAGTCGACTCTGGAGCAGACAAACAATTTATGAATGGAGGAGTTTGATGAAATATCAGGTAGGTAGGATAGGAAGGGTTGTTGTAGCACGATTTGAAGACAAAGAAGATGTCCTGGGGAACCTGAGCGGCATAGTAGAAAAAGAGGGTATACGCGCCGCTGCATTTTACCTGGTAGGAGGCATGCGGGAGGGGAAGATCGTGGTTGGACCAGAAAGAGATGAACTCCCTCCTGCGCCGGTATGGAGAGAACTTGGCGAAAGCCATGAAGTCGTAGGTTTCGGGACTATATTTTACCAAAACAATGAGCCGAAGGTACATTTCCATGCTGCATTTGGTAAAAGGGATACGGTAAAAGTCGGATGCCTGAGGGAAAATTCCAGGACATTTCTTGTGCTCGAGGCGGTAATTATTGAACTCAGTGGAATCGATGCGGTAAGGGAGCTTGATCCTGTGTCGGGATTAAACATACTGAGACTTTAGGTAACTATTCAGCGTGATGTTGCCCCCTACCGTTAGCATCTGCGCATAAATACCTTGATGTTTAGGAATTTCAAAGTAGCTAGATGTATAGGAATTTCAAACACCCCCAATAATTCCCCCATTTACTGGGGGAAACAAGGGAGAAGTAAGTCGCATAAGGCCTAATTAATCCATTTATAATCAGCCGGGTTTTTCACAATTCCGGCTCGCACCGGATTTAAGTGGATATATCTGGACAGAACAATCAGTTAGGTTTCTTTGTCCACGATTATACCTTTAAATCTCCCCTGAAAAAGATGATAGTGATTTTCCATCAAGGCATATGCATGGAGCAAATATCCATACCTCTCCTTTGTTCTGCTTAAAATCTCCAAAAATCTTTCTCTATCTTTATCATCAAAGAATATTCTGTCTCTCAGATTGCCTCTTGATGTGATATGATAAAATGCACCTTCAAATTCCAATCGTAATGGTCTTCGCTTCACTTATCCTACAACTTGCTTATGAAATCTGGCACCAGATGCAAGCCCCACTAAGGTGGATCGAAAAATCCAAATTTGTCGCAAAGCTGATTGGCCAGTTCTGTCCTTGTTATGTCATGGGTTTAGATAGTATGCTACGAACATATTCAATTGCTTCCGATTGTGATAGTGTTCTGTTTATTTGATTTTGTATTTTCATACCCACCCTACCAGGTTAACCAGATTTACAAAAAATCGGGAATGCACCCGTTACAAAGGTCAGACCTCAACAGGTTGTCCGAGAATGCAGTCGCAATCTGCAACGAATACTATATATTGCCCAAATCGTGACAATTGATCAATATATAGTATGGCACCGATTCGTAAAAACAGTTCTCGGACAGCCTGTCAAGAGCTACAAATTCAAACGTTCATGAGTTCTAATCGATCTTTAAAAGTTTCTAATACCCTTTGTCGAATTTTGTAATGTGTATTTATGGTGAGTTGCGGGTCTTGAGAAACGAGTTCAAAGGCATCATCACGGGCTTTTTTGAGTATGGGAAAGTCTTTCATAAGATCGCTAATTTTTAGTTCGGGCAATCCATGCTGGCGTGTGCCGAAGAATTCACCCGGTCCCCGTAACCTGAAGTCCATCTCCGCAATTTTAAATCCGTCGCTTGTCCTGGTCATGATTTTGAGCCGTTCGCTTGACACATAGCTCGTGGGATTACCGAAAAGCATACAATACGACTGTTCGCTTCCCCTGCCGATACGTCCACGCAGTTGATGGAGTTGGGAAAGCCCAAACCGTTCTGCATGTACGATAACCATTACGGTGGCATTGGGGATATCAATCCCCACCTCAATGATTACGGTAGAGACCAGGATGTCATACCGCTTTTCCTTGAAGTCCGTCATAATCCTGTCTTTTTCAGCAGGCTTCATTTGGCCGTGAAGCAAGCCTACCCTGAGGGTTGGGAATACATCACGTTGCAATCTTTTTGCTTCGGTAACTGCTGATTTGAGATCAAATGCCTCTGATTCGTCAATAAGAGGGTAGACCATAAAAGCCTGTCTGCCCTTTGCAATTTCACCCTTGATAAAGTCATAGGCGTCTTTTTCTCTGTCTTTCATTACCCAAATAGTCTTAACAGGGGAGCGACCAGGCGGCATTTCATCCAGTATGGAAACATCCAGATCACCAAATAAGGTAAGAGAAAGCGTCCGGGGAATCGGGGTTGCCGTCATAATAAGCACATCGGGACAACCCCCTTTCTTTTTTAACTTCAGGCGTTGTACTACGCCAAATTTGTGCTGTTCGTCGATTACCACGAGACCCAACTGTTTGAACTGAACGATTTCTTCGATAATGGCGTGCGTCCCAACAACAAGATCGACCTGACCGGCTTTGATTTGATCAAGGTCGTCCTTTTTCTGCCTGGAATTTGAATCACCTGTCAATAACCGCACCCTGACGTGTGAGTGCTCCAGGTATCTCTGAATGGTCAGGAAATGTTGTTTAGCCAGTATTTCAGTAGGCGCCATAAAGGCGGTTTGATAGCCATTGGCAATGGCAGCGAGGACGGCATAGATCGCCACAACCGTCTTTCCGGAGCCAACGTCACCCTGTAGCAAACGGTTCATAGGCTTATTGCTTCGCATATCATCCTTAATTTCGTGAATTACCCGTTCCTGCGCCTTTGTCAAGGTAAAAGGGATGAGGTTGCGGATGTGTGTGTCGACATTGATCCCTATCTTGAAAGAAATTCCAGCCTCTTCTTTAATACCACGCCTCCTGAGCGCCATAGCCAATTCGAGGATAAACAATTCTTCGTAGACAAGTCTGCATCTTGCATTTTTCAGTCTCTCAAATGTTTCCGGGAAATGGATATTTCCTACAGCGTCGTTCACAGATACTAATTGATTTTTGCTCACAATCTCCTTTGGAAGCAACTCTTCTACATGACCGGCAAACTGATATACTGCCTCTTTCATGATCTTCCGGAAATGGGTCTGGCTCATATGCTCAGTAAGCGGATAGACGGGAACAATACTCCCTTTCTTCACATCGATTTCGTCCTCCTGGATGATTTCGTATTCCGGGCTTAATAACTGCAGATATTTGTATGCCCCCGCCTTGCCGTGCAAAAAAACCGTGTCTCCAATATGGAATTTGTTTTTAAGAAACGGCTGATTGAACCATGTTGCTGCTATGGTGCCTGTTTCATCACCGACAAAGACCTCCAGGATGCTCTTTCTGCTTCTTGCCATTCTTGTTTGAACGCCAATCACTTTACCTTGCAGGGTGATCTCAGCGCCTGTTTTCACCTCGGAAATCTTTTGTATCCGGGTACGGTCTTTGTAATCTCTTGGGAAATACAAGAGCATGTCGCGAATCGTATGTATTCCCAATTTCCCAAGGATTTCGCTCCGTTTCGGCCCAACGCCTTTCAGGTATTGAACTGATTGATGTAATGCAGATTGTGAGATTTTTTTTGTTGCAGATTGTGTAATCAACGGTGAAAAGTATCGTGTTAGAGTCAAATTATTGCGAAATTTTCAAAACGAAAATAATAACGCCATTGTATGAGTATTTCTAGCTTTTTCATAAATAATTCGTTATCATCTTTAGGTGGATTGTATAGTATTGCTGTGTAAAAACTTCCTTATTATTCTTTCTAAAAAATGATTAATCCAGAAGGAGGCAGAATGAATATTCTTGTTTCGGGCTCGTTGGCATATGACAGGATTATGGACTTTCCGGGAAAATTTTCAGATCATATACTTCCGGATAAGATACATATGCTAAACGTATGTTTTATGATAAACGGTTTAGCAGAGAATTTTGGAGGCACTGCCGGCAATATTGCCTATGCCCTTTCCCTGTTCGGTGAAAGCCCCACCATAATAGCCACGGCAGGACGTGATTTTGAACCTTATAGAAATTGGTTGCAGAAGCACCACATTTCCACAGAACATATCAAGGTCATAGATGAAGAACTAACGGCGGGCGCTTATATAACCACTGACCAGTCAGACAATCAGATAACTGCATTTAATCCAGGCGCTATGAAATTTGGTTCCAACTTTGATTTTGATTCCGTTGCACGCGAAAAGACCCTTGCAATCATTGCGCCAGGAAATTTGGGTGACATGGTTAATTTTTCAAATATATACAAAGCGAAAGGGATCGATTATATTTTTGACCCGGGACAATCCCTTCCAGCCTGGAGTAAAGGGCTTTTGACAGAGTTGGTACATGGGTCAAAAATATTTGTCTGCAACGACTATGAACTGCAATTAACCCAGGAGAAAACCTCTTTGACCGTTGATGATATCTTGGAGAAGACTGAGATACTGATTGTAACAAAAGGGGAATTCGGTTCAGTGGTCATGTATAAGGAAGACAATAAAATGAGAAGTTTTGAGATTCCTGTTGCGAAAGTAGATCAGATAAATGACCCTACCGGTGCCGGTGACGCGTACCGGGCTGGATTAATCAAGGGTCTCGTAATGTCAGGAAATGACATTGTCCACGCTGCAAAAATAGGGGCCGTTTGCGCTGCCTATTGTGTAGAGGTCTATGGTCCTCAAAATTTTCACTTTACCCCCGAATCATTTAATAAACGCTTTCATTCTGTTTTTGGGGAAGAGGCCTTTTAAAATGCATTGTTAGCACACAAAAACAAAAATAAAAGACACGGCAAAATTTAGTCTTTTGAAAAATTCCCATAATAACGATGTCTGCCGCGAAGTGGATGTAGCATGCGATGAAGGAGTATTGTGCATGGGTGAAGGTGGCCGGGTAACCTTTTGCTGGGGTGTTGCCACAGCGACAACACCCCAGCACGAAGGAGGGATAGGAGGAGAGGTAATGCGGTATGCGTAATTTGGTATTATCTGTGTCTTCATACCGACTTACCAATAGAATAAACCGCATAAAATGTGCCAATTAACCAAAGGAGTCTCCTGCTGAAGCGAAATTATTTTGTTGGTGTCTGTTGGGTCGGCTAAGTCAATATCAATATTACAAAAAGTTGTGCATTTATATAACAAATTTAATAATATCGATATTTTTGTATCTAAATTACGGGTAAAGAGCTACAACGGTAATGATTATTTTAAGTTTTTCCACATAGCTGAGGTACAGTATACATTCAATATTTATACAGCATGTACAAAATTTATACATCAATGTATAAAAAACGAACAGGCACTAAGTCGTTGATTAACCAAAAATGCACAGTGCGATAATATTTCATGTGACTATGCCTTTTTATTTTCTGTTGAAAGATAACGTCCATTCGGATTATACTAAATTAGTAATACAATCTGTCAAATTGAGGAAGAAACAACAATGAAACATACGGTAGAAATAGACCTGCTGGATGTCAACAAACTGCTGCAAGGCTTAACCGACATAGAACGTATCGGCTGGGCAGTAGAAACCTTTGGCCACGACGCCGTGCTGTTGAGCAGCATGCAAAGTTCGGCCTCTGTGCTGATGCACTCCTTTTACCGTATGGAACTGGATAATGAAGTAATTTTCGTAGATACCGGGTACCACTTCCAGGAAACTTTGCAGCTTCGTGATGAATTCATGCGCCGCTACAAGTTAAATATGGTTACTTTATACCCCGAATTAACCCCGGAACAGCAGGAAAAAAAATTTGAGGGGAAACTATATCTCTCCGTTGATGGCCAGAAGGAATGTTGCCGCTTACGTAAGACGGTACCATTCATCAACCACATGATGCAGTACGGGCGCAAACTCGCAATGGTTGGTCTGCGTCGTAGTGAAGGAGGCCGACGCGCCAAATTGTCTCCTCTTATACAAGATCCACGGACCAAGGGATACACACTGCACCCATTATTTGATTGGACGGACGAGCAGATTCAGGCGTATCTTCAGAAACATGATGTGCCCGTACATCCTTTGCACAGGCAAAATTATCCCAGCATTGGATGCGAATGCTGCACCACTCCTGTCGAACCGGGTGAAGACCCACGGGCAGGTCGTTGGCGGCATCTGGCTGCCCTTGATGACGGAGGACCGAAGTATTGCAAAATCAACTTTTCGGACGGCTTAGGGATTTGATGTGCCTGCGGGCGAGGATGCACGGTCATTGATGAGAAGGTAACCTGTCAAAGATAAAATATTGTTTTTTGCAAGAAGGAGAAGCCCGGTATCATTACACCGTAAAAACATCTTTTTTGGTAAAATTTTTTACCTCCCCTTTATCGTTCGACTAGCCATTCAACAAGCATTCGACTGAGACCTTGACTAAGCCCGGTCAAACGCTCACGCTGAAGATTCAGAATGCAGCATCGTTCATGGCGATGCCTGTCGAACCATCACGATGGAATCCCCCCGCCTTGCAAAGGAGGGGGAAAAGGGGTGGTTGTCTCCGGATGAGGCTGTGTTACGTTATGGAATACATCAATATCGCTGGAACGGAATTGCGTGCTTCACGGATTGGTTTAGGAACGTGGGCCATCGGCGGCTGGATGTGGGGCGGTACAGAGGAACAAACCTCGATTCACACCATCCACAAGGCCATTGAACGCGGGATCAATTTGATCGATACCGCACCGGTCTATGGTCAGGGGCGCTCGGAGGAGATTGTTGGGAAGGCGATAGAGCAGTATGGCAAACGCGAAGGCATTATTATTGCTACAAAAGTTGGCCTGGAATGGAGTGATAAAGGTAAAAAGGTTTTTCGAAACTCCACAAAAGAACGTATCTTCAAAGAGATTGCCGATTCACTCCAACGACTGCACACCGAAGTCATCGATATCTATCAGGTACATTGGCCAGACCCGCTTGTTCCTGTGGAGGAAACTGCTGAGGCGATGCAACAGCTTTACCGGCAAGGCAGGATCCGCGCTATTGGGGTAAGTAATTACTCACCGAAACAAATGGATATATTCCGTCAGGTTGCACCACTGCATGTCACGCAACCGCCATATAACTTGTTTGAGCGCCAGATAGAGCAAGACGTGTTGCCCTATGCTTGCAAGTATAATCTGACAACGCTGACCTATGGCGCCTTGTGCCGTGGATTGCTTACGGGAAGGATGACATCTGATACGCAGTTTGCCGGGGATGACCTCCGCAAGGTCGACCCCAAGTTTCAACAACCACGATACGGCCAGTATTTGGGAGTCGTCGCTCAGCTTGAACGCTTTGCCCGTGATCGTTTTCACAAGGGCGTGTTGGCGCTGACAGTCCGCTGGTTGCTCGATCAGCCTGGTGTGAGTGTAGCGCTGTGGGGTGCACGCAGTCCCGACCAGTTAGAACCGATCGATGAGGTAATGGGATGGACGATTGATGACGAGTCACGCAAGGCCATTGACCAAATCCTGCAAAAGAACATCAAGGATCCGGTTGGGCCGGAGTTCATGTCACCCCCATCGCGTGAGGCCGTATATAAAGGAAATTTAGTGAATCAAGGTAAGTTGAATGCTAAACGTTGAGTTCAATGAAGTCTATGTTGTTTTTATCATAAACACCCAATCCCTTTTTCTCCGCGGTAGCGATATGTTTTGCCTTTTGAAATACCGAAACACAATTATTTTCCTTGCGTTTCCTGTCTATGATCTCGAGTCCTATCCGGTCAATCGCTACAGGATCCGTCCCGAAAAAGAGCCGTTCCTCGTTCCACATCGTCCACGTTTTCATGCTTGCAGGGCCTCCATCAAAACAGGCCTGCAATGCGTCAACAATATGTAAACGTACCTTATCCCTGAGTGCAGGATGTGCACAGACCTCTGCCGAGGCAGGATCACAGAAGTAAGGAGAAGGATGGAATCTCCTGGTATTATTGATGGCGCCGAAGCCCAGATTCTTGAGGCACAGGGTTACCCCTGCGATCCCGTGATCCTTCATAACCGGTACGTTGATAACGGCGGTAACGTGTTGAGTTATAATCGTACTGAAGAGCAGGGTAACGTCAAAGTCATGCTAGGCAAAAAAGGGGGAGTGGCAGGGCAAGAGAAAGAAGGGGTTGGGATAGGGAAAAACGAGCAAAGACACGAAA
>JABWAQ010000130.1 GCA_013360945.1 Candidatus Brocadia sp.
CTCCTCTTTACTGGTTTAAGAGTTTATTTCACGATGCCTCTATAATACAACTTCGCATCGCTTTGTGAAGGAGCCTTCTATATGATTATCAGACCTTGAAAACAGGGGTAAGGTTGGGTTGAATGAAATGGAACCCAACGATATTTCTCACGTTCTACCAACCAATTTGCCCAACTACCGTATTCTATAGCCCTGTTTAGATAACACAACAAGCCTTCCCTTGAAGGTATTGGCATGGTAGGCCTTAAAGAGGTTATCTATTGCGAAAAGGTGTCTTCTAACAGAGGGGGGTGAATCCGTATAAGGATGGTACCAAATAAATTCTGTGGAGGATACCTGAGAATATCACCAAAATGTTTATCAAAGGTTATGATAGTTCTTTCTTCCTTTATTGCCAAATCAACAATCGTATCATCTGTTGCCCCGTGAAGGCAAAATTCCTGAATAGCTTTAATGTCGTGCCCAGATTTGAGAAGATGCGATACAAGAGAGGGAAATATGTTCTCATCCGCAAGGAATCTCAATGTTGAGTTGCCTCTTCAAACGGAATATATTCCTGATCCTTAATAAGTGAAGCGGCATAATGCAAACATTGCTTTATATCGTCTTTTGTTACCTGTGGATAATAATCCTTTACAATGTCATCGGGTGTTAAACCAGATTCGAGAAGTTCGATAATGATATATACCATAATCCTTGTCCCTTTTATACAGGGTTGACCATGACATATATCCGGATTCGCTTCTATACGGTTGTCCATAAGCGATATATTCTTTCTTGTGTAAAAAAGATGCGGAGAAAATGCCTTTTCAAAAATATAGCATAGAAAAAGGCAGAAAACCAAGAGAAATTTTATGGGAATAGGAATTCTTTAAAAACATAGACAATGGGGGGCAAATCTTTATCGTTTACAAATCAGCTTCAACTCTTTTGGGGTCAGCATTTGGCAGGCCGTCCGAGAATGTAGCCGGTAAATGAAATAGAAAACAAGGGAAATCGTGTGTAAATTAAATGCGACCAATAAACAAGTCAGGAAAAGGTTAAAATTTTTCCGTCTCAATCATAATTTTGTATCTTCATATTAAAAAGTACATGAAACTGCCCAGGGAGAGCTAGTTTTCCTTGTATCACCCTATACCGTTGCGGGTTTTATTCCCAGCTTCAGCATCTTTTTTAAATTCCATCCAATACACATCAATTGAAACTCCTCACGTACTTTTCCCAGACCTCGTAAGAGAAAGTTCCGATACCCTACATTTACATTAAATTTCAAATGACCAAAGACGGGTTCGATGATATACTGACGCATAAAATATTTTCGCCTCCCCTCATCAGATATCAACTTTTCTCTCATCTTTTGTAAAAGAGGTTCACGAATATCTATGAGTAGTTCTCTCGCCTTTGCCTTTGTACACGCAATTGGGGTCACCCATTAGAATACATTTAACACGATTGTACTGGCAAGAGGAATCGCACATGGTGAGGTTTTTTATAACGATGCAGACTCTTCTGAAAGGCCATGGGATCACCCATGAAGTTCTGTGGATTTACGCCAAAAGAGATTGCAATTGCGAGGGGCAAAAGATAGAATTCAAATAGCCAAGGGTTGGAAAAGACATTGACACAAGAATTTTAAGAAAGGGGGATAATCAGTGGTAAAACTTCACCCCCATGCAAAAGAACGGATGGCAGAGCGTGGAGCAACAGAAGATGAGGTTATCGCAACTGTTGAAAGGGGTGAAACTTTTCCGGCAAAATTCGGCAGGACAGGTTTTAGAAGAAACTTTCATTTTGACGGCATTTGGCGCGGAAAACGGTATGCAACAAAACAGACTGAAACAATCGCCGTAAAAGAAAACAACGACTGGATGGTTGTTACCGTAGTAACCAGATATTTTTAGGAGGGAGGCAAGAAAATGAGATTGACCTATGATCCGAGATACAACATGGCCTATATAAGATTGCATGAGAAGACAACCGGAGTAGAGACAATAAAGGTAGGGGATGAGATGAACATAGACATCGCTCCCGACGGTACTATTTATGGGATTGAATTGCTTAACGCCAACGAACAATTGAAAAAAGAGGATGCCGGAAAGCTTTTCGTGGTTAACGAAGCAACCGGAGAAAAGTCAGAACTGGTCTTATCCTGAATACCAAGGAGAATAAACAAAAATCTAAAATCTCAGGGGGCAAGTCTTTCAAAATGACAAAATCAGCCTTACGTTATCTGGCAGCCGCAGGAAAATACACTGAAGTATAAATAGTTGAGTAGTTGAGTTGAGTAAGGGTGGATTAAGCGAAGGCGAATCCATCAATCCACTAATAACGGCTTCGGAAAAATTGGCACGATATCCACAACTTCTGATACTTAACCAACTTCAAGGTTCTCAGTTATCTGATGTAAGACGAGTAAATCATTCCTATGAATCGGCAACTGTTCATGCACTTGTCCATCAGTATCCGAAAACTCGACTAACTAATGAGTATCTGAGAGCTTTGAAACAACAGTTTCCGTAGTTCCGCGTTTTACCGGAGTCTCTTTTATATCTACCAATACAGCGATATAATCATGAATTTCTATCATATTTTGTCCTTTCGTTTTCGCACAAAGTACAAGGTTAAATATGGTCTCTCGTCACTTTTGTGAACTATCCACAAAGTACACAATACTTCTCTTTGATTGACTCCTTGTATTTCATATTCAACACGGTATGTTGTGCCAGTTTTCACTCAGGTATAATGACCTTGGCACCTTGAGGTAATTTCATTGTTTTCAATATATCAAAGTTCGCCATTTATTCAAACAGAATCTCTTGTGGTGTTCAAATGCTTAAGGCGCACGAGTTTTGCCAAACATGTTGGGGTAGCTGCAATTTTTCAAATAACTAAAGAAAGGTCATGGGGCCAAACCTTCATTATTCGCGTGCCCAGGAAAGGGTGCTGCTTTCTAACGGGTGAAAGTCCCGTCATGGTAAAAGCCGGAGCCATGTAGCTTGGATGGCAGGGGACGATGGAAACATTACCTGCTGAAGCCCATCGACAAAGTCGGCGTAAGGCTGGTGAACGAATATCCGGGTCGTAACTTACGTGAACGTAGAGGTAGCCTCGCAAAAGTCAAGAACCACTGGCCGAGCCTGTCAATAATGGGCGAAGGCGGAATTTTCTTATCTAAACTGGCTAATAGGGAAAAGAACGGTGGCGGGGTAAAGTTTGTAACTATAGCTACAGTGCGGGATAACAGTTACAACACAAAAAAATTTTCAGATTCAAATAAGGTGAGACTCTGTGCCAAATAAACTGAGACGTAGTAATTGTGCAAATAAAAAAGGAAACTCATAACGCAGCACGGCCGCAACCAAACCCCACCCCTTCCCTCCCCGTAAACAGGGAGGATGATAAGTTTCCCCCCGTTTACTGGGGGATTATGGGGGGTTTTTAAAAAACTTGCCAAAAAAGAAAAGATTTTACAGGGTAATACTATATGGTGTAAAAAGATAGACTACCATTTATATGCCCTGCGCATGTCAAGAGGAAAAACTTTTTTGTATACCATAATATTTGCAGACATGTTAAAATTCTTCAGGCGGTAAATCTATGGCAACTACATAAGTTAAAGACAATCTCATCGCCCAGGCAGAAAAACTTCCTTACGATCTGCAACTTCGGGTGCTTGATTTTGTTAAATCTTTGATTCTCAAAGGGGTTACAGAAAAAAGTCTTTTATAATTTGAAGGAACTATTCCTGTTGATGATTTAGAGAGAATGCCTAAAGCAAGAGAGGAATGTGAGAAGGCAGACGCCAGTGGATGGTAGATTTCTTCTCGATACAAATATAATAATTGCTCTCTTTGCTAAAGACCCGAAAATTCATGACCGCATGGCTAATGCTGAAGCAATCTTTGTCTCATGCATTACTATCGGAGAGATGTATTTTGGAGCTTACAAATCGCTTAAAATTCAAGAAAATATCAGTCGTATTGATGAATTCGTACTTAAGAATACCGTGCTTTCATGCAATACCGAAACAGCAAAGATATACGGTGACATAAAGAATCGTTTAAAAGACAATGAACAGCCAATTCCGGGAAATGACATATGGCTCGCTGCAATCGCTCAGCAATATGGTCTAATATTAGTCACTAAAGATTCTCACTTCGATGCGATTGGAAATTGAAAAATGGCAATATCGTTTGACCGCAAGCCAGATTGAGAAATATAAGACAGTGTACAACAAAAGCATCGAGAGGGACGGGGGATAGCTGTCGGATTTCACATTTTATATTCCCCGCCCCTCATGCTTGCCGTTAGCCGTGAATAAAATAACTCATTGCAGTTGTGGTATGAGCTTAACGAATTGCCAAAAATATATTATAATAATTACATGAAACATCTACGAGACCCGAACAATTTAACACCAGATGAGATAGAGGCTATAGAGAAACAGAGTCTGAGATCACTCTATACCGCAGCCTTCGATTTCGGCTTTGATGCCTTTGACATTTTTAATCAAAGCTCGGATGATCCTAAAGATATTGCCGAAGATATTACAAGGGAAATGCTGGACAGGCTCGGAGGTTATCAAGTTCAACAGCGGATTCTTGGAAATGTCGATTATCGTAAGGCGGGATATATTATTTTACCGGACTTCTCAATTCGCCAAGCTCTTTTTGTTGACAGCAAAGCCGAAAAAAGTAGCAGTAGCGCTATCATGCAGATGTCACAATTAGCATTAGCTATTCGCCAAATCAGAAACGGCGAAGAGATAGAACAAGATGGAGATTTGCCTTATATATCCGTTCATGGTGGACAACCTTTCATTACAACAACACTTCTGTCCCATTATCATTATGAAGACCAACATAATAAGTATAAGCTCAAGCAGCTCACATTAGCTGCAATTCCAAATGGCATTTTGCAAGATCGTTACAATCCCGATGCTCACGATACGATATGGATCGCAGGACGTAATGCTCCTTCGCGGGGCGAAGAGTTTCGTGTACGGCTTAGCTTTCATCGACTCAAGCTGAAATCTGCATGGCGAGTTCAGACAATTGCGTTTAATCCTGAGGAGAAAACCATTCTCTCAAATTGGGATGGGTGAGGTAAATATGAAATATGAACCGGATAATATCTACGAGGGTGATTCCAAAAATCTTGCTCAACATATTGAACCCAATACAGTTGCACTCAGTGTATGGTCGCCTCCTTATCATGTAGGTAAGGCTTACGAGCGTGATATGTCTTTCTTTGATTGGAAAAACCTATTGCGTCGTACGATAGAAGCGCATTCAATTATCTTGAAGCCGGGGGCATTTCTTACGGTTAACATTGCTGACATCCTTTGTTTTAAAGACCCCGACATGCCTCGAATAATGGCCGAGAATATATCACGCAGGAAACGAAACGATATAACTCGTGAAAAAGTACTTGATGTATGGACAAAGTACCCTAATTACAATCGAAAGCAAATTGCCTCAATACTTGGCTGTAGCGAACAAACAGTTGACAGGCGAATGAAAGGTAACAACATACGGGGAGGAAAATACGAAACGCAGACACGTGTCAAATTGGTTGGCGGTTTAATAGAGCAGTTCGCCTTGGACTGTGGCCTGTATATGTACGACAGACGCGTTTGGGTCAAAGACGCGGCGTGGGAAAACTCCAAGTGGCATACTATGAGTTATAGAGCGGTTGACGAGTTTGAGTATATATATATCTTTTGGAAGCCTGGACTAACAAAGGTAGATAAAAATAGGTTGACTCGCGATGAATGGACAGCATGGGGTTCTAGAGGCGTATGGTTTATTCCTTCTGTGCGCGCAAACGATGACCATGAAGCCAAATTCCCTCACGAACTTCCACGACGAATAATACAGCTATTGACTGACCCTAATGATTTGGTAATTGATTGCTTCGTTGGAAGCGGCACGTCAGCAACCACCGCAATCCGTGAGAATCGGCGTTTTATCGGAGTTGATATTACGCCTTCATCTGTTGAGTTAGCAAAACGAGCGCTCAACTTGGCTCTTGAAGAACGCAAACAAAAGAAACCTGATCTATTCAATATGATACAAAAAACAGATGAAATAACGTCTGACAATACGATCAAGACTGACGTACATAAAACCGGCACGCCACTAAGCTTTGCATTATAAAGCAGAAAAATAAATACATTAGTATGGTCAGGAAAATAAAATCAAAAAAACAGCTAAATGGAAGATCACAGAAGAAATTACTGCCCATGCACATAAATCACAAGTGTCATTGTTCAGAAAATGTTCGTCTTCCTGCTCTTCGTAGGACAACTAAGAAAAACATTATAGAGAGATTGACGTTTTATTATCACCTGAATCTTGCACAAGTGCAAGATTCAGGTAATACCTTGCAACGTATTGCAAATTTTTTTAATCATTAACCTGATGTAAAAATGCCAACCGTTGCTAAAATTGGTTCTTATCGTTTCTACTTTTATTCCAGTGATGCAAATGAACCACCTCATATCCATATAAAGCAGGAAAGGTTTACATCTAAATTTTGGTTAAATCCAATTCGATTGCAAAAGTCCAAGGGATTCAGTGATCATGATATCGTTAAAATTCAAAAATTGATAGAAAAGAATAAAAAGATATTTCAGGAGAAGTGGGATGAGTACTTTAGTGCCTGAACATGAATGTTTGGCCCAAAAAGTTGTTTTTACAAAGGATTCTTTTGTAATTTATCTTAACGATGGAAGAAATATATCAGTGCCCATTATTTGGTATCCTCGATTGCTAAATAGCAATAAACAAGAACGTGAAAACTATGAACTAATTGGAGACGGAGAAGGAATCCATTGGCCGGATATCGATGAAGATATTAGCGTTGAAGGGATATTAGCTGGCAGACGTTCCGGAGAAAGCCAAAACTCTCTTAATAAATGGCTTAAAGGAAGAATCAAAAAGGTAAAAATGCCTAACAAGAAAACTCCAGCCGAACGTAAAAAGGACGGCGGCTGATTTTCTCCGTTAGGCGATATACAAAAACAAATTTATAAGGAGGCATATTATGCCTTTATTACGTCAAAATATCCGTGATGGTAACGTTGCATGCCCACATTGTAATGGCAAGACAACGTGCGCGTGTGGCTCTTGTGGTGTACAAAAACCATATTTTGACCGACATGGCAATCAAAAAGACATTACTATCGT
>JABWAQ010000131.1 GCA_013360945.1 Candidatus Brocadia sp.
ATACCCATGACAATGGTCTTGCCCGAACCCGTAGCCATCTTACTGCACCATCGTGAAAAATCTCCACCATCGCTTGGGATGTCAATGCCTGTGCGGTCGGCCTCCGGCGCTTCGGTAAGCCAAATCAAGGTCTCAATGGCTTCTAACTGGCAAAAGAAAAACCTGCGGTCTTTGCGTTCTTCGGGGTCTTGCCAGTGTTGCAGTAATCTCTTGGTAATACCGGTAACACCCGGATAGCCTTGCTCTCTCCATTTCTTTGTCCGTGGGCGGATGGTATTTACCAACTCAATCTCAATGAAAGTTCCGGGGTCATCAAATGATTTTGAGCTTTCCGAAGCCACAACATACCCTGCGGGCCTTCTCCCGTTCTGTTTGACGAATTCCCGTGTATCACGTATGTATTCCCAATACTGTCTTGGTTCTTCGTAAGGGGAATTGATAATGAGCTTATCTATAGTTTTCACGGATTATTCTTTAGTATCTTCCAAAGATAATTTTGACATTTTTAGCAAAAATGATTAACCCTGTCAGGGTTTTAAACCCTGACAGGGCTGACTCACGAATTTCGTGCTTCGGATTTTGTCCTTTCCGACTCGTTTGGATTAGGTATTTTCTAAATGGACGCTGTCACTCAGAACTACTTCAATGCCCTTTCTTCAACATCTTCATTACCTTTAAGCCAGTATATACAGGTATCGGTATCCAGGAGTAGGGTGGGCATCGCCCACCAAAAAATAGACAACGTGAACGAGATGTTTGGTGGGCGATGCCCACCCTACCAGGTTAACCAGATTTACAAAAAATCGGGAATGCACCCGTAAATAGTTCACCGTGCCACCTTTCTACCGCCGAATCCCGTCCTGCACGAACGGATACCCTTAATTATCTCTGCCGCCGAGCGCTCATCCTTCCAAATACCGCAGAGATCGCTCCCTTTGGCCTCACCCTTTTCATGAAGCACTTTTACAGAAAGAACACTCTCCTTTAAGGAGTGAATGATCTTCACAACCTGTGGAAGTACCTCGCCAGGCATTTCCCGGACTTCCTTAATGATCATCTTCTCATATTCATACCTTGTTTCCATAATCATCTCTGTTATTTTTTTCACCGTTCCCATCCGTTCCTTCCATTCCTACAACGAGCATAACGTTCAATGCTTCAAAGCAGCTTTCAATGGTGCAGCAGCCTAGCAAATGAAACCGTCCCGTTTAACCATGCATAACCTTGTCTTCTGATATGAAACCCCACTTTCCATGATTCTATTTTCTTCACCTAAAAAAATATCTGAACCCGTCCCCGATTGCTTTCATTTCGAAAACATCTATAACTGTGATTTATAACTTTTCTAAAAAGGTTAATATTTTTTGAGTATGCTCGATAGCATTTTTAGTAAATACCTCATCAAGTTTATGCACAATATTACCTTCTTTATCTTTCAAAACTATATCTGTTCCATCTGAATCTTTCTTTAGATGTATAATTTCATTTCTCATTTTTTTAATATTGTCAAGCCACGTCCATAATATATTTTGTACTTTTAAAGAGGAATTAAATGCATCAGTTAAAAGCCAAGAAAATTTATCTTCTAAAGACAGGCTTCTATCATCTTTAACTAATCTTGCCTTATCTGATCTACCCATAGTATTAAATTTATCAATCAACTTGATATTTACAGATATCTCAAGTGCATTTATGCAAAATATTATTACAGCCGCCAAGTTTGGGGGCCAAGCATGATTTTCTTTGAGAAATTTTGAAGCACTATACATCATCATTTCAGGTAAAGGGCCAAGTATATTCCAACTGAATGTGAGTGTTGCGCTCACGGATTGTATAACGGTATACTTGTTTGACCTCAATCTGTTCTTGATAGATTCAACAAATTCCTCCTCGTTTTTATTTTCTATCAAGGCACGAACCATTTCCTGAAAATAGAGGTTTAATATATTTGTCTTTTCATCTTCTGAAAAATCATCACTAAACTCAAGTGGAGACACAAACCCGCATCTATCTTTACTTTCTTTTATCGTTATCTTCTTTTCCATAATATTTCAATGTCATTTTTTCGCCTTTATCTAGAAAAAAGCAGTCCGTCCCATTCCTTCCTCAGCTTAGGTATATATAGCCGCAGCCATACGAGCATCCTGCTCAAGAAGTGCATTAGAGTACCCAAAGGTGACGATCTGCGAAAGGTATTCTTGCAAAAAAGCTGCAATGGATTTGCGCTTTTCATATTGCTGAACGTGTTTGCATTCGTGAGCAATCAGGTTGCGATTTCCGTAAACATGCTTGCAGATAAAGATGCCGTAAAAAAGAGTTAGACCAGTCATGTTCGTACCAAGAAGGCCTGTTTGAAGTGCCGCGGCAGCAAGATCAGGGTCCTCTGGCAAGGGAAGCCGATCTACCAATTTGATGCGAATGTTATTTGGCTGTGCTACACCAACGCCACGAGCCACCACCATCTGCTCCGGTGACAGCGGAATGCCAGTCGCAAGGATGTCTGCCTGCTGTCTTTCAGCCCATTCGACGGCTTTTGGCAATAACCTTGGCAATTCTACTTTGAGATCAATCATCCCTTCCTCCTGTCTCCTGCCTCTAACTGACTGAGGATGTGCGGTGCCTTTT
The DNA here is from genome assembly GCA_013360945.1 of Candidatus Brocadia sp. Lineage (GTDB taxonomy): Bacteria > Planctomycetota > Brocadiia > Brocadiales > Brocadiaceae > Brocadia. The sequence goes on from JABWAQ010000131.1 coordinate 2,626, forward strand.
TACAGCGTCTTACATCCTCGAGTTTTGGGAACATCGTATTTAATTCAGACAGCATTAAGCAAAGTGTTCCCGGAATTCCCCCTACTTCCTTAACTGCCTGAATTGTTCGGAGGATTCTTCAGGCATTCTACTTTGCTTAAAGAAGTATTTATACGATTTAGCAATTCCTTTGCATATTGATATTTAGCCTCTGCTTCAGCAAGAGATTTTTGTGATATTTCTTTACTTAAATCAATTTCATCAAGTAATCTCTTGGCTTCTACGTCTATATATTTTTTTCTACGAATGCTAAAGTATCCAACTATGAGTAATGCAAAGATAGATAATATACTAAATCCCCATAGAGGTACCGCAATACTAAACCATTGTGTTTGGACATTAATTGCAAGTAAAGCAGGAATTATAGGAAGAATAATTTTCAGGATACTTAATGCCGTATCAATGATTTTATCTAAGTAGCAAATATAGCTATCTGTGAATTTTGAATATTGTTGTTCTAAAACAGCTCTTTCTTGTTCACTTTTGATAGACTTATTATTATTCGAGGCAAGTTCATTCTCAATGAATTGCAATGTCTGCTGCCATAAAGATTTCAATTCTTGTTCTAATTGGGACATAGAATTGATTGATTTATCGTTTCTTGTTCCATTTTCCAATTTCTGAATTACACTATCAATGTATACCAAATACTTTTCTACTGCCGCTAGCGCAGCGCTTGGTTTCGGTTGATTGTTATCATTATCATTGGACATCATAATATGTTCCCTCCGTAGTCTGATTCGGATATGTTTAAAGCGATAAACAATAGCGTTGGATATTCATGCTAGTTCAATCTACAAGCCTGAACCGGCATTGAGCCATGTCGTTACAATCTTTTTTGTTATCTCTTTTTTAAATCCTGCAAATTCTTACAGCTATCTTCATCCCCCATATCACAAGCCTTTTGAAAATTAGAGATTACCCTCCCTATATTACCTTTATTAGAATAGGCAACCCCAAGATCGGAATAGGCTTCCAGAACTGGGGCAGGGTCTTGTCTTTGATATTTTTATCATTATTCCTCTTCCCCCGTCCCTACAGAACCTCTCCCCCAGCCCTTCTATCTTCCATTTGTCCTCTTCCATCATAATTAAAAGATATGTGTTGAGTCCGTTGCGCTTGACCCAACCGCACTGCTGTGGTTCTTCATAAGGGGAATTGAAGATGAGATTGTCAATATTTTTCATGGTTCTTACTCAGTTGTCCCCCGCTGGCGGGGGAGTAAGGGGGTGGATTGTTCTATCTTCTGAACAGATAAAGCAATGCTCTCCCTCACACCTTCAATGTGCCTTAATACTTCTTCATTCGTAAACCGTAATACCTTAAATCCTGCATCTCTCAGGTCTTTTTCCTTCTTCAAATCTTTTATTGCCGTTTCTTCCCAATGATGCGTTGATCCGTCTACTTCAATTACCAGCTTCAATTCTTTGCACATAAAATCAGCTATGTAGTTCATAACTGGTCTTTGTCTTCTGAATTGATACCCTTTCATTTGCCTTGCCCTTAACACATATTTCCACAAACATGCCTCAGCCTTTGTCATTTCTTTACGTAATCTGTTTGCGAAAGGCTGTAGCTTTTTATTGTCACGTAATTGTTGGTTTCATCGGCTTTCATTGTCCTCCCCCTTATCCCCCTCCAAAGGGGGACATTGGTGTTCTCTCGCTATGAGGGAAATTGGTGTCCACCGACAGCAGGGTGATACCGCATCCGTCACTTCGTGACACCACCGACAGCGGAAGACATCATAGGCGGATAATCTTCAAGCTCTCAATCCCCCGTGCATCAATAATCTTTACTGCCACTGCCTTGCCCGGGGTAAAAGGCAAAGATACTTTTCCTCTGAATGCTTCTATTTTTTCTTCATCAATCTCGGCCTTCAGGTTTTTGGTCAGGGCAATTGATAATGGGTTTGTCAATAGCAGTCATTATTTATCTTCCGGCGGCACTATCTTCTCAAGGGCAATAATCAGGTCCGGAATGTCATTTTGAACTGTATCCCAAACTTCATCGAGATCAACCCTATCATAGGCATGAATCAGTAAATCACGCATCTTCGCCATACTCGACCAGGGGATATCAGGATGTCTTTTCCTAACATCATCAGAAACCCGTTTAACAGCCTCCCCCATGATCTCGAAGCATCGAATAACGGCATATTGCGTCTTACGGTCTGCATGAAGGCATCTCTATCAATTCCAACCATAAAGGCTTTTATTTCTCTTGCGTACAATAAAATATCGAGAAGATATGATATGTCACGAGACATATACCACCTCGGCAGAAGACAGGATTTCCTTACGTCTGATGTAGTTACGGCTTCGTTCCACCGCCTTTCGGGTCAGGAGGTCAACATCACGTCCAAAAATATTTTTTAATTCATCAATCATGTCTACAAGGTCGAATAGGGTACGGCCTGAATCCTGTTCGAAGTCCACCATGACGTCAACATCGCTGTCCGGCTTAAAGTCATCCCGCAGCACGGAGCCGAAAAGTGCAAATTCTTTAACTTTCCATCTCTTGCAGAATTCGGATATTTTTTCTTTTGATACTTTTACCGGCAATTCTTTTAGCATGGCTGTGCACCTCATAAACACTTCTAAACTAGTATTACCTGATGATCTTCAAACTCTCAATCCCCCTTGCATCAATAATCTTTACTGCCACTGCCTTGCCCGGGGTAAAAGGCAAGGATACGGTTCCCCTAAAAGCTTCTATTTTTTCTTCATCAATCTCGGCTTTTAAATTTTTGGCCAAGGTTGCCCAGCCTTCTTTGTCTCCTGCCATGGGGAAGAATACCTGAGAAGGGAATAAACTGCGGCCATCGTAATCGGTATCGAGCATCCACATGGCAATGTCGCCCTTGCCGCCGCTTTCCACGGTTCCGGTTTTGGGGTTGTAGTAATCGAAGCCTTGAAGTTCGACCTGTGAGAGGTTTTTAGTGGTTAGTTTTGAGTTTTTAGTTGATGGAAAGTCTAATTCGTTAGTGATTTCTTTAAGGCTGCCAATAATTTGGCTATCTCTTCGCAATTGTCCAACAATTCTTCTGCATTGTTCGGTTGAATGTATCCCAAATTCTGACAAATCAGTATCAAGGTTTCTGATTCCGCTAACGAACCTTGTGCTACTCCAAGAAACTGGCGGAATTCCCCTTTGCTGTTTCTTGCCTGTCCCTCCGCTATATTTGCCGGTATTGAAATCCCAGCCCTTCTCATCTGAGAGGTAACGCCATAGATCTCTTCCCTGGGAAAGGATTGCGTAATACTGTACATCTTGTTCACCAAGTCCATTGATTTCTGCCAGACTATCAAGTCCCGATAACTTCTTGAACGTTTCATATTCAGACAACCTCCTCCCATCACTTAAAACTAAAAACTCAAAACTCGAAACTGCCACATCCGGCTGCCCAATAAGCCAGAAACTTTCGTTGCTGCTGCGTTTCTTTTTTAAGTCATCGGTGAGCAGGTCGGCGTTCATCTGGGCTTTGAGGAGGGTGACTCCGGGCCAGTTGGTTTCGTCAATGTCTTTTGCTGCTTCTTCGTCAAACTGGAAGGCACAGAATAAGACGATTTGTGGTTTGGGTTTCAGGTGCATGGCTTCTTCCAATGCCAGTTCCACCATGCGTTGTTCCAATGGTGCATGTTCTGGGCCAAAACAGACCAATACCCGTTTTGGCGACTTCCTCTGGTTCCCTCCATCGGAAGATTCCTCCCCCTCACCCCCTCCAGAGGGGGACACTTTTGTTTCTGCCTCTGCCTGTAAATACCGTGTGCCGCTCAACGGCTCTACCCTTGTAAACTCAATCAGCTTGCCGCCTTTTGCCCGTACGCCTGCGCGCAGCAGCTCATCACGCCAGTTGCTTTGGCGCAGTGTTTCACCGCTACGGGCAACTTCGTTGCCGGCGGAGTTTTCAGTTTTTAGTTTCGAGTTTTTAGTTTCGGTCTTTTCACTAAAAACTGAAAACTCAAAACTATCAACCGGCCTTGCCACTGGCGCCGGTACTGCTTCTACCGTGAATGGTCCGGTCACTCGTAGTCGTTTACTATCAATAAACGGCTGGTCATATAAGGTTTCCTGTGCCGGAGGTTCATTGTTGGCAATGTTTTTTAAGGTGATATGGGGAACGGTCTTGTATTGAAAGCCGCTCCCTACGCCTTCATCCGGGTGGGCAAGTTCATAATAATCAAACACCGCCGTAATCAGGCGCTGCTTGGCAAGAGTTATTGCTACACGGGAGGTATCGCAGGTGATCCACCTTCTGCCCCAGTTTTCAGCCACGTAAGCGGTGGTGCCGCTGCCACAGGTAATGTCCAAAACCAAATCGCCTGGGTCGGTGGTCATGACAAGGCAGCGTTCTATAGATTTTGGACTTGTTTCAACAACATATGTTTTTTCATTTCTCATCAATACATCAGTCCAAATATTATTTATTGGCATAACAGGGTAA
>JABWAQ010000039.1 GCA_013360945.1 Candidatus Brocadia sp.
TTCACTTTTTCGTGATTTCTCAAGTCATAAGTCCTTGTAAATCAACATCCGAACTTTTACGATTTTGCATTCTCGGACAGCCTGCAAAGATTTGACCCCAACTACTTTTTGACCTCAACGACTTCCTTTGACCACTACCAGGCCAGACATATCAACAAGATTGATAGACACTGGAATCTCGTTCGACTGAGCTCACGGCGATGTCTGTCTTGTTGCGTGGACTCTCACCTACTGGATCAAACAAAACGCCTGTCTTACCAAAATCCTTGAAACGAAACCAACTACACAAAAACTATACAATTTGAGAGAGACGTCAAATGGCTAATATCCTGAAACCCTTAATTTTAGTGGTCGGGGTGGCGGGATTTGAACCCACGACCTCTTGAACCCCATTCAAGCGCGCTAGCCAAGCTGCGCTACACCCCGACGTGTTCTTAATTATAGTATCTTTTTATCTATTATCAACTTAAATCTCTTTCGAAATATTTTGACATTACTCTTGTTTTCCACTATAATTCAGTTTGATTTTTAAATGAGAATATTACCTTAAATATCCTTATAGCATTACTGTGTAAAAACTTTTTTTACGTAAATTTTTACAACCCCTTTAATCCCCCTTGGTTAATGGGGATGTGGTTGCGGCATTGCTGCGGTATGAAGTATACTGTTAATCTTTTCAACCAACTTGCATGGATAAAAAAAATAAAACCAGGAAGTCTCGATTCTCTATCGGATATGTTCTGCTCTTCTTAGCCATTATGTACGTGGCACAAATATTTTTTTCCTCAAAGACAGAAGAAATATCTTACAGCCAGTTCAGACTCTATCTTAAAAACGGGTATATATCAGATTGTACGGTTGGTAATAACATTATTCGTGGTCATTACAAAAAATTATCTGCCGAGGGTGACAAAGAAGAAAAAATTGCATTTGTTACCGTGCCCATACAAGATGCAGAACTCGTCAATGAACTTGAAACACAAAAGGTCAGGTTTAAAGGAGCATCTGAAAATAATTTCTTAAAAAACATCCTGATGTGGTGGGTCTTCCCATTTGGTATCATGGCGCTTGGGTGGTTCTTTCTCTTTAAAAAGGTTGGCGGGATGGGTTCGCCTTTTATGTCCTTCGGAAAGGCAAAAATAAAATTGTACTCGGATAACGGCTCACAGAAAACGACCTTTGTCGACGTTGCAGGATGCGATGAGGCTAAAGAAGAACTAAAAGAAATTATAGAGTTTCTTTCCTACCCGGAGCGATTCCAAAAACTGGGCGGAAAAATTCCCAAGGGTGTGCTTCTGATCGGTCCGCCAGGAACGGGCAAAACGCTCCTTGCAAGAGCCGTTGCGGGTGAGGCAGGGGTCCCATTTTTTTCAATTAGTGGTTCTGACTTTGTTGAAATGTTTGTTGGAATGGGCGCTGCCCGGGTACGGGACATGTTTGAACAGGCAAAGGCAAAGGCCCCGTGTATTATTTTCATCGATGAGATTGACAGTGTTGGTCGTCAACGTGGCACGGGACTGGGCGGCGGACACGACGAACGCGAACAAACCCTCAACCAGCTCCTGGCTGAGATGGATGGTTTCAATTCACAGAAGGGGGTTATCATCATTGCTGCGACCAACCGGCCTGACGTTCTGGACAGTGCACTGCTTCGGCCAGGACGCTTTGATCGGCAGATAACTGTTGATAGGCCAGACCTTATTGGTCGTGAGGCTGTTTTGTCAGTGCACGCCAAGAATGTAAAAATAGATTCCGATGTCAGTTTAAAAGTCATCGCAAAACGCACGGCGGGTTTTTCAGGGGCGGATCTGGCCAATGTTATCAACGAGGCTGCGCTCCTTGCAGCAAGGCATAACAAGAGTTCTGTCGGCATGAAAGAATTGGAATCCTCCATAGACAGGGTATTAGCCGGCCCTGAACGGAAGAGCAGGATTATGAGCGATAGTGAAAAAGAGACGGTTGCACTTCATGAGGCAGGGCATACCTTGGTAGCTGCTCTCCTTCCTAACACTGACCCCGTCCACAAAGTTTCTATTATCCCGCGCGGTACCGCAGCGCTGGGATATACCATGCAATTGCCTCTGGAAGACAAGTATTTAACCACCGAACCCGAAATTCTGGACACCCTTTGTGTGTTATTGGGAGGCCGGGCTGCAGAAGAAATGATACTTAACAAAATATCAACAGGCGCGCAGAACGATCTTGAAAAGGTTTCGCAATTAGCTCGAAATTACGTATGCCGATTTGGTATGAGTAAAAGGTTGGGGCCTCAGACCTTTGGCAGGCAATCAGGTAATATCTTTCTTGGGCATGACCTCGTTCAGGAAAAAGAATACAGCGAAAAAACGGCAGTGGTTATTGATGAAGAGGTTACCCATGTTATCATGAAAAGCTTCGATAAGGTTAAAAAATTGCTCGAAGATAATAAGGATAAGCTGGAACTGTTAACAAAAAAACTCGAAGAGAAGGAAGTGCTGGATGGAGATCAGGTACTCGAATTGTTAAACATTGAAAAGAAACACCAAAGAACCCACAAAGAAACGGATATTTCCCCCATCGAACAACCGCAAAAAAACCTGCAATACCTGCAGAAAGACGGTGGGAAAGAATAGGACAATATTATTTTGTAGCTTGCACTTCCGATAGAAGGGTTTGTGGAAGATTAAAATTAGAATAAACGTTTTGAACATCATCGTGATCTTCAAGCGCCTCCATAAGCCCTAGTACTTTGCGGCCTGCTGTTTCATCCAAGTCAATAGTGTTTTTCGGCACCCAACTTACTTCAGCGGTTTCGACTTTTATGTTCTTGCCTTCAATAGTCTTTTTTACGGCATCCAAATTCGCTTGTGAGCATGTGACCTGAAAAACGTCACCTACTCTCTGCAAATCATCAGCCCCTGCATCTAAGACCAGCATCATAAACTCGTCTTCATTGAGACCGGTATCATTTACGATAATAAGTCCTTTTTTTTCGAAAATCCAGGACACACAGCCGGATTCTCCCATATTTCCACCAAATCGCTCAAATATCTTTCGAATTTCAGGGGCAGTTCTGTTTTTATTGTCAGTCAGGATCTCGGCCATTAAGGCTACACCGTGAGGTCCGTATCCTTCGTACATACACTCAAACAATTCTGACCCTCCACCCCCTCCCGTGCCTTTCTGAATAGCTCGTTCTATATTTTCTTTGGGCATGTTAACCGCACGTGCCTTGCTTATGGCCAGCTGTAACTTTGGGTTCATATCAGGGTCGCCCCCACCTCTTTTAGCTGCCACAGTAATCATGCGGGCCAGCTTGGAAAAGGCCTTCCCCTTTTTAGCATCTGCTGCACCCTTTTTATGCTTTATACTTGCCCAATGTGAATGTCCTGCCAATTCTCCGTATTTCTCCTAAAATTCTTTCCCAGAAATAATCTTACGGTTGAATGCCACTTCCAACCTCTCTATGATTCGTAATGACCTTTAATCCCGTTTCTTCCAATGAGATTAACCTTTTTATTCTTTCTAATTTCGCAGTAATATTTTTAACTTGTGTCTCGTTGTTGAGCATCTTTTTGTATAGAGACTGTGCCTTTCCCCAGACCTCAACCGCCTCATCCCAATGTCCTAAACTATAATGAACATCCCCAATGTGCTCATAGATATCCGGTTCTTCCATAAGTTGAACGGCTTCCAATAACTTTTGAAGCGCCATAATTAAATAATCGTCTCTTCCTTCCGCATGCGCCTTTTTGTAATAAGCCCAGCCAAGACTGTCAAGATATGCCCCATTACGGGGTTGCGCTTTTAATGCCTTGTTAATAAGCTGTATTGCTTCATCCAAATTCTTGTTGTTTTCAACAAAAAAGTAACCAAGAAAATTGTTTGCCTCGTGAAATTCAGGGTCGAACTTTAAGGTCATCCGCAATTCTTCTTCTACCCTGTCAAATTTTTGATCTTCGTAATAAAGATTCGCTAACAGGAAATATACGTCCCGCATGGTTTCTTTATCCAAAGGGATCAACTTCATGTCTTCAATGACGGCGATTGCCTCTTCAATTTTACGCTGATTTCTGTAAATTTGACACATCAAGAAATATTCCTTCGGATTCTTGCTTCCGGCAGCAATGCTATTTTTAAGAAGCGCTTTGGTTTTTTCAATTTCTTCACCTCGCTTGGACTCATTATCTGTCTTTCCGTATATCTCAGACAAGGCGAGATGCATAACCCAGTTATCAGGTTCTTTTTCCAAAAAACTCTTTGCCTCTTTAACAGCATTATCATAGTCATTGAGTGCATCGTAGCAAAGGGTAAGATAGAAACTGGCAAAGCTCAGCTTTGGATCGGCCTCTTTTGCCTTTAAAAAATATTCCAATGCCTTTTTGATGTCATTTTTTTCAAAATATTTCTGACCGATCTCATAATAGATCTTTACTGGTTCGCTTACCAGCTTCATTTCAAACATGTTCTGATAACACTCTATGCCCTTTTCCATCATATTCTCGTTCATATAAAGATTGGCTAGTCTGTATAGAGTGTCAGCCAAAAATACATAATCTAACTTTGTTGTCTTGCATCGGCGGGCATGTTCATATGCTTCAATGGCCTTCTGATATTTCCCAACGGTTTCATACAGAGTAGCCAAAGTATAATGTACGCTGAATTCATCCGGTTTGATTTTGGCTAATTTTTCAATATAATTGATCGACTCCTCATTCTTACCTAATTGGAAATAACATGTGGCGAGATGTTGGATAGTTCTTACCGAGGAACTATCTAATTGTAACGCTTTTTCAAAACTATTCGCTGCATTTTCCCAATCTCTATCCAACAGGGAAAAATACCCGGCACAAAAATAGGAGTATGCCTTTTCCCGGGCGCTTAAAGAATGGTTCTTGTTGCTGAGTGTGGGTTGGTTGCCATGTTTAGCAGTGATACCACTACACCCAAGAAAATCAATAGATAAGAGCGTCACGGAAAGAAAAATAACAGTAACAGGTCTGACAAATACCATTTCATATTTCTTTGTTTATTCTAAACATGCCGTAACTCTCCTATATTACAGAATAACTTTATTGAGTGGATATTCTATAATCCCTTCGGCTCCGGCTCTTTTTAATTCAGGGGTAATCCTTCTTGCTACCGTTTCATCCAGTACGGTTTCAATTGCATAACCAGCCCCTTCAGATAGTGTAGAAATCGTAGGCTTTCTTAAGGCAGGTAATTTTTTTAGCACTTGTTCTAAAGCTCCGTTCGGAACATTCATCTTCAATCCAACCTTTGCGCGAGCAATTATGGCCCCTTCAAAAAGCATTGCAAGATTCTCTATCTTCATGCGTTTCCATTCGTCTTTCCACACATGATGATTGACGATAAGCTGAGTTGATGACTCCATAACGGTTTCAAGAATACGCAGTTTATTTGCTCTCAAACTGCTTCCTGTTTCGGTAAGTTCTACAATCGCATCGACTAAGTCAGGGGCCTTTGCCTCTGTCGCACCGTGAGAAAACTCAATATCGGCAACCACACCCCGTTCTGCGAGGTACTGTCGTGTTACATTCACGAGTTCCGTCGCAATCCTTTTATTCTGCAAATCATCCAAGGAGCGTACGGGCGAATTTTCAGGAACAGCCAAAACCCACCTGATCTTTGTCAACTGTTGCTTGGCGTACACAAGGCTCACAACTACCCTTACGTCTGAGCCGGCTTCTTTCACCCAATCTTCGCCAGTCAGACCAGCATCAATAATGCCTTTTTCAACATATCTGGACATATCTTGCGGCCTGATTAATCTTACAGAGATCTCATCGTCATCAATCGAAGGATAATAAGACCGGGAACTTACATGGACGGTGTAACCCGCCTTTTTCATCATTTCGATGGTTGCTTCTTGAAGGCTGCCTTTCGGCAAACCGAGATGTAATTTTTTCATTCTTCTAACTCACCCTTTATTGTTATGTCGTCCCCTTTAACTGCTTCGTCAATAAGTTTTGAGATATGCTGACTCTTTTTTATCGATTCATCCAAACAAAACGTCAAAATTGGGGTATATCTTATCTGCAAGTGCTTACCCACTTTTGCTTGAATAAATCCTCTGGCATGCTCCAGCGCCCGCATGGTTTTTGTCTGCGTAAGAGCATCTCCCAATACAGAGATATACACGTCTGCCCTTTTCAAATCAGACGCAATTTCAACCTTTGTTACCGTGATAAAACTTATGCGGGGATCTTTTAGTTCATAAAGTATGATTTTACTGACTTCTTGCTTAATGGATTCTGACAATCGCTCTATTCTTCTTGAAGGCATAATAACCCCCTTCTTTTGCGAATAAACAAAAGTAAAAATCAATAAAAGGAATTTAGGATTGGGACGTACATCTTTATGAATGGGATTGAACAAATTCGAGGTGACAATCAACAAGTTCAACAGAAGTTGCAACCCGAAATACATTCAACAAACTTGACAAGGCGCCGTTTACGTATCTTTTATCATTTCCTATCATTGCAATACCCAATCTGGAATATTGGCAATGGTCTAAAGTACCGATTTCTGAGATAGAAACATTAAAATTGTTTTTGACACGATCTTTCAAGCTCTTAATAATGCGACGTTTATCCTTTAGTGTGGTTGCGCTCCGGATCACCAATCGAATATTAAGGACCCCAATCACAGCATCATCAGATTCATGAAACTCTAAATTCATTGTCCGTCATGGTTACAACCAAAAATTGCTCATGGTGCTTTACAGGAAAACGACAAGGGGTCAAAACCCTTTTTCTATACCGATAAGGTTCGTGCAATTTTTTGTACTTCGTATGCCTCTACGACGTCACCCACCTTAAGATCGTCATAATTAGCAATTTTCAGCCCGCATTCAAATCCTGCCCTAACCTCCCTGACATCATCCTTGACTACCCTTAAAGACTCCAACTTCCCATCATAAATAATAATGCTATCGCGAATCAAACGGATAGAAGAATTCCTTGTGATTTTACCCGTTTTTACATAACAGCCTGCGACGTTGCCAACCTTTGAGATATTGTAAACCAGCCTTATTTCGACCTGACCTAAGACAACTTCCTTAGATTCCGGTTCCAGCATGCCTTCCATGGCAGCTTTTATTTCGTTCGTTGCGTCATAGATAATTTTGTAGAGCCGTATTTCCACTCCTTTTTCTTCTGCCAGTATACGTGCCTTGTCCTCGGCCGTCACGTAAAAACCAATTACAATTGCATCCGATGCATCGGCAAGAAGCACATCCGATTCTGTAATGCCGCCAACAGCACAGTGTAATATTTTCACTTTAATTTCAGGGGTTGAAAGCTGCTCCAATGCCTTTTTGAGTACTTCGATAGAACCTTTGTAATCCGCCTTCAATATTATTTTAATTTCTTTTACGTTTCCTTCGGCAATTTTGGAATACAGACTATCTAACGTAACATGCTGATGTCTTGCCAGCGAGGTTTCACGTTCTTTCTTTTGTCTTTCTTGGGCAATTTCTCTTGCTCTTTGTATATCGCCGACCACATAAAACTTGTCTCCGGCTTCAGGGACATCAGAGAAATCAGAAACAGATACCGGCGTGGTCGGACCTGCCTCACACAACTCAATTCCTCTATCATTGGTAATGAGTCGTGCCCTGCCAAAAGTTTTACCACAAAGGATAATGTCCCCTTGACGCAAGGTACCGTCTTGTATTAAGACATTGGCAACAACTCCGCGTCCTTCACTTAAGTGCGCCTCTAACACAACCCCCCGCGCAGGGTTCTTAGGGTTTGCTTTTAATTCCAGAATTTCTGACTCCAGCAAAAGCCTTTCGAGTAAGGCATTGATTCCCTTCTTTGTGATGGCGGATGTCTCAACAAACTGCGTCTTTCCACCCCATTCTTCAGGAATTAGATCCAAATTTGCAAGTTGTTGTTTGACCCTCAAGGAATTAGCGCCGGGTTTATCAATTTTATTCACAGCTACAACAATCGGCACATTAGCCGCTTTGGCATGGTTTAATGCTTCCTCCGTCTGCGGCATTACTCCATCATCTGCCGCCACTACAAGCACCACCACATCGGTGATATTTGCCCCACGCGCCCGCATAGCAGTAAATGCCTCATGGCCTGGTGTATCCAAAAATACTATGTGCCGCTTATTCATCTCCACCTTATACGCGCCAATGTGCTGCGTAATTCCTCCCACCTCGCCTGCTGCCACGTTTGTTTGACGAATACTGTCAAGCAACGAGGTCTTTCCATGGTCAACATGTCCCAAAAAAGTCACGATTGGCGCACGATACACCATATCCTCGGTTTTCGTAGATATCTGTTCGGCGATAAAATTATGTTCTTCTGCAGCCTCTCTTTTTCTAATTTCAATTTCTACGCCATATTCAATGCCCAGTAACTGTACAATCTCTTCGCTTAATATCTGATTAATTGTTGTGCGCACATTGTGTTCGAGAAGTAGCTTGGTGATAATCTCATTTGCACGAATCCCTAATTTAGAGGAAAGGTCTTTTACGGTTATCGGTGGTTCCATAACAATCTTTGTTTCTTTCTCCTTAATTGCCGTCTTTTTTAATCCTGCAGCTTCCTCTCCATGTTCTTTTTTCCTGTGGTGCAGAACACCTGGCGGGTGTTTCTTCTTCCAATATGTTTTTACCGGAGTAACTTTTACGATCCGCTGTTGTTGAGGTGCTGCTTTGGGAATTCTAACAATTTTGCTCGGTTGAATGACCTTGACAACACTACTCGTTTGCAAGGGCGCCTTGTCGTCTTTTTTTTGTTCAATAGTATGCGGAACGGGGGCATCTTTCCCCTTGGGCTCTTCTTTTGCGGGAATCACCTTTGTGACTGGTTGGAACAATTGCCTAATCATCTCTGCTTGCTCAGGAAGCAGGGTATTCGCATGATGGGTAATATGAGCCAACCCTTTTTCCTGACACTTATCGATCAACAGGCAACTCTTTACCCCCAGCTCTTTTGCAAGCAAACTGATCCGGATTTTTCCCATTTAAACTCCTAAGATAATCAAGGTATTCTTTAAATTCACTATCTATTACGGTGATACTCCCTCGTCTTCCCCACCCGTTTTAACATGTTCTGCAGATTCCAGATTTGTCGTATTTGAATCGCCAGAAGGTTTTTTGTTCGATTCGGTCACTTCTGTTAATCCTGCAACGCCATCCTTCTGCCTTTCTTCAAATTCAGATTCTGTTATAATATCAATATCCCATGACGTTAACCTGGATGCAAGACGCACATTTTGCCCCCTTTTGCCAATTGCCAAAGAAAGTTGATCATTCGGTACCACAATGGTTGCAACCTGATTCTCCGATGACAAAATAATCCCCGAAACTTCTGCAGGTTTTAGCGCATTAGGCAGTAACACTTCAGGTTCATCACTCCATCTGATAATATCAATCTTCTCGCCGTTTAATTCATCCACAATATTCTTGATCCGAGACCCGCGCACACCCACACACGCGCCAACACAATCCACATTCGGATCACTTGAAGCCACGGCAATCTTGGTCCTATGACCAGGTTCTCTTGCCAGCGATTTAATTTCAATGGTATTTTCCGCAATTTCAGGCACTTCCAACTCAAAAAGCCTTCGAACAAAATCAGGATGCGTCCTTGAAAGCGATATCCTTACCCGGGTTCCCACTTTTTTCACATCAATGACAACCGCCCTTACCCGTTCATTGATATTGTAATGTTCACCGTCAATTTGTTCTGATCTGTGTAAGATTCCTTCTGTCTTAACCAGGTTAACAACCATTGTGGCGCCTTCGAACCTTTGAACCGTACCACTCACAATGGCGCCTCTTCGGCTAATAAAATCTTCAAATATTACGTCCCGTTCAGCCTCCCGTATCTTCTGGATGATGACCTGTTTCGCGGTTTGTGCGGTAATCCTGCCCAATTCGGAAGGATCGATTTTACGATCGCCTTCCATGGCCAGAATCTCTCCGGTATCTCTGTCGATTTGAATAGAAATCGCATCCTGGGATTTAAAATGTTTTCGGGCAGCAGTAGTTAAAGCAGCCTCTATGCCCTGGAACACAACATCTTTGGCAATCTCTTTATCCCTGTGCAAACTATCTACTAACCGTAGTAAACTTTCTTTATCCATAAATATCTTTTCTATCTGGTTCGGTACAACAAGAGCACTGGCAGGAAACCAGTATTTAAAACGAATTTTCCAATCCTTAAAATAAAAAAGTGGGTTATCCCCACTTTTTGCAATCTATGCCTCCTTCTTACCGCTCTTGTATAATCACTCAAAATCTTTTAAGGATAACACATCTATTTTATCCTCATGTTTCTCCATGCTGCTTACCAATTAATAAAACACATTACAAAATCTAACAAAAAACGTTAATATTGTCAAGTTGTTTTTATGATGCGGTTATTTGTTTTAACTCGATGCAAGAACATGCTTAATTACTACTTAAAATCTCTTTGATATTCAAAATTTATTTTGCTAATATTTGTGAAAAGGAAATAATATTATAATTATGGTAATCATTATCGACAATTACGACTCCTTCACCTATAATCTCGTACAACAAATAGGCGCTTTTGGCGCGCGGATGGAAGTCTTTAGAAATGATAAGGTTAACCTCAATGAAATAGAAAGAAAAAAGCCAGACCATATTATCATATCGCCTGGGCCTTGTACTCCTAAAGAGGCAGGCATTTCTAATGACATCATAAAACAGTTTTCCGGTAAGATACCCATCCTTGGTGTTTGTCTTGGTCACCAGTGTATTGCTTACGTATATGGGGCAGAAGTAATCCGCGCACGAAGACTTATGCATGGCAAGACTTCCATGATCAAACACGACGACAAAACCATCTACAAAGGGCTTTCCAACCCATTTGAAGCGACACGGTATCATTCTCTTATTGTTAAAGAAGACACCCTGCCGGACTGCCTGGAGGTTACGGCCAGGGCAGACGATGACGAAATTATGGGTATTCGTCATAAGGAATATCCTTTAGAGGGGGTTCAGTTCCATCCTGAAGCCTTTTTAACTGAAGAAGGTCCAAAGCTTCTTAAAAATTTTCTGGCACTCTAGTCAATCAAACAGCATCTAAAAGTTAAGGAAGCCAAATTTGGATGAAGTACCTGCTGTCAGAGAAAATTTCGCCGACCAGCTTATCGCTGCCATCAAAAGAAAAAATAGCTGCGTAGTTGTCGGTCTAGATCCTCACTTTAAACTTATTCCCGATGCCATTAAACAAAAGTTCTCCACCTTTCAAAGACAGAACCTTGAATATGCAGCGCGTATCATCCTGGAATTTAACCTGCAGGTTATCGACCTCATCGCACCGCTGGCAGGTGTCGTCAAACCACAAATTGCATTTTACGAACTGTATGGATGGTGGGGTATCTGGGCTTATGCAGAAACCATTAAATATGCCAGACAAAAGGGGTTGCTGGTAATCGGCGATGTGAAAAGGGGCGACGTTCCCAGCACGGCTGAGGCATACGCCGATGCCCACATCGGAGAGGTACACATAGATAATATCGTTGAAACCCCATTCGCCGCAGACGCCGTTACCGTTAATCCATACCTGGGGGCCGACAGCTTACTCCCTTTTCTGCAGACAGCGAAAAAACAGAATAAGGGCATATTTGTCCTTGTTAAAACGTCAAATCCAGGCTCTGGCGAATTTCAAGACCTGATGTGCGGTGGGAAAAAACTCCATGAAACCATCGCTGAAAAGACTCATGCATGGGGAAAGGACTTAATGGGCAAACAGGGATACAGCGCAGTTGGGGCTGTAGTGGGGGCTACGTTTTCCCATGAGATATCGACATTGCGAAAAATTATGCCTGCGGCTTACTTCCTTGTACCCGGTTATGGCGCCCAGGGCGCTACAGCAAAGGATATCGCACATTGTTTTAACCCGGATGGCCTGGGGGCCATTATCAATGCCTCCCGTTCCATTCTCTATGCCTACACTTTTTCTCACTGGAGGGAAAAATACGGCGTGAAAGGATGGAAAGATGCCACCCGGGAAGCGGTACTGAAGATGAATGAAGAAATAAGAAAAATTGTAATAAATTAGGTTTGATTTTAAAAGGCAAACCCCAACCTAATTTAACCTTATCACCCAAAAACACCGCAAACTCCTCTCGGACCGACCCTGGCCATTCATGGCCTTCGTCCAAAAACTCTCCCTCCTCATGTGGCGCAAAGGCTACATCTCGGCATTTCCGCCCCATGAATTTGAAACACTGAAAAATGCTATCACCACATCTCTGCTCTCAACGAATCTCTGCTTACCAGCGTCTTCCTCATGGCCTCAGAAAAAACCTCCGAAGGCTATTTCCGTTTCCTCTGCCCGCTCTGCTCCGATTTTCACACCGCTACCAACCCAAAAACCAATCTCACCAGGTGCTTCCGTTGCAAAAAAACTTCAACACCATCGACATCGTTATGTTCGATTACAACTCCTCTTTCCTTGACGCCGTCCATCTCCTCAAAATGATTTTACCTCGCTTTCAAAATACCACTTAATCTGAGAATCTCTGAGTCATTTATTGTGGGGCTTAGCAGTTAAACCTTCCTCATCCCGATTCCATTCTCAGTTAAGTTTTTAACTGACGAACCCAAACTAAAATATTTTCGCTGAATAGTTACTAAAGGTCTGGACAATATTTCGATGATGAGGGAAAGAGAGAAATAAATTGACGGAAATAAATATAGGTGCTATTATAAATTTTTATAAGGAACTTCCTAGTTTGGGAATACTCATTACCAGCCAATTTAAATCATCTCTATTTTCTAACTTTAGCAGGTTTGTAATATACCCACTGGTAATAATGGAAAAAATTACTTATAACCTAATTTTAAAGAACGGTAAAGAATACGCGTTTGAGGTTGACATTGACAGACCGGATCACACGGAAAAGACAAATAATGAGATCCACGCCTTCTGGACAAAACTAGATTACCACCAGTGCAGTAATTGTCCACTTCAGATATTGAGTCATACGCATTGCCCAGTTGCGCTGGATATTGAAGAAATTGCCAGGAAATTTGAAGATATCGCTTCCATCGAACAAGCCAATGTTTGGGTACACTCGAAAAACCGCTCGTACTTTAAAAACTGTGATGTACAAGAGGCATTAAAATCACTCTTCGGGCTTAGTATGGCTTCGGGTTGCTGCCCTATTCTCTCCCGGCTGAAACCACTCGTTTACTTCCATCTCCCGTTTGCCAGTCAGGATGAGACCCTCCATCATTTGGTGGGCATGTATCTTATCAAGCAGTATTTAATCCATCGTGAGGGGAAAACCGATCCTGATTGGGATTTGAAGGGTATTGAAAAATTGTATGAAGAACTGGAAACGGTTAATGTTCATCTCATGGAGCGTCTTCGGAATGCATCAAAGAAGGATGCAAATGCTAATGCCTTTTACATATTCGTAACATTAACGAGCCTTATTGTAATGAATATCAAAACAATGCTTGGGGTGTTTGAGCCTATCGTACGAAAAGGCTTATAAAATAAGGAAACACCATTAGATCGTGGGGTAACAATGAGTGGTAATCGTTACTTTAGCCGTATCAAATTTCCGGCTCAGGCTCAAATTGAATTG
Source organism: Candidatus Brocadia sp. (assembly GCA_013360945.1). Taxonomy (GTDB): domain Bacteria; phylum Planctomycetota; class Brocadiia; order Brocadiales; family Brocadiaceae; genus Brocadia. Next base: position 13,594 of record JABWAQ010000039.1, read on the forward strand.
AATAATACAATCCATAAATTAGAATTGTTAGATATCTCTTTACGAGGCGCATTATTACATTCCAGTATTCACATTCCTCTGACCAAAGGGATTTGCTGTCTATTAAAAATCTATCTTCCTACCTCCGATATTAACTTAACATTCAATGCGGAACTCGTTCATCTTAATAAAAATAATTTGGGGTTTAAATTTTTAGAAGCAGACATAGACACCATGACTCATCTGAGAAATCTTCTCGGCCATAATGTTGGCAACCATGACCAAATTACCCATGAATTTCATTTCTGGCTGGATTCCGTATGACACAGTTGGGGAGCGTTGTACATCGGGCGTCACAGATCCCCAGCGCCAACAAATATCTGAAACCACAGATTTCCAGATTACACAGATAGTTAAAAAAACAACATGACAGAAGAACTCAATCCGAGGAATTCCTAAACACTTCAAATAGCTATTGAATGTATCTACTATATGTAGTAAAATTTGCTACGTCATAGTGATAACATCGCCTCTGTAGAGCGAAGTAGCGCTTCGCTCTGCAGGTTGTATGAAAAAATAGTTTTTTTATACGGGCTCTTTGTCGGAACACCAACGGCTGATAGCCGATAGCCAATCGCTAATTTCAGAACATTGGAATTTTAAAATAAGGGAAAAATATTTGTGACCCATAATATCATTATATTTGATACCACCCTGCGGGATGGAGAACAGTCGCCAGGCGCCAGTCTGGATATTAACGAAAAAATCCAGATCGCACGGCAATTGACCTTATTGAATGTAAACGTTATTGAGGCTGGATTTCCCGTCTCATCACCGGGAGACTTTGAATCGGTAAGGAGAATCGCTCAGGAAATCAGGGGAATTTCTGTGGCAGGTCTCGCCCGTGCAGTTGAAAAAGACATCGACAGCGCAGCCAAAGCGCTTGAAAAAGCTGAAAAACCGCGTATTCACGTCTTTCTTGCCACCTCTGAAATACACCGGAAATATAAACTCCTCAAGGCAAAGGAGGAGATCATTCATCTGGCTGTTAAAGGGGTTGCGCACGCCTTAAAATATGTGGACGATGTAGAGTTTTCACCGGAAGACGCCTCAAGAACGGAACTTGATTTCCTCGCTCAGGTCGTAGAGGCAGTTATCGATGCCGGTGCAAAGACGGTAAATATCCCGGATACGGTAGGCTATGCCGTGCCGGATCACTACGCCGCTATTATCCGCGGATTGAAAGAAAACGTGAAAAACATTGATAAGGCAATAATCAGCGTTCATTGTCACAATGACCTCGGTCTTGCCGTGGCTAATTCCCTGGCCGCCATAAAGGCCGGCGCGCAACAGGTAGAATGCACCGTCAATGGTATTGGAGAACGGGCCGGAAATGCGGCGCTGGAAGAGATCGTAATGGCCATTAAGACGCGAAAGGACTTTTACCATTGTTCCACACACATTGTTACCAAAGAGCTGATCGCCACGAGCAGACTGGTAAGCAGTCTGACTGGGTTGCGTGTACAGAGAAACAAGGCCGTTGTTGGTGAAAACGCATTCGCACACCAATCGGGGGTACATCAGGACGGAGTGATCAAGGAACGGACAACCTATGAAATTATGAGACCGGAAGACGTCGGATATTTAAAAACCAGACTTGTACTCGGGAAGTTATCAGGGAGGAACGCCTTCAAAACGCGAATTAAGGAATTGGGATACGAATTGTCAGAAAAAGAATTTGAACGGGCTTTTGCAGAATTTAAACATATTGCTGATAAGAAAAAAGAGGTTTTTGACGAGGATATCGAAGCTATTATCGGCATAGAAAAGATGGAAGTCCCCAATATCTTTCAATTAGAAAGCTTCAGTATTAGCTGTGGACCGAACGCGGCGCCAACGGCCGGGGTGAGGCTGAAATTGCAGGACGGCTGCTTTGTAAATAATTCCACACTTGGCGACGGCCCTATCGATGCCCTCTTTAGGGCAATTGATCTCTCAACTGGAATCCCTGGCAAGTTGCAAGATTATAACATTCGTGCAGTCACCAGTGGGAAAGACGCAATGGGTGAGGTCCATGTGACAATTGAGGTGGATGGTAAGGCCATAGGGGGTCGTGCGGTAAGTACGGATATCATCGAGGCCAGCGCAAAGGCATATTTAAATGCCATCAACAAGGTAGCTGCATTGAAACTCAAGTAGAGGTGTATTGCAATACGCCCCTGCACTGCTGGAATTTTTCAAAAAACTAAACTACAACAAAAAATCTGATTTTTCTCAGACAAACACATGATCTGTATCCCCATTATTGCAAATACCATGGATGATGTTTTGCGTGACATGGCAGAGGCATCACAATTTGCAGATATTATCGAATTACGCCTTGACTACCTGAAAAATCCAGACCTGAGGCGTATCTTGGAAAGGCGCACTAAGCCGGTGATTGTTACAAACAGACCGGTCAGGGAAGGTGGCAAGTTCGAGGGAAGTGAAGAAGAAAGGGGCGCACTCCTAAAACTCGCTATCCAGTTACAGGCTGATTTCGTCGACGTTGAACACGACAGTATTCAACACATACGCAGGGACACGGTGCATCGTGTCCCTGCAAAAATAATTGTCTCCTATCACAATTTCCGTGAAACGCCCGGCAACTTAACTGACACTTATCAGAAACTCAGACAGTGTGGCGCCGATATCGTAAAAATTGTTACTCATGCAAATGATATCACGGACAATGTCAAAATATATCGGCTGCTTCAAGCATCTCAGACACCACTAATCTCATTTTGCATGGGTGAGTACGGCATAGTGAGCCGCATCTTGTACAAAAAATTTGGCAGTTATCTGACCTTTGCCTCTCTCCGGAAAGGAAAGGAATCTGCCCCCGGACAGATTAGTATTCACGAACTTTTGAATATCTATCAGGCACAAAAGCAGGATAAACACACGGCAATTTACGGATTAATCGGGAACCCCATCTCTCACAGCATCAGCCCGTTTATTCACAACACCCTCTTTAAAGAGATGAACTTAAATTGTGCTTACGTTCCTTTCAAGGTAGACAATGTTGGTGATTTTATCGGAGAGTTTAGAGGGTTGGATGTAAAAGGTTACAGTGTAACAATCCCTCATAAAGAGTCCGTAATAAATCATCTGGATGCAATAGACCCCATGTCAGAGAAGATCGGCGCAGTAAATACTATTATAAATAAGGATGGCAAGTTAGCCGGTTATAACACAGACTGTAAGGCGGCCATTCAGGTATTGGAAGACATTCATCAAGTATCTGAAATGGGAATGAAGAATGCTCACTTAAAAAATAAACGCGTCACGTTGTTAGGTGCGGGCGGCGCTGCACGTGCCATCGCATTCGGATTACAGGAGTGTGGTGCGCAGGTAACAGTTGCAAGCAGGAATTACGAACGGGCACAATCACTGGCCAGAGACGCCGGCTGCTTATCTCAGGAACTCAAAGATTTACCGAAAATTGAAACGGATATCCTGATTAATGCCACCCCTGTGGGCATGTTTCCAGCGGTCAATGAAACTCCCGTTGATAAGAAGCTACTAAAACCCGGCATGATCGTTTTTGATACTATTTATAATCCTGTAGAGACACGGCTGTTGCGCGAGGCCAGAGTTCAAGGCTGTAAGATTGTCGGTGGTCTGCCGATGTTTGTTAATCAGGCAGCAGCACAATTTGAGCTGTGGACAGGACTGAAACCATCACTTGAATTAATCAGGGAAATTGCCTATAAAAAATTAGCCGGGGAGTGACAGAGATCACTTTTATCAGAATTGAATATCATCTTAATTGGTTTTCGTGGCACCGGCAAGACTACCATAGGGAAAATACTTGCTCAACGGCTTGGGAAAGAATTCATTGATACCGATGAATACCTGGAACAAAAACAGGGGAAGACCATCAAAGACATCTTTGCAGAAGGCGGGGAGAAATTATTCCGGGAGATTGAGGCACAAATCGTTGCTGAAGTATGTCTCGTTGACGATAGGGTTATCGCCACAGGCGGCGGCGTGATCCTTCGGGAAGAAAACGTAAGAAGGCTCAGGAAAAACGGCATTATAATCTTCTTAGATGCCGATGTTGATACCCTGCATAAACGAATCCACGAAGATGCTCAAACACAACGGAAAAGACCAAACCTTACGAATCTCAGCGCATATGAGGAAATTAAATATCTTTTAGCAAGCCGTCGGCCACTTTATGACCGGGTAGCAGATTTTGTAATAAACACCACCCGTCTATCCAAAAAGGATACAGCAAGTAAAATCATAGCCTTTATTCATATCTATGTAAAGGACTTAAGGAAAGGCTGATTTTCCTCTTTCAGGGGAGATTTTTACCATTTCGCCAGACACGAAACCCTGCTGCTTTTGGAGAACTTTTGTGTCTGACCTTGAAAATGAAAATGCGGAGAGAAAAAACGGTGGAAAGAAAGTTTCTTTGCTGCCGGGTAGGTTTGGTTGAATGAAACGAAACTCAACGGATTTATCAACGTTATCGTATTACCGTACAAAGTCTTCTTTACAAAAACTACCGCCTGGAATTGTTAATCTCCCGAACTATCTTCGATATTAATTTTTCGTACGATTGCAAGAGTTTTTCCTGCTCTTTTTTCTCGAAGGATTTTATGGGTTTGCTTTCTATTTCCCCTGCAATATCGTCGATTTTCTTTATGAGCGACAATTCAGGCTTCACAATGACAACGGACTTTGGCATAACTTCTGATTTTGGTTTTTCTTTTTGAGGTTTTTTAGCGGAAGATTTTTGACTGGATACAGCTTTCTTCGAAGATTGCCCCTCAGGAATTGTATTTTTTTCTTCACCCATAGTTTTCACTCCTTATAATATAGACCAGACATTACCGTGAATAATTACTTCTTAATACATTTCATCCTCTTCTAAAGAATCATGTATCAGTTGTGCAATATCTAGTACCTCTTCATTTGTGTCTTCAATTTCACAAATATCATCCTCCATTGTCTCAACGCCCGACTTTAACAATTCGAGGCTCTTCTCAATGCTATTTACTTTTTTTGCCATATCTTCCATTCCCTTACTTTTCGTTATGAGTTCTTTTAACCCAGATTCTATCCTTTTTCCTGCCTCACTAAAACTCTTTAGCGCAGAATCCATTTGCTTTCTGTTTAACTCAAAGGCTTTTTCTGATGAAACAGAGATCTTTTCAAGAATTTCCAGGCGTTTTCCAAAAGCATCTACCTTCTTAGCGACGGTATCAAAAGACTTAATCATCGAAGATAACCCCTTCGCCAAAGCCTTGAATTGTTTATCAATGCCTTTCAATTCTTTATCCATAGCCACAAAGGTTTTTGCAGGATCAGACACTTGTTTTATATTCGGTTTTTTCATATTTACCTACCTCTAATCAGTAGCCACGGATAGACTAATTTGCCGTTCGACTGGGCACTTACAACGAACTCCGAGCCACCTCTTTCTTACTTTTTGAGAGATGAGATACCGATGGGAATAAGCTTCATTAAGGCTACAGTACCTAAAATATATGATTATGTATACAGATAATTATAGTTAAAATCAATAACATTTTTTAATATTAATTTCCGGATAACCCTTCTATTCAAGGCCAGGAGTAAAAAAGATTGAGAATGCTCAAGGTATGGATTATAATCGTTTTGAACACAATTCAGCCGCCGAGTCTCATGGCTGACTGATTTAAATTAGGTCTTCGGCAACTTGCCCCCTGTTTCTCCCCGTAAACGGGGGGTTATGGAGGGTGTTTGAAATTCCTTAACGTTTTAATACAGATAATACATGATCGAAGAAGCAAGCATCATTATTCCCGCCTATAATGAAAGGGAAGGAATACCGAAAGTAATTGAATCCTTGCAATCGTTAAAGAAAAGCTACGGCAATGGATGGGAGATCATCGTTGTGGACGATGGATCTACTGATGGCACATCTGAAATAGTAAGGAATATCCGGGATGTTGTGTTGATCCGGCATCCCTTTAATCGAGGTTACGGGGCCGCCATTAAAACAGGCATCCGGCACGCAAAATATAATACCATTGTTATATCAGATGCCGATGGAACATATCCATTACATGACATCCCCAGGCTTCTCGCGCAGTTGCCGAAGAATGAAATGGCCGTTGGGTCCAGAGGAAACAACGATTCAAATATCCCACTGACAAGACGACCCGCCAAATGGGTGCTCAACAAGCTGGCTAATTATTTAACCGGAATAAAGATACCTGACCTGAATTCAGGCTTACGGGCAATGAAAAAAGACGTCATAATGAAATTTGTCCATCTGCTACCCGATGGTTTTTCCTTCACGACGACCATCACTCTCGCTATGCTCACCAACGACTACGCGGTCGAATTTGTCCCTATCGAATATAAGATGCGCTCCGGGCGGTCAAAGATACGCCCAATTCGTGATACCCTGAACTTCCTTCAGCTCATCATACGTACGGTCTTATACTTTGATCCCCTCAAGATTTTTTTACCTATAAGCGTATTTTTCTTCATCTCAAGCATTGCCGTCCTTATACTCAGTTATTTATTCACACCAAAGGTTATGGACATTACCACCGTCATCCTTTTTATCTCTGGAGTACAAATCCTCGCCATTGGCATGATTGCTGACCTTATCGACAAACGGAACCGACCATGAAAATTCTTTTGATTAATCCACCGGCTGAAAACGAATTGCTCGGTAACAACCCCAGCATTATTGAAGAAGAACGTGGTTATAATCCGCCTCTGGGAATATTATACATCGCTGGTTATCTGGAAAAACACACCGGCTTCAATGTGGAAGTCCTTGATACACAAGCCGAGGAGATCAGTTATGATCGTCTAAGGGACATCATTCGAGCAAAATTGCCGGATGTGGTTGGTATTACCGCCATGACCTTTACCCTTATAGACGTAATAAAGGTTATTGGTTTGGTAAAATCTATTCGTCCGGATACAAAGGTGGTATTGGGCGGTCCACATGTGCACATCTATCCCGAAGAAACCATAACTATCCCCGGGGTAGATTTTCTCGTCCTGGGCGAGGGGGAAATTACCTTTAAAGACCTCGTAGAAAATATAAACGACAGAACCCGGTTAAGAAATATCCCTGGATTAACTTTCAAAGAAGATGGCAGGATCGTCAATACAGGCGCCCGGTTACTCAATGACGACCTTGACGGACTGCCCTTCCCCGCCAGGCACATGACCCCCATCCAAAAATATAGTTCCCTCATGGCAAAGAGAACACCCATTACCACGATGTTTACGAGCCGGGGCTGTCCATATCGATGCACCTTTTGTGACCGGCCTCATTTGGGCAAAAGTTTCCGCGCACGGTCGGCATTGAACGTGGTAGACGAAATGGAGGAGTGCGTAAAACTTGGCATACGGGAATTCCTGATCTATGATGACACCTTTACCATTGACAGACAGCGTGTAATAGAGGTCTGCGACGAGATCACAAAAAGAAAACTTAATATCGGATGGGATATAAGGGCGCGGGTAAATAACATTGATAAAGACTTGTTAAAAAAACTCAAAGAGGCAAACTGTGAACGCATCCATTACGGGGTGGAATCGGGCAATCCTGAAATTCTGAAGATATTAAACAAGGGCATCACGGTGGATCGTGTGAGAACCACGTTCCGGCAGACAAAAGAGACAGGTATCTCCGTCCTGGCATATTTTATGATTGGATGTCCCGGAGAAACGAGGAAAGAAATCATGGAAACCATTGCATTTGCCAGGGAGTTAAAGCCCGATTTCGTCCATATCACCATATTCACACCATTCCCCGCTACAGAGATATATAAGATGGGGCTAAAGGAAGGCATTATCAAAAATGACTTTTGGCTGGAATTTGCCAAAAATCCCACCAAAGATTTTCAACCACAGTGTTGGGAGGAACATTTTACGCGAAGGGAGCTTCAAGAATTGCTAGTCTATGCCTATAAGAGTTTCTATACCCGGCCATCCTATATTTTGAAGAGACTCACCCGTGTCCGGTCAATCGGTGAATTCAAAAGGATGGCACGGGCCGGTCTCAAGGTCTTTGGGATGCAGTCGTGAAAGGGGTTTTGGATAAAAAATATGCCATTGCACGTCAGACAAAGCGATCGCATATTTATAGATTAAAAAGAAGAACCTTTGAGGTTTTAAAAAGCATACAAACATTCTATTCAGGAAAACCAGGGTCGATCCTGGATATTGGCGCTGCAGACGGTCTCATGTTGAACAATTTGAAAGAGGAATTTCCCAATACAACCTGCATAGGCATTGAGCATTCGAACGATTTAATAGCCTGCTGTAAGAGTAAGACTGTCTGTTTACTCCAAGGAGATGCTCAGGTATTACCTATGAAAGAAAATGAGTTTGATGTGGTGATCGCCACTGCAATTATTGAACACATCTCCGACCCAATGCAATTGATCCGAGAAGCCTTTCGAGTCCTGCGGAAAAATGGCCTATTTATCGTAACGACCCCTCATCCATTCTGGGAAAAGATTGCTACGAAAATTGGTCATTTAAAAGAAGAGGAACATAACGAGCTCATCACCTTAAGTAAACTAGTATCTTTATTCGACAAAGCAGGGTTTGAAATCTTAAGGGCTGAACAATTCATGGTCTCCCCAATCGGAATGCCCTTTGAACTGACATTGGAAAGGATTCTAAAACTATGCAGATTGAAATTCTTATTGTTGAATCAAATAATTGTCGGGCGGAAAAATTGGAAATAGGCATCCAACGATAAGCAGGTAACAAACATTGAAATATTTTTCCGCTGCTCTTTTTGTAGCTCTGCGGTTAGCGAAAATACTTATAACAAATCCATAGCATTACAGAATAATATAATTTTTATCTAGAGGAGAAGATTTTAAAGTTGGCTTTTAAATTCAAAATATTGCAATGGTTAGATGTTGACGAAAAAGAGATTATTTTATTCCTTGTATGCTTTTTTTCTTACGGATATTTCTTCCATGGTGGTGGCGCTAATCAGAATGCTACTTATGATTTAATCAGATCAATTGTCGAATATGGCGAACTTTCAATAAATAGGTTTGTATATAACACCCATGATGTGAGTGTATATAAAAATAATTTCTTTTCAAACAAGGGTCCTGGTCTAGCCTTTCTTGGTGTTCCAATAGGTTTTGTATTATTCAAGGCAAAACACGTTTTTCTCCATTTCATGATGGAGGATACCTATCTCTTGCTTGTATGCTACTTCATCAATTGGCTGACTGTGGGTTTCATTTCTGCCATTTCATGTGTTGTGCTATTCAGATTCATCTCCCGTTTAACACAATGCACTACAGCGGCATTCATCGGAACTATGGGGTATGCCTTTGGAACAACCGCTTTTGCCTATTCGACAATTTTTTATACGCACCAAATAGCAGCCGCCTTTTCCTTTATCCCATTTTATATTGTTTTCACCCTAAAAAACAAAAAGACGGAATGTTTTTCAAGCCTTTTTTTCAGTGGTTTACTAGCGGGATATTCGGTAATCACCGAATATCCGTGTATCTTTGTGTGGCTGGTATTATTTCTGTATGTATTATTTCTTTTTTCCGACAACAAAAAACAGGTGGTTTTTTTCCTTACAGGATCTTCTATTCCTGCGATAATCCTGCTGTCCTATAACTATCTCTGTTACGGCAATCCGATGCTCTTTAGTTATTTTTCGCATTTTGTCAGTAACGCCGACATCCAGTCTGGTTTAAAAGGAACTGCAAAGACCATTTCTTTCCCCAGTATTGAAATTTTATACAAAATTACCTTTGATCCTTATAGAGGCATATTCTTCTATTGTCCGTTCCTGTTAACATTTTTTCCAGGCATCTATTTTTTCCTGAAGAAAAAGGGTATTTCCACTGAGTTTCCCTTATTAGTAGTAATTGTTATATATTATTTTGTTTTCAACGCTTCCTACCGGTATTGGTATGGTGGATTATCCCTGGGACCCAGACACCTTGTAGCAACGCTACCTTTTATGGTCATCTTATCATCTTTTTTTATAAAACAATATCCAAAGATATCAATATGCGGAGTATTAGTATCATTTTTTTCCATGCTTATGGCAGTTTCCGTTACACCGGAAACTCCTTATGGATATAAAAACCCTATGGTACAATTTTATTTTAAGAATTTCATAGACTCAAATTTTTCACTCAACAAAACACCTATCTTTAGAACTGATATTTCCAGGGATACATTCAACTCATTTAATTTAGGCACTCTCCTTCATTTACCTGATGCGTTAACACTGATTCCTTTTTACCTGATTACTATTGTTGGAACGGTTAGTTTTGTCAGCAAGGCAGAATTAAAGATTTCCGATATCTTTACTAATTCTTTTTTTATTTCTAACATAAATAATGGAGTTGCCGCATTGAAAAGAAATATAGCATATTTTAAACTTAGCTTAATTATCCTTCTTGCCGGTATATTAAGCACACAAATCGCCATTGCGATCTTAGGAGAAAAAAATGCACCTTTCAACAAAGAAAATAATTATATCATTCAACCGGGATTCCTGGGCTGGTATTATGAAAACAAGACGTTTGACGGCAAACCAAAATTGGTTCGATATGACAATATGATTTCATTTAATGACATCTCTTTTAACGAAATTTTTTCAGGAAGACAATTTAGTGTTATCTGGAGTGGCAGATTATATACCCCAAGAAGTGGACATTATAAATTTTCGACCGAATCCGATGACGGTTCATTTTTATACATTAATGATAAATTGATTGTCGATAATGGAGGAGATCATGGGATTAAAACCGTAAAGGGGTCGATGTATTTAACCGAAGGATATTACGATATCAAGATCAAGTATTTCAATAGTAAGGGGAGCAGTCACATTAAGGTATTCTGGGAAATGCCAGAGGGTTTAAGGAGTCAACTTAATAAAGATAATGTATCTAATTATATAATGTCACCTCAATCACCTGGCGCGGCTACGCCGCAACCAAAGCTTTAAAACCGTCCTCCCATAGTGTATATTTGATTTTTTTAAAGTGGAATCCTAACCAGTGGTTTATACACGTGACGGCAATGGAGAAGTTTCTGGAGAGATATGATGCTATGTCTCAGTTTATTTGGTACAGAGTCTCACATTATTTGAATCTGAAAATTTTTTTGTGTTGTAACTATAATCCCGTATTGTAGCTATAGTTATAAACTTTATCCCGCCCTTAAAAAAGTCATTTAAGGTGAGAATTTCAGATTCATTTATTGTGGGTTTTGGCAAGAAGGTAATATTTCCATATCCCCCTGTCATCCACGCTACATGGCTTTGGTTTTTACCACGACGGGCTTACACCCGATAGAAACGCTACCCTTCGCCGGGCACGCAAACATTTAAGATACGACCCCCTTTCCTCTCCTCAGAAAATAGAGGCAGCCGCTTGCATGTTTTGTAATGTTTCCCACACTGAAACGCATTGCATCATGTGTATTTTTTTCGGTAAGAAGACTCACCGAAACATTAGACGCGGCAACTACTTTCTGTTGACAAGAAAGAATTTATTTGTAATAATACGTTCGTTCAACAAATGTACAAAACGTAGTTTTAAGGCTTAAGACACAATTTTCTATTTGATAGAGCCGCTACGATGATTCGTTGCGGCTTTTTTGTTTGAATATTTTGCAGTATATTTAAGGAGCGATATGACACAATTAGTGAGAGATGATATACGGAATGTTGCAATTATTGCCCATGTTGATCATGGTAAGACCACACTTGTGGATCAATTGCTTAAGCAAAGCGGCACATTCCGGTCCAATCAGCAGATTCAAAATGTGGAAAGGATTATGGACTCAAACGACCTGGAACGGGAACGTGGTATCACCATCCTGGCCAAGAATACCGCCATCAATTATAAAGGGGTAAAGATAAATATTATCGATACACCAGGACATGCCGATTTCGGAGGAGAGGTGGAACGCGTCCTCAAGATGGCCGACGGTGTCTTATTGCTGGTAGATGCGGCTGAAGGGACGATGCCTCAGACACGGTTTGTACTCCGTAAGGCCCTCAGTTATAATCTCAGACCACTCGTGGTTGTCAATAAGATTGACAGACCCGATGCTCGTTGTACTGAAGTATTGAATGAGATATTTGACCTCTTTGTTGAACTCAATGCTACCGATGAGCAGTTGGATTTTACGGTGATTTATGCCAGCGGGAGGGAAGGATATGCAAAATTATCCCTTGAGGAAGATAGTAAAGATATTACCCCGCTGCTTGATACCATATTACACTATGTCCCGAAACCCAGCGGTGATCCGAATGCACCCTTGCAGATGCAGATTACATCGCTGGATTATAATGATTACGTAGGCAGGATTGGGATTGGAAGGATATTTATGGGTACTATTAATTCCGGCCAGCAGGTAACAAGGATTGACAAGAGCAACAAACAAACGGTGCACCGGGTGACTGAATTATTTACCTTTACGGGGCTGGGAAGGCAGGCCATAAAATCTGCACAGGCTGGCGATATCGTTGCTTTAACAGGGATTGAGGATGTTGACATCAGTGATACGATTGCCTCCATCGAAAATCCGCAGGCCATGCCGAAAATCAACATCGATGAGCCCACACTTTCCATGATATTTTCTGTAAACAATTCCCCTTTCAGCGGTCAGGATGGTAAATACGTTACCAGCCGGAATCTGAGAGAAAGGCTTTACCGGGAACTCCGGTCGAATGTAGCTCTTAAAGTGGAGGATACGGAAACCCCTGATGCATTCCGGATTTCTGGCCGTGGACTCTTGCATCTCTCTGTGCTCATTGAAAATATGCGCCGGGAAGGATATGAGTTGCAGGTATCTAAACCCAAGGTGATTTTCAAAGAAATCAATAAAGAAAAGGCCGAACCTGTGGAGTATGTTGTGATTGACGTACCGAAAGAATATGAGGGTCAGGTGATATCCATGTTAGGTGCACGGAAGGGGGAAATGCTCAGCATGAATACTGATAAGGACATTACCCATTTTGAATTTAAAGTGCCTTCCCGTGGATTGATTGGCTTGAGGAACCGTCTCTTAAGCTCTACGCGCGGGGAAGCGGTGATGTATCATAATTTTTATGACTACGAGACTTATAAAGGCGATATTGCCCATCGCATACAGGGCGTGTTAATTTCCATGGCTGCCGGTGAGGCGACTGCTTACGCCCTGGATGGATTACAGGATAGGGGCATCATGTTTGTAAAGCCTGGCGATCGTGTGTATGAAGGGATGGTCGTGGGTGAACACTGTGAACAGAATGATATTACGGTGAATGTCATCAGGGCAAAAAAGGCCACGAATATCCGCTGCGCGACTGCTGAAAAAGGGATTAAACTTCCTCCGCCCAGGGAATTCTCATTGGAAATGGCCCTTGAATATATTGAAGATGATGAGTTGGTTGAGATTACTCCAAAAACCTTCCGGTTGAGAAAGAAACTTCTTACCGAGAACGAGCGGAGAATTACGCGCAGGCAGCAAACCCTGGAATCTGTTGAGGCATCCACAGAAAAGATTTAGCGTGGCTAGTGGCTACCAATCTCTGTTCGATACATGCCGCAGAAATCAGACAACTAAGTCTCCCTTAACAAAAGGGGATCGAGAGGATTATAAAAGAACTTACATAAAAAAAGAAGTTTTTACACGGTAAACAATCATGAGCCTAAGATTCACAAAAGGTCGTGAAAATGTGCCATCCTCTCTTAATCTCTCCCATCACGAGAGGGAAAGTCCTCTTGCCCCTTGTGAGAGAGGGTCTGGCCGAGAGGTATTTTCGTGCCTATACTATAGCACAGAGAGAAACAAAAAAGCAGGCCTTGGAGCCTGCTTTTTTGTTTGTGGATACATCTTGAAATAGTCTATTTGTTAACGGCGTTTTTGAAATCCTGTCCTGCGGTAAACTTTACTGTTTTGCTGGCCTTGATATTAATCACAGCGCCCGTCTGGGGATTACGTCCTTTCCGTGCCTTTCTTGCCCTCACCGAGAAGGTGCCAAATCCAATCAATCGCACCTCCTTGCTCTTCTTAACACCATTCTTTATGCCGTTTAAAACGGCATTTACCGCCATTTCTCCGCATGCCTTTGACACCTCACACTCTTTTGCCACTATTTCTACCAATTCCTGTTTATTCATCCAACAACCTCCTTTCAAATAAAATGGTTTAGATAAAGGGTGTTAAATTTCGAGGTTAGAATACATTAAATGAGCGCCTGAATCAAGTATTTTCTGGATTTTTTGAAAAAAATATTTCCTGCAGAAGTTTTGAGGTATGGTATGCTATGCAGCGAATGCGATGCTTGCAGATATTTTTTAAAAATATAAAGCTACATTTTTCAACTTTTACTATATAATATAGACCTTTTGAATTCCTTTTTGAGCATCCATCCTACGATAATGAGCGCCGACTTTTTGATTGCTTCCCGCTTAACCTCTTCGGCAACATCCGACAGCTTTGTGCAAATAATTTTCTGGTCGGGCCATGTTGCCTTGTAGACAACGGCTACCGGGCAATCCTTGCCATAATGGGGCAGGAGGACATCTACGATTTTGTCTATCTTTTCAATGCTTAAGAAAATGCACAGCGTAGGGGTGGCAGTGGCCAGAACACTCAGACGCTCTTTTTCGGGGATAGGGGTTTTTCCCTCCATGCGGGTGATCACAATTGTTTGTGTAACCCCCGGAAGAGTTAACTCCTGCCTCAGAACCGCGGCGGCGGCAACAAAGGAGCTGACCCCTGGAATAATCTCGTAGGCAATTCCCAGTTCATCCAGGACGTGCATCTGTTCTTGTATTGCGCCATATATCGAAGGATCTCCTGAGTGTATCCTTGCAACGTCCATATTTTTTTCCCGTGCTTCTTTATAAACAAGGGTCATTTCCTCCAGGCTCATGGTGGAAGAGTCGTATGTCTTTGCTTGGGAGGGAAGATGCTTCAGTAATTCCGGATTTACGAGAGAACCTGCATAAATACAGTATTCTGCACGTTGGATAGCCTTTAATCCCTTGATGGTTATTAGCTCAGGATCGCCGGGTCCTGCACCGATAAAATAGACTTTCATCTTTTTTAATTACCGTCTTTCCAATGAATAGCATTGACTATGACCTTTTTCGATTCTTCACCCATAATCTTGAATTGACTATCCTTTATCAGATATGTGGAGGCTTCTTTACTGCTGGTTCTAATGGTAATAATCCAGCAGCCCGCGTCTCTGCTTACGGACTCAATCCTCCCTTTTTTCACGCTTACGGTGATATTTAATACGGATTCCTCCTCCCCTCCTGATATTTCCCTGACACCTTCAATGGCAAAGACACTCGGTAAGCCGGTTTTCATTCTTATCAAAGGAGCTTCATACTCAAAAGATTGTCCAAATGCGGAAAAAGTTGAACAGCACATTACAAACAAACATACAAAGATTGTATTTTTCATTTTGTCACCCTCATATTTTCAAATCGATAAAAGCAGGCAAGTGCCTTATTTTGTAGTGGCAATTTATGAATTGTCACTACACTATTGATATAAAGGCATTTTTCTGGCGGGGTCATTTTCAAAAACGAATAAGGTTACAGAAAGTGAATAGCTGAAAATTAAAGGAATTATTTTACACAGATAATAGACAGGTAGCAACCCTTTTTTCATCATGGTTATATTCTGTTGACACCTTTCAAATTGTTGTTTATATTACAAGAAATGTGTTTACCGGGTATCTCCAGGCGTGACGCAATCATAACCAAATCACCCTTAAATCAGGGGATGAAGATGGTTGTAAAAACTTGCCAAAATTCATTCTCTGAAACTTGCCTTTGCGAAAGCAGGGGATGAGGATAAAAGAAATTTTTTCACGGTAATAATACAAATTGTGAAATGGCTAAGAACGTGAACATCAAAAATTGGTCTATAGGCCGGGGGCAACCACTTGCCTTTATTGCCGGTCCGTGTGTCATAGAGACCCATGAAAGCTGTTTGAAATTGGCAGAGAAATTAAAAAACATTTTTCTGGCAAAGAAGCTACCTTTTATCTTTAAAGCATCATATGATAAGGCAAACCGAACGTCTGTCAATTCATTCAGAGGACCCGGTATTAAAGAGGGCATAAAGATCTTGGCCGATATTAAAAAGCAACTTGATGTGCCGGTCATTTCTGATGTACATGGTACAGAGGATGTTCCAATTGTAGCAGAAACACTCGATGTTATACAAGTCCCTGCCTTTCTCTGCCGCCAAACTGATTTAATCCTGGCTGTGGCAAAGACGGGCAAACCGGTTAACGTGAAAAAAGGGCAGTTTTTGGCTCCGTGGGATATGAAGTCCGTTGTCGAAAAAATACGAAGCACGGGAAATGAACAGATTTTATTAACGGAGCGGGGGGCGAGTTTTGGTTATAATAACCTGGTCAGTGACATGCGGTCGTTGGTTGTTATGCGAGAATTCGGTTATCCCGTTATCTATGATGCTACACACAGTGTTCAATTGCCAGGCGGCTATGGAAACGTCTCCGGGGGGGAAAGGAATATGGTGTTGCCACTTGCCAGGGCTGCTGTAGCTACAGGATGCGATGGCCTGTTCATGGAAGTACATGAGACCCCTGAAAAAGCACTTTCAGACGCAGCGACCATGCTGCCGCTCAAAGACCTGCCGCATTTAATTGAACAGGTATTGGAGATACACAGAATAATTTATTGTAAATAAAAAAAAATTTCGTATAATATTCGTTTCAGAATGTTATCTTAAGCCCGCGTAGCTCAACTGGCGGAGCACGTCATTCGTAATGATGAGGTTGTCGGTTCGACTCCGATCGCGGGCTTTTATATTTATATTATCTCAAAATTTGTTTGATGCATTCTTATGGTGATTAATAAAAAAAAGGTATTTGTATTGGGTCTGGACTCAGTGCCGCCTGAACTTTTTTTTGATCGTTGGCTTGATCAGTTACCTAATATAAAAAGGTTGATTTCTCACAGCCGGTATGGCGCAATGAAAAGCACTATCCCAGCCATTACCTGTCCCGCCTGGATGTCCATGATGACGAGCGCTAATCCCGGCCGTCTGGGATTGTATGGGTTTAGAAACCGTTCGGGTTATGATTACGAGGGCATGTCGTTTGCCAATTCCAAGGCGGTTAATGTCGCTACGGTGTGGGATATCCTGTCAAGGATGGGCAAAAAGGTCGTGGTGATTGGTGTTCCCATGACGTATCCACCACAGTCCGTCAATGGATGCATGGTCACCTGTTTTATGACACCTGACACGAAGGGTGAATACACGTACCCCCCGGAATTGAAAGCAGAGGTGGAGGCCGTCTCCAATGGCTATATCCTCGATGTGGATGAGTTCAGGAGTGATAATAAAGACTCGATTTTAAAAGAGATTTACGATATGACGGAGAAACGGTTCAGGCTCACACGGCACTTTATTCGTTCGAAAGAATGGGATTTCTTCATGATGGTGGAAATGGGCCCGGACAGGATACACCATGCATTCTGGAAATATTTTGATCAAGACCATCCTAAGCATGTACCTGGTTCAAAATATCAAGACGCCATCCTGAATTACTATAAGTATCTCGACAAGGAAATAAGCGATACCTTTCAACTTTTCGATGATGATACCATGACCCTCATTGTGTCCGATCACGGGGCTAAGAAGATGGTCGGCGGTATCTGCATTAACGAATGGCTTATTCAGAACGGTTACCTGAAATTGGCTCACTATCCCGCAGAGGTTACGCAATTCAATAAGCTTGTGGTTGACTGGGAAAGTACGCTGGCCTGGGGTGAGGGTGGCTATTATGGAAGGCTATTTATGAATGTAAAGGGTCGTGAACCCAGGGGAGTTATTGCACCTCAGCATTATGAGCATGTGAGAAATGAACTGATTAAAAAGTTAGAAGATTTGAGAGACGAAAACGGCAATAACATTCATACGAAGGTATTTAAACCCGAGGAGATCTATTCAGAATGTAACGGCATACCGCCGGATTTAATCGTGTATTATGGGGACCTCTTCTGGCGTTCTCTTGGTAGTGTTGGGAACGGGACGATATGGGCGAATGAAAACGATACCGGTCCCGATGATGCAAACCATTCCCAGTATGGTATCTTTGTCATGCAAAACGGCAAGAATCAGGGTGGAGAGCGGCTTCATGGGGTGACATTATATGATATCGCTCCAACGATATTGAGCTATATGGGTGTTAGGGTACCCGAAAGCATGGAAGGGAATATTATTCCGTAATTATTAATTATGTATCAAATGAGTTCATGAGGACATAACCGATGAATAAGGGTTTTACGGTTTGGTTTACAGGATTACCGGGCACCGGGAAGTCGACCATCTCGCATCTCCTGGAAAAGAAACTGAAGGAACAGGGAAGAAACGTTGAGATACTTGATGGTGATGTAGTCAGAAAAAACCTCTGTCAGGGGCTGGGTTTTAGTAAAAATGACCGTGATATTGATATCCAGCGGATCGCATTCGTTTGTAAGCTATTGACAAGAAACGGAGTGGCCGTTATTTCTGCCGCTATGTCTCCTTACCGTGAGGCCAGGGACAAGGCACGTAAGGAGATTGGTAGTTTTGTCGAGATATATGTAAAGCGCCCCCTGGAGATATGTGCTGAACGGGATGTGAAGGGGTTGCACAAGAAGGCCATCGAGGGTGAAATTGAGGGCTTTACCGGGGTTTCAGGCCCGTATGAAGAACCGCTCAACCCAGAGCTGATAATAGAAACCGATAAAGAAACCGTAGAAGAATCGACGAACAAGGTATTAAAAAGGTTGACTGAATTAGGCTATATTAACCCTAAAGAATCCGCAACACACGTCTATTCACCTGAAGAAGAAGAGAAGATTAAGGAAAGATTATCCAGGCTGGGATATATTTAAAAATTTTGTATTTTTCAATTTACCCTTTTTATTTTGCATGTATTTTTGTAGGTGTCCTCAATTACATTCTTTGTCTTCGTTGAAAATTTGGCAATGAGTTTGTCCAACTTAGGATTTAGCATAGGGCCTGCCGCCCTGGCAAGGAATGCAAAAAAGGCATTATCGAATTTCAAATGAACGGACGTTCTTACATCCTCATAAGGGCCAACCTCATCTTTTTGTGTTGAGTAGTTAATCTCCAATACAATAGCACCCGAAAAGTTAAAGAAAACAGCGGCGTTGCCGTGTCCTATATAGATTACCTTGTGTGGCTGCCGATCCACTAACTTAAACTCCCCTGTAATATGTTTTGATGGCATCTGTATGCCATATTGTCCATTCCCCTTGACCTCAAGTATTAACTCTTTCCTGCTAAAATCCTTCCCGTGCCTGGTAAGTTCTTCCACATGTTCCGTAAAGTATTCAAGGGTTTCTCTGTCTGCGCGTACTGCAAGGGGTTTCTGAATCCTCGTGATAGTACTATTGTCAATAATATCCTGTACTCCATCTGAGGGTATGGGTTCTGCGGACGAAGTGTTGATCCATAATGTGCAAATAAGAAAGATCAAGGTCATTTTATACCTGGCACGGCAAAACCGTAACCAAATCTCCCTCATAAAAGAGAAATAACCCCTTTGAATTCCTCTTTGCAAAAGGAGACTAAGGGGGTGTAAAAAGTTTTCCAAAAAAAGAAATTTTAACACAGTGATACTCTATAGTGCATAAGTATTTGGTAGAATAGAAAAAAGAGGCTCAATGGCAAAATGGCGAGTAAGGCAGAACGAGTCATGCGTATGGCTAAGGTGCACGGGAATGTAAGCAAATGGAGTATTGCCGGGTACTGAATGTTACCATGGATCGGTTTGCCTTACTACAACAATTTTGATACTTGACAACTATAACCTTGGATGACTTTTCTCAGGCCTCCACTTGACGACTCTACTCATTTATTTTGGCATGCAGGACAAGCGGTTTTTTTATTTTCTGCGCAATAACCACATAATCAGGGAGAAGATGATGCTAATGATGATGCAGGTTGTAATGGGAAAATAAAAACTAACGTTTTTCTTTTGAATGGCGATGTCGCCAGGAAGTTTTCCCAGAAAGGGGATCTTCCCTCCCATCGTAAATAGCCCCCCAATGACAATCAGAATAATGCCAAGGACTATGAAAGTCTTGCCTAATATACTCAGATCCCCCATAACGCGTACCTCCGGTTTCAACATCCCCAATGTAAAACAGCAAAATCCAAGGCACGAATTCCGAAATTCGAAACAACCACAAAATTATAAATTCAAATGCCCAAAATCTGTTTCCAATTTCAGTTGATTTGATATTAGAATTTGTTATGGATTTCGATATTCAAATTTCGGATTTGTTAAAAAACAAACGATAGTGTTTTTATTCAGCACCGAGTAATTTTATTCTTTGCGGCTATGCAGCTCATAATTATCTTACACCAATAATTTATTGCCGCAGTCGAAGTGTGACAACAGCACGCCTTGCCCAGTTGTTTTATTCATTTGTTGGTAAACCCTTATAATCAAAGGATATTCAGGACATCCATCGGTCTTTTAATCAGTACCCGTGCACCACCTTCCAGGAGTTCTGGAGCTGTACGGAAACCCCAGAGCGCACCTACGGGAAACATACCGGTTGCGACGGCTGTCTTCATATCGATGGCCGTATCGCCGAGGTAGATAAAATTTGGTGGCGGGACGTTCAGGCATTTGGCGATTTCCTTTGCACCCGCAGGGTCTGGTTTGAGAGGCAATGAATCGTGCTGGCCCAGAACCATACAGAATGTCCAATGAGGAAGGAATTCAGTCACGCACTGTTTTGTGAAATCATCTGGTTTATTGGAAAGCACAGCCATTTTCAGACCATGCGCCGCTACTGTGTCGAGCATTTCCGGCACGCCGTCGTAGGGTCTGGTCTTTACGTTCCAGCACCGCCCATATTCTTCACGGAATGCCTGGACACAGTCATGGATAGTGGTGTCATCCCGACGGGCCTCAGGGATTGCACGTCTCATCAGTACAACCGCACCATCACCCACCATGTAACGATATGCGTCCATATCATGCGTAGGAAATCCGTTTCTCTCCAGGACGTTGTTTGCGGCGTTAGCCAGGTCTTCCAACGTGTCAAGCAGTGTGCCGTCGAGGTCGAAAAGTATAGCTTCGAAGCGCTTCGCTCTACATGGAAATGTGACCGAGTTCATGCTTTATTTCTCTTTCCAATTCGCGTGGAATATCCCCGGTTGGTCAATCCTTTCAAAGGTATGTGCCCCGAAATAGTCGCGTTGTGCCTGGATAAGATTCGCCGGAAGTCGTTCCGAACGATATGCGTCAAAGTACGCAAGTGAGGCGCTTATAGCGGGTATAGGGATACCCAGTTCAACAGCGGTCTTAACAGCAAAACGCCAGGCATCCTGCCGGCTCTGAACGGCCTGTCTGAATTCATCATCCATCAGCAAATTAGGCAATGCCGGATTGCGTTGGTAGGCATGCGTAATGTCATCCAATAACCTGGCGCGAATAATGCATCCGGCACGCCAGATACGGGCAATCTCACACAAATTCAGGTCATAGCTATACTCCAGCGAGGCTTTTTTGAGCAATGCCATGCCCTGTGTATAGGAGCATATCTTTGATGCATACAGCGCAGCCCGCACCGCTTCAATGAGTTTTTGCCGGTTGCCGCTATAGGCGCCATTCGCACCAGAGAGTATTTTAGAGGCAGCGACCCGTTCTTCTTTCATTGAGGAAAGAATACGCCCGTCCACCGCAGCAGTAATCGTCGGAATAGCAGCGCCGATATCGAGTGCATTTTGACTGGTCCATTTACCTGTACCCTTCTGTCCGGCCTTGTCCAAAATTATGTCAACCAGAGGTTTGCCGGTTTTATCATCCATTTTGCAAAGGATGTCGGCGGTAATTTCGATGAGAAATGAGGAAAGTTCTCCGGAGTTCCAGTTGATAAAAATACGATGAAATTCCTCCGGTGTGGGATTGATGGCCGCTTTGAGTAAGGCATAACTCTCGGCGATAAGTTGCATATCGCCGTATTCAATGCCGTTGTGCACCATCTTGACGTAATGACCGGCACCGCCCGTACCAATATAGGTTACGCATGGCGCACCATCAGACGGCGCTTTTGCGGCAATGGCCGTCATCAATGATTCAATAATGGCATATGCCTCTTTTGTGCCGCCCGGCATCAGGCTGGGACCATAACGAGCGCCTTCCTCACCGCCTGATACGCCCATGCCGATGAAGCGCAGGTTAACTGATTCTAGCTCTCTTGCCCGCCGCTCAGTGTCGGCAAAAAAAGAGTTGCCCCCATCAATAATAATGTCACCTTTATCCAGCAACGGTTTGATCTGGTTGATTACGGAATCAACCGGCGCGCCAGCCTTGACCATGATCTGGATGATGCGGGGGCGCTCCAGGCTGGCAACGAATTCCTCCAATGAGTAGGTAGCAGTTATACTCTTACCCCTGGCCTCGGCTGTCATAAATTCCTCGGTTTTCTCCGGGGTACGATTAAAAACCGAGACGCGAAAACCATGGTCTGCGGCATTCAAGACCAGGTTTTGCCCCATAACGGCCAATCCAATGAGTCCAAATTGGTTTTTTAACATAACAGTCCTCTTCATGCATTGCGTGTTAAAAGATTAAATCAGGCCTCCAGCAACTTACCCCCCTGTTTCCCACCGTAAACAGGGGGATTATGGGGGGTGTTTGAAATTCCTTTACATTAAATCAGACCTCTAGCGCTTTCTTGAGGTAGAGAGACGAGGCTCGTCGCTCTACAACCGCAGATTTGAAATTCAAGTTACGGTTCTGAGATATAAACTTACAATGTATTATTATCATAAATTCATTGAAAGTGATATGAAAATTTATTTGGATAAACAATCACTTTTTCTCGCATTCGCCAGTTTGCACTATTGTCAAATATTTATACGCCGTTAACCCATAGTAAAGACGTGGAAAGGGAGCCAAGTATTGTGGGCGTTTGCACCGTGAGACTCTCTGACATAGCTTGTTAAAAAGAGAAGTGTTTAGATGGTAATACAATAATCAGAAAAGGAGAGAAAAGTAAAGCGAAAGATGGAAAATAAAATTGCATTTTTTGTTATTTCTTCTTCGTGTCAAGCAGGCTGTATTGACCATCTTTAAAACAGAATAGCCCTATAATATTAGGCATTTCTGGGTTTTTAAAGGATATAACAAACTTAAGGCGCGGGTAGCCAACGGTTGCCGGTGTTGGTTCCACCTCTACCTTGCTCAAATGAGCCTTATGCTCAAAGCTAATGATATTCCACTGAATTCCTTTGGTATCAGGAAACTCTGCCTCTGCTAGTCGGACAATATTCTCCTTCACAAATAATTCTCTTTTCGTTTGCTCACTGATCTCACTGCTCACGGTCGTTTCCTGTTTTGGTGCAGCAATATCAGGCTCCGCCTCGTCAGTCCGAGTCATTTCTTCAGTATCTTTTTGTGTACCTTCGGTCTCAGTCTGTTCACTCTTCTCGCTGATCACAGACGTTTCCTGTTGTGGCGGTGCGACATCAGGCTTTGACTCTTCGGGTTGTGTTGTTTCTTCAAAATCTTTCTGCATATCTTTTGTATTCCCCGCGTCACAGGAGTTATTCACGACGGCCAATGGACTTTCAGTGACTTCGGTTTTTAGAATATCGGATTCTGGCACCTCGGATGCTTTGCTGCTAGCAATAGTTAACGGAGGTTCAACGTCTGTTTCTTCATCTGGTGTTTTGGCAAAATCTGAAGTTTTCGCAGGATTGGTAAGACTTACGATACGTTCATTTAAATTGCTGACCATTGCTTCTAATCTTTCAATTTTCTGCTGCATAGATTCAGTGAAAGTCTTCACATCTTCCATTTCATTATGAATTATATTTGCGTCATTAACAACGAGGCTAATTTTACCTGATAAATCGTTAATCCTCTTTTCCAACAATCTGTTGTCAACACCAATCTCTTTATTTCCTTTTTGGTTTAAAGAGGAACAACCAACAAGGAATAGCAGCGGAAGACACAGGTATTTTAACAAGCAGCTGTTTCTGTTTAACACAAATTATCCCCCATATTACATATCGCAGCAGAGCCGCAACCAAAAAAGCTCAACCACAAAGAACACAAAGTTTTACACAAAGATCACAAAGAAAACCTTACAGAAAAAAGAAGTTTTTGTGGAATAATGCTACTCCGCAGTGAAGCTTCAATCAAAACAACCACGCCACTTTCCCCTCTGGCGCAAGGAGAGAATGGTGGGAAGATATAACACTTACACACAAAAAATGTTTTATACAGTTAGCTATAAAGTGCGGAATTTCTTAAAGAGCTTTTATGAGATTTAATCAAATAAAATGTTTTGAATTTACAAATATGATTTTGAAAATTATAGATAAGACAGGCTTCAGTTGTTATGCATGCATAATAACACTTTGCATATCCATGTCAACAGTTTTGTCTTTTTATTTTTGAACAGTATCAAAGAAGTGAGTAGACAGAAAAAGAAAGACAGTTGACGTCCATATTTGCTTTTGCTGAAGATTTCAACTTTTTTTGATATTCACATTGCAAAGGATAGTTTCGCTCACGTGTCATTATTTGCTAAAGACTTCAACTATTTTGTCGATATTGACGAATAAGATATTTGAGGAATAGGTTTTATGAGTTCATTTACTTTTCCTGATAATATATCACGAAGCCGTGCCTGTTCAAGTCTTGTCTTGTTCCTGTACAAATATTTATAAAAGATAACGGACCCCTAATCTTGGGATTCGGGATAAAAGAGGAAGAAAATGTGGCCATCTTTGCAAATTTTGTATTTGTATGATAGAGTAAACAGAAGGAATTTGCTACATGAATATAAGAATCTACTTAAAACATCACAATACAATTCAAATCTCATTTCAGAGTATCAGCTTAATTATTTAAAATCCATGTTGGAATATGCCGGAAGGCATGTTCCGTATTACCGGCAAGTATTTAAGGAATATGATTTAAATAACGGGATATCACCTCAAAAAATAATCAGTGAACTACCCATCCTGACAAAGGACATTATACGTTCAAGTTTCAATGAATTATTATCAGATGAGTACAGAAATACGAAAGATATATTTATTTATTATACAGGCGGTTCGACAGGGCAACCATCAAGGGTCGCAGTAGACAAGAGATATTTGGATTTCCGCTGGGCGATGGTATATTACAACTTAACATGGGTTGGCTATAAAATAGGTGATAGTCATGGCTTTATTTATGGCAGCCATTTGGATGCAAAGGACCAATGTTCGTTTAGACAACGCTGCCAGCATTGGCTGATGAATTCATTTCAGGTAAATGCCTTTTATCTGGATAAAGAGGATTTTAAAAAATTTGCGAGCAAATGTTTAGTGAAAAAACCAAAATTTTTAAACGGGTACGCTTCAGCGCTTGTGGAATTCTCGAAATACGTTGAGGATAACAACCTTCCGATAAGATTCGATTTTGTTGAATCAACAGCAGAATATCTTTCGTCTGAGATGAGACAGAAAATAGAAGGGGTATTTACCTGTAAGGTTTATGACCGATATGGATGCAGGGAAGTAGGAAATATTGCGCATGAATGCAAAGTCCGTAATGGGCTTCATATAGATTGGCAAAGTGTTTATGTCGAGATTATTAATAAGGGCAAATATCCCTGGCTTGGACAGGAATATGGTGATCTCGTGATAACGAGTTTGAGGAACAAGGGGATGCCATTGATAAGATATTATGTTGGGGACATCGGAAAGATAGATTATTCTGCATGCAGTTGTGGTATGGTAAGTCCGAGGCTTTATCTTGGAGGCACTCGATCGATAGACATATTGTACGCTTGTGACGGTACAATGATATCGGCGTCTCCATTATCTTTAACTACCAGGGATTTGTATCCTATACGGAAGATTCAATACGTACAAAAGACTCCAAATTATCTTGAAGTAAATGTCGTAACGGGTTATGAAGATGATAATAATGTCAGTACAATCCTTTTCGCAAGGTTGAAGAAGATATTTGGTGAAAGGATGGAGATTCAATTTAAATTCCTTGACGAGATTGAAAGGGAACAGTCAGGTAAATATCGGCTTACAAAGCGGTTGTTTTAGCGGATGTTCATCTCAAAGTGAAAAAACAACAAGGCTTAAAAGCCTTAGTTGCTACGTCTCAGTTTATTTGATTTTGTATTTTCATACCCACAGTATAGCAAACGTGGTATTAAATGTTCAGCTTTATTTGTGGGTACTGGGCAGGGCATTGTCCACCAAAAAACAGGCAACGAGAACGAGATGTTTGGTGGGCGATGCCCACCCTACCAGGTTAACCAGATTTAGAAAAAATCGGCAATGCACCCCTGCCGGTTTGTGCTTCGGCGATTTACCTCCCTGTTTCCCTCCGTAAACGAGGGGATTATGGGGGGTGATTGAAATTCCTATACATTAAAGTTTGGACCGGAAACGCATGAGGCAGGCGTATCGGCGCAGGGGGGCGTTATTTGCTTCGTTCCAACATGCAGGCCACTGCTCCAGTTCCCTACTCTGCTTTTGCCTGAGCATTCCAGAAAACCGGCACCAATTCATTCTTCACCCCTCATAACAAACCTTAATAAAACAGGCGCTACCAAAGTTGTTAAGGCAACAACGAAAACAATGATTGCATAAATGAGATCATCAAAAACACCTGCTTCTTTCCCTACTTCAGCAAATATGAGACCTACTTCTCCTCTTGGAACCATAGCAATACCTGTTGAAAGTTTTGTCATTAAACTACCTTTAGCCCATACCCCGCTTATCATTTTTGTGACAATGGCAACGAAAACCAAAAGTCCAGCCATCTGCCAGAAAATTATAGATGAAAAATCAATTACTTTCATGTTAATTGATGCCCCAACAACCACAAAGAATACAGGGACAAAAAGTCCAATAATTGGCTTCATGTTTTCCTCAATTTTTTCGGCGAGCGCAGGGCTGTAATGGTCTATCGCTGAACCTAGCGGAAGAAAGAATCGTCGCGCCAACGCAATGCCGGCCGCAAAAGAACCAAGTATTCCGGGGGCGCCGATTTTATGTGAAATAAACGCCAGGGCAAGGATCAGAGAAACCATAATTGTGGGTATTGTTCCGTCCGTTTTGCTATAGTATGAAACCTTTGAGATTAAAGGGACGAGCAACTTTGTGATTATCGGTGCAATGAGTAAAAAGGTAGTAATGAATCCAATGATTTTAATGGTATCAATTATACTGATCTCTCCCTTCACAGCAAAATCAAACAATGTTGCAAGAATGACGACACCAATAATATCATCAAGAACAGCGGCGCCAAGGACAATCTTGGCCGTTTTAGACCGATGCTTTCTTATATCGATGAGCACGCGTGTCGTTATTCCGATACTTGTAGCCACAATTGTTCCACCAATGAAAAGGGAAACAATGCCAGATTGATTAAAAATGTATTTACTTAAACAGTAACCTGCGATTGCAGGCGCTACAACCCCGCTAATCGCAACTAAAAATGATTGTACTCCCACCTTTGCAACTTGACCTATATCTGTTTCCAGCCCTACCTCAAACAGCAGGAGTAATATCCCTATTTCTGCCAGCAGGCGAAGGGTTGCATCTACCGTTAAAACTCCCAGAAGGCTGGGTCCCAAAATTATTCCGGCAGCGACCTCTCCTAACACAGCAGGAAGGCGTAAATAAGCAAACATCTCCGCAAAGAACTTTGCGGACACCAGAATTATTAAAAACTTTAAGAAAAATTCAGCGACTTCCATGATTGAATAATATCCTTAGTACTGTTTTGTTAAAAAAACGTTCATGAAAAATATTTTTAATTCCTGAGCTAAACCACCCGCCAGGCTGACGAGAATCGCAATAGCCATGCTGTAGTATTTACAAAAGAAGTCTTATCCTGTAAAGTGCGATTGGGAATGCTTGAAATTTGCACAGTGACAGAAGGAGACGAAGATGAAAAAGAGTTTATCACATACAGTATGGGAGTGCAAGTATCATGTGGTATGGGTACCTAAGAAACGGAGAAAGATTGTATATGGCTGCCTGAGAAAGGAGATCGGGCAAATCCTGCGGCGGTCAAGTGAGCACAAAGGGGTGGAGGTGACAGAAGAAAAGGCATATATAGATCATATCCACGTGTTTTGGTCAATTCCACCGAAGTATTCGGTATCAACAATTGTTGGGAATCTGAAGGGTAAAAGTGCGATGATTATATTTGAGAAATATAGCCGATTGAAAAAGTATTTTCGAGCTTCAAGTATTTATTGACTTTACTATGGAGAATGACTAAGATTCGACTATGATTACACAGGTATTTTTGATGAGCATGTTCTTGTGCAGTCTGTTGCTGACAGGTACGTTAAATGACCCCGTAAATATGAACCAATCGAACGCTAGCTCCGTTAACACCATGCAGAATGTGGAAGTTGTGATACTGGGAGGGGGCTGCTTCTGGTGTATCGAGGCGATCTTTGAAGAACTGGAGGGTGTGAAGCAGGTAGAATCCGGTTATTCAGGCGGCTGGGTGGATGATCCAACGTACCAGCAGGTATGTACCGGGGAAACCGGTCATGCTGAAGTGGTGCAAATCATATTCGATCCGAAGATTATTTCATTGAAAGAGATTTTACGGGTTTTCTTCACCGTACACGACCCTACAACGTTGAACCGCCAGGGGGCAGATGTCGGTACGCAGTACCGTTCGGTGATTTTCTACCGCAATCAGGAACAAAGGGCTGTAGCCGGGGATGTGATCCAGGAGATTCAGACTGCGAAATTGTGGAATGCATCTGTCGTGACTGAAATCGTGCCATTTAAGGCCTTTTATAAGGCAGAAGATTACCACCAGAAGTACTATAAGATGAATCCGGAGCAAGCATACTGTCGTATCATAATAGATCCGAAGATAAGGAAATTCCGTGAACTTTATCGGAATAAGCTAAAAAGAAAATAACTTGCCATCGGGGGCCTGTTCGAATTTTGCAGCCTAACATTGCCTTGTATTATCTCTTGATTTAAAAGCCAATCCATGCTTATCAATAGTATAGCGATTAATAATAGATTCTGTAAGGATCAGGAAATATTGTGATAATGTGATAGAATATTTTTTATATTACCGCATGAATTGTGAAATCAAGCTGTGCTATTGTTTAGACTTTAAATACAGTATAAAACATGATATTCAAACATGATATTCTCATAGTGGGTGCCGGGCTTGCTGGTTTGCGGGCAGCCGTTGAGATGGCGGGAATTGCAGATGTTGCACTGATCAGCAAGGTATTCTCCACCCGCTCTCATTCCGGTGCAGCCCAGGGTGGTATTGCCGGATCTCTGGGCAATGAAGAACCCGATTCGTGGGAATGGCACATGTACGATACGGTCAAGGGAGGGGATTTTCTTACTGACCAGGATGCTGCTGAAGTTCTTGCGAAGGATGCGTCCCGTGCCATTTACGAACTTGAACATATGGGTGTTCCTTTCAACAGGACACCGGCTGGCACCATTGCCCAGCGGGCATTTGGCGGCCATACTCGTGATTTCGGCAAGGCGCCGGTTAAAAGGGCATGCCATGCAGCCGACCGGACAGGCAGGGTAATTATGGATACCCTGTACTTCGAATCGCTCCGGAAAGGGATTAAGGTCTACGAAGAATTTTATCTGTTAGACCTGATTATGAAAGAGGACAAAGTTGCAGGCATTGTGGCATACGAGCTTGCAACGGGCGCCGTCCACGTCATACACTCCCGTGTGGTCCTGTTGGCAACAGGAGGTTTCGGCAAGGTGTATAAAACCACATCCAATTGTTTTGCAAATACCGGGGATGGGGTGTATCTTGCTTATAGGGCTGGGGTGCCTCTTGAAGATATGGAGTTTGTTCAATTTCATCCTACGGGTATTTACGGCATGGGCGTGCTCATCAGTGAAGCAGCCCGCGGCGAAGGTGGTATACTACGAAATGCAAAAGGTGAACGGTTCATGGAAAAATATGCTCCAAACCTAAAAGACCTTGCCCCAAGGGATGTGATCAGTCGTGCGATTTATGAGGAAATTCGCGAGGGCAGGGGCATCGATAAGCGTGATTTTGTCCATCTTGATCTTACCCATCTGGGGAAAGAACGGCTTGCGACGAAGCTTTCTGAGATTTCCTCCTTTGTTCGAATTTATCTGGGACTTGATCCTGACAAGGATCTTATTCCCGTACAACCCACCTGCCACTATATGATGGGAGGCATTCCAACCAACCTGGATGGCCAGGTACTGGATGAAAATCAACAAGTGATACAGGGTCTGTATGCAGCCGGGGAATGTGCCTGTGTATCGGTGCACGGCGCTAACCGGTTAGGTTGTAATTCATTGCTTGACCTGGTGGTATTTGGACGCAGGGCAGGCAAAAAGATAATCCAGGAGCTGGAAAGTCTTGCCTTTGCTTCATTACCCGATCAATCTGATAAGAGTACGCTTACAAAGATTGAACGTCTGAAGAGGAGGCAGAATGGGGAAAAGGCCGGGGCGTTGAGAACTGAAATGCAAGAGACTATGACAGCGTATTGCTCTGTATTCCGTAATAAGAAGGACCTGAATAAAGCCCTTGATATTTTAAAGTCTTTAATGGAACGATATGAGAATGTTGTAATAGACAACCGTGGGTTTAGATTTAATACAGACCTTATGGAGGCCATTGAGCTGGAATCCTTACTCAACCTGTCATATATAATTTTGGTTTCGGCCATGACGAGAGAAGAAAGCCGTGGTGCCCATTTCAGAGAAGACTATCCCGAAAGAGACGATCAGAACTGGCTCAAGCATACCTTGAACCGGAAGACTGAGAATGGTTATCGCCTCTTCTACAAGCCGGTGACCGTTACCCGATTTGAACCAAAACCGAGGGTTTATTGATATGGAAATGAAATTCAGGATATATCGCTTTGATCCGGAGGTGGACAAAGAACCTTATTATAAGACGTATCAAATCACCGCCAACCCATCAGATCGCATACTGGACTGTCTCAACAGGATTAAATGGGAGCAGGATGGAACACTCAGTTACCGGATGTCCTGCAGCCATGGTGTGTGCGGCTCTGATGCCATGAAAATCAACGGCCGTTGCGCCCTTGCTTGCCAGAAGCTGGTGAAGGAGTACGAAGGGAAGGAGATCGTTCTGGAACCACTCCCTTCTTATAAGGTTCTCAAAGACCTGGTTGTAGATATGGAGACATTCTTCAGGAAAGTAAAGTATGTGCAGCCCTATTTAATCTCCGAAACTGCTCCTCCGAAAAAAGAGCGCCAGCAATCCCCGGAGGATAGCAATAAACTTGACGCAGCCATCCGATGCATCTTGTGCGCCTGCTGCATGGGCGCTTGTCCGGTGGTTAACGAGAATGAGCGGTATATAGGCCCTGCCCCTCTGGTATGGGCATTCAGGTATATCTTTGATTCACGGGATGATAAGTATCCGGAGCGGCTCAAACGAATAGATTATCCCGACGGAGCTTGGGCATGTGTGAACCACTATGAGTGCACGCGTGTCTGCCCAAAAGAGATTCCGGTCACTAAATATATCAATACCAATAAACGAGAGATAGAGAAAGCGAAGGGGAAAAGCAGTTCAGTGTGATAGTTTCTTACTTACGTTTCTCAATTCCGACGTATTCGCGCTGGTCTGCTCCCGTATAGATTTGTCTCGGCCGCGCGATTTTTTGCTCAGGGTCTTCCAGCATTTCCTGCCACTGTGCAAGCCAGCCGGACGCACGGGCAATTGCAAACAGAACGGGGAACATATTCACAGGAAAACCCATTGCCTGATAAATGATGCCGGAATAAAAATCAACATTTGGGTACAGTTTTCGTTCTATAAAATATTCGTCGTTTAAAGCAATTCGCTCAAGTTCAAGTGCAATGTCCAGCAATGGATTTTTGCCTGTTACCTCAAGGATTTGTCCTATCATGTCTTTGAGAATTTTGGCTCGTGGATCGTAACTCTTATAGACACGATGACCGAAACCCATAAGACGAAATTCGCCGGTCTTGACCCGTTTTATATAATCAGGTATGCGATCTTTGCCTCCAATGTCCCGCAGCATGCGAAGCACCTGTTCGTTTGCACCACCATGCAGAGGTCCATAAAGACCGGCTGCCGCCGCTGCTACTGATACATAAGGGTCCGGGTGTGAACTGCCCGCGCCTCGCATTACTGTGGCGCTGCAGTTCTGCTCGTGATCAGCATGAAGGATAAACATTATATCCATCGCACGCTCGAGCACTGGATCCGGCTTATACTTCACCTCTGTCATTTTGAACATCATGTTCAGGAAGTTGCCGGCGTAGTTGAGATCGTCATCCGGATAGACGTACGGCATGCCAATGCTGTGCCGATATGCAAAAGCTGCAATGGTTGGCATCTTGGCAATCAGGCGGTAAAACTGTGTTCTGCGTGTCTCAGGGTCAGTGATGCTCTTTGACTCAGGATAGAATGTAGATAGGGCGGCTACTGTGCTCACCAGCAAACCCATGGGATGGGCGTCGTAAAGGAATCCATCCATGAATTTTTTAATGTTCTCATGGACCATGGAATGATGGATAATCTGCCAGGTCCATTCATCCAGTTGTGCGTGTGTGGGAAGCTCACCGTAAAGGATCAAATAGGCGACCTCAAGGTAGTTGCTCTTTATCCCAAGCTCCTGAATAGGATAGCCGCGGTAGCGAAGGATGCCTTGTTCACCATCGATGAAGGTAATAGCGCTTTTACAGGAGGCAGTGTTTGTGAAGCCCGGGTCGTAGCTTAATAAGCCAAAATCATCATCCGAAGCCTTGATTTGACGCAAATCTGCCGCACGAATAGCGGCTCCGTAAGTAGGATATGTCCCGTACATAATGGGAAGATCGTACTGTTTCCCCGTGCGATTATCAGTGATCGTTAACGTGTCTGGCATGATGTGTCTCCTTTTTCCAGGATGAGGCGGAGTTGCAATTGCAATACAGGCAAACGAAGAAGCCGGCCACAGCCATTAATACACAAACATCCTTTTTATGGCTGAATAAGGTTGGGATTGTTCCAGAGACAAGCCGCGTTAAAATTTTGCTATTCATGATCACATCCTCCTTTCATCTTTGGTTCTTCTTAAATGAGTTTCGTTGCGTATTACGATCTTTTCTGCACATTTTTCAAAGAAGTCGTATCCTGAACCTGCCTCACCAATAAGATGGATCATCTTCATTGCATTGGTAATTTTCACGCCGCCTAAAACAGTCACACCTCTCTTAAAGAGTGGTTCCGGGTAAACACTGGCCGTGGGCCCAACAACGACAATGTCTCTCGCTTTTTTGGCAAGCTCCAGAATAGGTTCAAGGGTATGATTTACAAGGGTAACCCCGGTTACAATCAGGATATCCCCTCTGGGAATTAAGTCCTGCAAACGATCTTCGGGTTCTATTTCAACCATATCGCCTTTGCCGACAACCCTGGGATTTTTTTCAATGACAAAAAGTTTTCCGGTCACCTCCTGGATTCTTTTAATAAATGGTGGAAATGCCCCTACCATAACGACCGTATCGTCACCTGAAATCTGGATCAGGTCTAGTGCATTCCCATATGCGGAAGGTTTGTACGGGCAATGATCGTCTTCGAGTAATATTGCAGAAAGTGCATTTATTGCCGCAGTGCCAACGGCCGCCTTGAGAACGTTATCATCAAGGGCGTACTCCATGAGAACATCGATAGGGAACTTCAATAAATCCCCTGCTTGGGGCATTTTTGCGTGAGATCGGGGACAACACACCGCTTCGGGTATTTCCTGGACAGGGGTATATGACATGCCTGCATGGCCGGTGTTTAGGACAATCCCTGTGTAAAATACCCCTATCCGTACATCTTTAGGAGTGATATTGAGCCGGTTTATTAGACGAGATTCTCTGATAATCTCAATCAATTCCTTTGTTATAAACGTTCTTTCGTTCATATGCTGTCCGTATTACACTTTCAGAAATATTCTTTGTCTTTCTCATAGCACTCCTAACGCAACAAAGCTGATACCCGTGACCAGAAATGCAAAGTGGCCGCAGGACAGCAGGAACAGCTTTTCATAATCCGGTCAATTCGGGTGGCATTAGTGCACGATGCCGGTATATGCATCTGAACAATAGACAAACTGAAATTACACTTGAGTTTCAGACGGAAACTTATTTACGACCCATTCATGCAAGAGTATTTCCTGTTTCACCTTTTTGAAGAGTTCCTGTAACTGTGTTTCATCAGGGATGTACTGAACCTTTATGCTTTCCATCATTTCAAAACCGCAGTCTTTCAATGTATTCTCTACATGACCAATAGATTGCCCTCCCCAACCATAGGAACCAAAGGCAAGTCCAATTCTGTTTTTTGGAGACAACCCCTTTAAATAGGTTAAAAAACCCGCCACGGTAGGAAGCATATTGCTGTTTAATGTTGGAGACCCTACACAAATAAATCTGGTAGTCAATACATCGGCAATAACATCCGAAATATGGCTGTGCCTGAGATTTGCCATCTTCACGGGAATTCCATGTGATTCAAAAGCCTCTTGAACAGCATTGGCAATCTTTTCCGTTGATTCCCACATGGTATCATAGACTATCAGACACTTATTGTCCACCTGATTGGAAGCCCATCTCTTATATTCTTCAACAATGGTCGTTACGTGCGAACGCCAGACAAGCCCGTGACTCGGGGCAATCATATCTATCGGTAAAGAAACAATGGTATCCAGGGCCTTTTGAACCTGGCTGGAATAAGGTAAAACAATATTTGCATAATATTTCTTCGCCTCATCAGTAACGATACCAAGTGGATATTCGTCATCAAACCTTTCAGAAGAAGAGATATGCTGCCCGAAGGCGTCATTTGAAAACAGGAGACGGTCTTCTTCCAGGTAATTCACCATATTGTCAGGCCAGTGTACCAATGGAGTAAGAACAAATTTAATATTCTTCCTGCCAAGAGGAATAGTCTCGTTAGATTTGACGACTTTATAATTCCAATCATTTCTTTTATAATGAGCCAGTAATCCCTTGTGTCCATGAGGAGAAGTTATAATTGTGGCGTTTTTAGCAATCTTCATGAGCAGTGGCAGGCTGCCCGAATGGTCCATCTCCACATGATTTGAAATAATATAATGAATATTTGAAGGGTCGACGAGAGATGACAACCTCTGAATCATCTTGTCGAAAAGGTACGGTCTTACGGTATCAATTAACGTGATTTTTTCATCAAGTACCAAATAGGCATTATACGTGGAACCTCTTTGTGTCGAATAACCGTGGAAATTTCTCAAATCCCAGTCAATTTCCCCAACCCAATAAACCCCTTCTTTAAGTTTTACCGGATGCATAAGTGTTCCTCCTTTAAAAAGCAAATATTAATAAAAGCTTATTTGTTTTTCGTGAAACCTTCGCCAATCATCACACCCATAGTAATGGTTTTGCGTAAAAGCAACCAAATCTCTCACTCTCCATCTCCCTTTCTCTCCTTAGAAAGGAGGGATAGATAAAGTGGCAAAAATATTTCTAACATGTTATAATAGCAAAAGTTGTTATAAATAAAAAGAAAAATGGATACAAAATGGCGACTTTGATGCTTATATAAAAAATTATCTGCATATAGGTTGCTGTAAGGAGCGTTGTGCTGTTAAAAGATGATAAAAGTCAATGGTATTGACAGTCTTTTCGATTCATTCTGGTTAGGGAATTACCGGGGAGTCATCATTTGGAATGTAGAATAGGGTGCGGGGCTTGTTGTATTGCGTTATCAATTTCATCTCTGATTCCCGGTATGCCTGATGGTAAGCCCGCCGGTGTCCGATGCCTGCAACTCAGTCCGGATAACCGTTGTCTCCTCATGGGAAAACAAGAAAGGCCTGTCGTTTGTTCAAACCTTCGGCCTGCGGAAGAAATGTGTGGGAAAACATCCGAAGAAGCATTTGCGTATCTGGAATTCCTTGAACGATGTACTGCGCCCACCGTGGTAAACCATGGATGAATGGTTCACTTTGCTTGAAAGCTAAACTTCTGTCCGCCTATTGAGGCTTCGTACATTAAACCGCTTTTCGACAAAGTAAAGACGGCAACGCCTTCACTATAGTCGGCGTCTTTAGAAACTCCGGAAGTTGCCGCTACAGCGGAAGCCTGTGCCCCCAATTTATAGTTGCCCGCCTTAAAATCATCAAGTGTTTCTTTGTCTTTGAAAAAGATGATCTCACTGTACGATTGGCCACCAAATTGAGCGCCAATGGTTATTTGTGTAAGGCTTGTAGTGCCAATCAGTGTCCCATCTTCATAGACTTCGCCTTTACCATGAGCGGCCCCAATGCCAATACCTCCTTTTGTCACCGTTGGAAATACAGCGTAGCCATAAGCCTTTTCAAAATAGACCTTCAGGTTTGGATAATTGTTTTTAAAATTTGCGATAACCTCCGCGACTCTTGTATTGGTAATATCTTGCTCTTTTGCCGTTTCAGTTTGGGTTGGATTCCAACCGCCATAAGCCGGTACAATTGATGTGGCAGTGATGCTCAGAAAGATAAAGTTCGTGATAAGTCGTTTTCTCATGGTTTTCTCCTCGTGAATAATAACTCCTTTTTTTCCATCTCCAGCATCTCCAACATCTCCCAGTCGATAAAGTCACTTTCTGTTTCATGACCATGTCTGTCCTTTATGCGGCCTTCATCCCACATTTCTTCAAATTCTTTGAAGGAGACACTATATTTTTCTTCATATTTCAATATCTCCCTGGTGTACTGTTCCAGCCTGTTTTCAATTGAGGAAAGGAGTATATCGTCTGTCTTTTCCTTTAAGACGTCTTCACCAAAAGACTCAACGAAGGCATTATATATTTCTGTATCTATTTCCAGTATATTTGTCATAGTAATCTCCTTACGCCATATTATATCAATCCTTTTTCAGAGAAGAAACCATATTTACCTTTTTCTCCCGATATTCTAATAAAAAATACCGTTACTTTAAACGTTCTTTTTCAATTGTAGCGGAAAAAGACTACCATGACAAATACTGGATAGTTCCATTGGTTTGAAGTAATAACAAAGCTTTGACTCATTTCCAAACTCTAAGAATGTGCCAGGATTAAGCTATTTTTGCGCCTTTCCATGCCCCTTCGTCTTCCAGTCCTTATCACAAATCGTACAATAGTCATCTTTGATAATCATGCGCTCTTTTCCGTTTCTCTGACTGTCGTAATGTCAATCCCTTGGCGTTCTGACTGATTGTCTTCAACGGGTCGGAAGGATGCACAACCGGCATCATGATGCATAAGATGAATACAACTACACTTCATATGGACATTTTTATACCTTTAACTTTGTCCTGCATAAGGTAAGAAGCCATTCTGACAACTAAAAAATGATAGTTTTTCTTGCATTCAAATGTCATCATTATTTAGAATAGCAGACGTATTCATAATTACCTGCAATCAAAGATATTTATGTCCCATATTGCTGAAAACCATATAGAAGAGTTCACTGCTGCCTGCCGTGACAGAGATCAGGGAAAATTTTTTGTTATTCCCGAAGTTCCATATTATATTGGCTCAATTGCAGTTGTACCTTACCTGAATCCCGGATCAAGCGATCTTGCACGGGAAGTTATCACAGCGATGAAAGGGCATGATCTCGTTGTCTTGAAGAATCACGGGCAGGTGACTGTGGGAAAAACCTTCGCTGACGTCATTCAGAAGGCAAGTTTCTTCGAGTTGGCATATGAGATTGTCCTTCATGCAGGTGACCAAATTCAATTCCTTTCTGATGATGTTGTTGCCTGTTTACGCCAAAGGTATTGAAATCGAGCATCCTTTGGTATTTCCGGTGAAACACTACTCGATGTTTATATTGAAAGGTAATTCGATGATAGATTTACTGCGAAAGAGAAGAAGCATAAGGGTCTATGAAGACAGAAAAATAGAGCCTGAAAAAATTGAAATTCTGAAAGAGGCTTTATTGCGGTCTCCTTCATCGAGAAATATCAACCCCTGGGAGTTTCTCCTGATAGATGATAAGGAATTATTGAAAGAGTTATCAAAGGCAAAAG
This sequence comes from Candidatus Brocadia sp., assembly GCA_013360945.1. Taxonomy (GTDB): domain Bacteria; phylum Planctomycetota; class Brocadiia; order Brocadiales; family Brocadiaceae; genus Brocadia. The sequence continues at coordinate 51,682 of JABWAQ010000039.1, forward strand.
AACATGGATCAGAATTTTTGGAAGATGCCGCATTGGGAATCGTCGTTTGTGGTGATGAAACTCGTTCAGATGTTTGGATTGAGGATTGTTCCATAGCATCCATATTAGTGCAGATGGTTGCTCAGTCGGTCGGTCTTGGAAGCTGTTGGATTCAGATACGAAATCGGATGCATAACAAAAATAGTACTTCAGAAGAATATATTCAAAGACTCTTAAACATCCCCGGAGATGTCAAAGTAGAGTCGATAATTAGTCTTGGATATCCTGCAGAAGAAAAACACGGCATTACAAGAGAAAAGCTGCAGTTTAAGAAAATCAGAATGAATAGATATTGAACGTCCTGAGTTAAACACGGACAAGCAAGTTTGTCCGTGCCACCCTAAAACCAGTTTAAATGAAATGAAAATTCCTGTACAATTGAATTAACCACACAGGACGCAGGAAAAGCCTGATGTTCTCTGCACATAAACTGTAACATGAATTGAGTATTGGATGGATAAGAATAAAATTCCAGATGTATGGCAAAGACAGCGCATCGAGAAGGGGCCAAATCTAGAGATTTTGCAGGCGCGCTTTGATTGGCTGAAGCATCCGAAAAGTAAAAAAGAGATGAAACGGCTCGTTCTCGAAACAAGTGATTGGGTTAATATTGTTGCTACTACCCAGAAAGGTGAAATTGTGGTTGTTCGGCAATACAGGTTTGGTACAGAAAAAATTACAACGGAAATACCAGGAGGTATGGTTGATCACGGGGAAGATTCCAGGACTGCGGCAATCCGAGAGCTGAAAGAAGAAACCGGCTATACGAGTTTCGATTGGATTTATTTGGGTTCTGTCGAGCCAAATCCGGCAATTATGAACAACGTGTGTCATTCCTGGCACGCGAAAAACGTTGTTAAAACAGAAGAAATGAATCCGGATGAGGGAGAGGATATTGTTGTTGCAACGTTAACTCTTGACGAAATACAGCATGAAATTCAAGCTGGTAGTTTCAGGCATTCGCTGGCGCTCTTAGCGCTTACAAAGGTATTTGATTTATGGAATGGAAATATTTTTCAAACAGGTATCCATCATGAAGGTTGCCAGTTTTAATGTCAATTCGATTAGAGCCAGATTACAGATTGTGCTTGACTGGATACAAAAAGAAACACCAGATATCCTTTGCCTTCAGGAGACAAAGGTGACGGACGATGAATTTCCACAAACCTCTTTTGAAGCGATAAATTACCATGTTGTATTCCGGGGTGAGAAGTCATACAACGGAGTAGCCATAATCAGCAAAATACCTCCGGGAAATGTCAGAGTAGGTTTTAGTGGAGATGAATCAGAAGGAACACGCCTGATTACAGCCACAATAAACAAGATTCCGGTAGTTAATACCTATATCCCCCAGGGTGTCCATCCGCTTTTGAAGCAATTTCGGTATAAATTAGAGTGGTTTCAAAGATTGTATGACTACTTTGACAAAAACTTTCGGCCAGACAGGGCGTTGCTGTGGATGGGGGATTTTAATGTCGCACCGGAACCTGCTGACGTTCATGACCCTGATCATTTACTGGGAAACATCTGCTTTCATCCTGATGAACATACAGCCCTTCAGAGATTTAGAGAATGGGGTTTTGTTGATGTATTCCGGCTACACCAGCGTGAATCCGAACAATATACCTTCTGGGATTATCGGACAAAAAATGCTATTGCCAGAAAAAAGGGCTGGAGGATTGATCATATTTGGGCGACCCGGGCATTAGCGAAAAAATCAACAAAGGCATGGATCGATATTGCCCCGAGGCTTTTAGAAAAGCCATCGGATCATACTTTTATTGTAGCCGAATTTGATATTTAAACTATGTCAGGCTGTTGAGTGAATTTCACGGCCTATTGATGCATTTTAAAGAGAAAAAATTCCCAAAAGCGCTAAAAGTGTTTTTACTATGAGAGTGGCATTTAAAACCGACGTTGGGAGAAAAAGAACGCATAACGAGGATAGTATTGTGGTCGATGAATCCATGAAAATTTTCCTGCTTGCCGATGGGATGGGTGGGCGGCAGGCAGGTGAAGTGGCCAGTAATTTAGCGGTGAAAGAATGTTATGCCTGGCTCAAAGAGAATTATGACAGAACTAAAAGAGAAAAGAATATCTCGAATCTCCTTGTCGAATCCCTCCTGAAGGCACACGATGCGGTAAAGGCAAAGTCAATGACGGATATAAATCTTATGGGTATGGGGACGACTCTCACGGAGATGGTAATTAATAATTTTGGAGCATATATATGCCATATTGGTGATAGCAGGGCATATATTCTCAGAGACGAAATAAAGCAGATCACGAAAGACCATACCACGGAAATGTATTTTATTAAAGATGCAATAGTGGTGAAAGGAAATCCCCCTTTGCAAAAGATGCGCGTACTTACTCAGGCTGTAGGCGCTCAAGAAACGATAGTCCCTGAAGTAAAACAGGTAGAGCTGAAACCGGCAGACATCCTTCTTCTCTGTTCTGATGGCCTCACCGATATGCTTTCAGATAAAGAAATAGAATCGATTGTTCAGAAGTATAGGGATAACCTCGTGGTGATAGCGGAAAGCTTGATACAAGCGGCAAATGATAAGGGAGGAATAGATAATATTTCGGTGATACTCATAGAATATTAGCAAGGTTGAGATTTTAACTTGAATGTTAAGGAATTTCAAAACACCCCCCATAATCCCCCCGTTTACGGGGGGAAACAGGGGGGTAAGTCGCCGAAGGGGTGCATTCCCGATTTTTTGTAAATCTGGTTAACCTGGTAGGGTGGGCATCGCCCACCAAACATCTCGTTTACGTTGCCTATTTTTTGGTGGGCGATGCCCTGCCCTTTACCCACAAATTGATACTGAAAATATTAACCGCTTCTCAGGAAAAACCCTTCACACATGAGTTGCAATTGAGAATAACCATTCCACATTAACTGATACCCAGGAGGCGGGTCGCCGGAGCGACCAAGGTAACCGCCAATCTTTGCCACCAATTTAACCATAGACACTAAAGAGCACGGAAGGCTAATGCTTTTTTTTAGCATAAGCTCGTAATACCTCAATCTTTATGTCCGAAAACAATACCTCAGGTGGCAATTCCGGCATC
>JABWAQ010000132.1 GCA_013360945.1 Candidatus Brocadia sp.
CGCTAATTACCATACCTGCATCAACATTCAGCGATTTTGTCAAATGAGCAATGGCAGGCGTTGGCATATGACCAACGAGGAAGGCATCGGCTCCTACGGATAAAATCCCGGATGTTAAAGCATTTTCTATCATACAGCCGCTGAGCCTGGTATCTCTTCCGATAACAAGTTTAGGCCTTTTCTTCCCGTTTTTTTCCCTGAAAACATGAGCAGTGGCTTTCCCAATGTTCAACACTACTTCAGGCGTCATAGGGAATGTATTTGCTATACCTCGTATACCATCTGTTCCAAATAATTTTTCCATGTTCATTTATTATCTGTTCAAAAATAATCGTATAGTACACTGTCAACTTAATTTACCATAATAGACTCTCTCGTATTTGTCATTGCGAGGGGTATTTTCCCGAAGCAATCTCTTTTGAAATGTCCAAGGGATTGCTTCGGACAATACCCTCGCAATGACATAGCCCCATGCAGTTGAACCAATACAAATCGTATTATCATGAATTATATTGACACTGTAGTAGTGCTTACGAAAAATATTTTGTAGTGGCAAGGTGCGCCTTGCCACTACGGTCTTTTCTGATTCATTCGGGTTAAAATATTAAAGCAAAATTTCATGAGATTGCAATGTATTTTATGGTAAAGAACTCTACGGATTACCGCTATGTAAGTACCTCACCATAAGTCTTTGTACCTATTTTTTGATTAAGTGAAGGTAGAATTCAGAAGCCAGGAGATAGAATCGTGTGTACTGTGGAGTATGCAGTATTGGTAAGTTGGGTTGAGGAATGAAACCCAACGGATATTCAATGCAAAATGTAAAACGAACAATTAGCAATGATCAATGCTAACTGCTAACTTTGCACTGCATATCAGTCTCTCGTAAAATGTGCAAATATTTATGTACAGATACTTATAAGACTCAATAATGTTCTCGCGTAAAATCGGTAACAAAGCTGAGCTTATGGTAAAACGATTGGGTAATTGCTTGCTATGGAAGGTTTTGTCTGGCAAGTTATCGTTTAGTCAAGGGTGGCACTGACAAACTCTGTTTGTCAGTGTGTTATATTGCCTATCCACGTTAACATTTGAAACAAGCACGGACAAACAAAGTTTGTCCGTGCCACCATAAAACCCGCTTACATAAAATGAAAATTTCTATACAATCAAGTTACAGGGCCTTTCAACCACGCATACGTTGCAAAGCGGCTTTCGTGCCATGCAGGTACTCCGGCCGTGGGTTTGGGTTATCATAACAAGGCATGCCCTTGTTCATTTTTCCTGTGGAATGATTTTGCATAGCGATTGTTCGGTCTTATCGGGATCGCTGGACTTGTCCAATTCTAAACGGTGGGAAAAATGAAAGATATGGGTATCCACGGCTATGGCCGTCTTCCTGCTTACCTCAAGGCAGGTGAAGACTTTAGGATCGCCTTGATCGGTGATTATTGAATTAGCAGTGACTTATACCAACAATGCTATTCACAAATCAAGATGGGTAACCCCATTCGCCCTGTTCAAGCCAGGCTAAAAAACTTTCAGTATCCTCGTCACAGAAGAATGTCTGTAAACGGCGATTTCCTCGCTGAGTAATATGGTGTGGAACTTCCAGTACGACTTACACGAGCAATTCTGGACATGCTCACATCTTAACTATTTTAAAAACAATGGCAATAATTAAGTATGGTGTCCCCAGAATTTTCCAAATTTTTCAGGCGGTCTACGGCCTCTAAGAGCATCTTCCTCCCTTCCGCAAAAGCCACTCCGCCGTTTTTCTCAAACCATATCTTGAATTTTACTTTTATAAAGGTGATGTACTATCATTTCGGTGTCAATAGAAAAACCCATGGTTAAGACTTGTTTCGTTTCTTTATTGGCAGCGTTATTACGATTTTTGTAAATTCTCCTTCCTTGCTTTCGATCGTAAGTTTGCCGCAGTAATTTTTGATAATACCATGACTAATGCTTAATCCTAATCCGGTTCCAATACTCCGGGGTTTTGTGGTAAAAAAAGGATCCATCACTTTATCTCTTATATGAGCAGGTATACCAATACCATGATCATAAAAGATAATCTTCAGATACGGATGGTTATCAATCGTTACTTCCTCACTAAGAATCTCCAGGATCTTATCATCATGTGTTCCTGGGTACTTTTGGTTTAAGGCATACCGTGCATTACTTATGATATTTAAAAAGACCTGTTGGAACTGTTGTGGATGGACAAATACATTAGGTAATTCCTGCGAAATATCGCATTTTATCTTAATGCCGTCTCTCCGCGTTTGGGGATTGGTTAGAATAAGCACATCAGACATTATTTTATATAAGCTCGTCGGAACTTCTTCCTCGCTTACGGTATGCGGCTTTGCAAAAAAGAGGAGACTATGCACTATTTTGGCTATGCGGTCGCTTTCCTTAATAATCCGGCTGGCAAGGTCTTTTTCCTTACTTCCCTCGGTGCTTTTATTAAATAATATTTGAGCACAGTTGATCACCCTTGTTATAGGATTGTTAATCTCATGTCCTACTCCTGCTGCCAATTCACCTAATGCGGCCAATTGCCTGTTAGCCATGGCTTCCCTTTCTAATGCAGCCTTTTCGGTTATATCCAGGAAAGACCCTAAGACACCAATAATATTACCCTGTTCATCCTTGATAGGGATTTTTATGGTATGAATGATACGTTCTTTTCCATTCTTCATGTATCTCTCTATGATATCCTCTGCTTTCCCTGACTCTATAATCCTTTTGTCATCCGCCCGATATTTATCAGCAAGTTCTTTCGAGTGAATATCATAGTCGGTCTTTCCGACAATTTCCTCAGGTTTTATGTGCAAATCCCTTGCTAAATTTTCATTGCAAGATACATATACCGAGTTCCTGTCTTTGTAAAATATCCTTTGTGGAAGATTCTCAAGAAGCATTCTATAGTCCCTCTCACGTATTCGTAATGCCTCTTCTGTCAGTTTACGTTCTGTAATTTCTTCCTGGAGTAATTGATATGTACGGGCATGGGAAATTACCAAACCACAAACTTTAGTAAGCATGAGGGCAAGGTTGAGATATTGTTCCTTATATTCCGGGAAAGCAAAGCCTGTAGACTCGAGAATGCCTAATACTTCATTCTGATAGGTGATTCGAAGCAAAAATCCATCTCTTGATTCTGTCCAGGCATAATCCCCTTGTAAACTCAGGAGCCGGTTTTTTACTGCCTCGTTGTCAACTGGCTCTGCAGGCTGGGAGTAAATATTTCCTGGTTTTCCAGCTTTAAAAGGAATATAGGTAACCCTATCTGCCGCAAAGAGTGTGACATATATATTGAGTATAGTTTTAATGGCTTCCTCTTCTGATGTCAGCCTGGTTAATCTACTCAGTAAATCACACATCATAGAATAATCTGCGAGTTGTCGGTTGATACTGGGGAAGGGCTGCAATTGTTTGCTTTTGCAGTTTAAACGCCATTCAAGGACTGTCTTTATCAGAAACAATCTGAAGAAATCTAAACCCACGGGCACAATTTCAAAAGGAATACCAGTGAAATTGGAAAATTCACGAAGATAATCGGAACTCTTTAAGTCAACCCCGGTATCCAGGAGTATGAGCTTTGTAACGGATTCTTCAAAGAATTGTCGAATTAATTGCTTATCAAACCCACTTTTCTCTAAAGAGTGGTACCAATATTTGATGGATCCGGGAACTGACAGGTGAGCACCTGCTTTAAGGTATTTATCAATAAGAGTACTATTTATGAAGAGAGAAAAACACTGGTCTATTTTATGAACACGACAGTGTTCAAATCTTTTGGAAAATTCTCCTGGTTCAGGAATGCAGGAGTTACAAAATATATGAATTTGGTCAAAGGTGTTTTTACTGCTGGCAATGATCTTTGTTAATGCTTCCGTGTTTTGCTGAACATCACTGTGAGCGGGAAATTTCATTACCGTTACATCATCAAGTCCTTCCGATTCTGTAATGGCTGACGCTTCACGCTCAAGGTACTCACAAAACATGAGGCAAAGTTTACCTGTCATAATCTTTAACCCATTCCAGTGGATAATGTCCCCATGTATGAACAGCCTTTGCTATAGCCATTAACACCTCTTCAGGTACTTGTAAAGGGATTTCACCATGGTTATCGGATAGGATATAACCTCCACCGGGACCTACCCTGGCAATAGCCTCTTTTACAGCAGATTCTGCCTGTTGAGGCGTCCAGCGGATCATCTCAATAGCATTCAAATTTCCAAGAACACTAAGTTTTCCCTTGCAAGTAGACTTTATTTCAGCCAAATCTTCGAGGGCACTCGCGGCAATCATTATTGCCCCCGTTTGTGCAATATCAGTCAGGATAGGTAAGCAGCGCGCGGCACTCATGTGGATTGCGGTAGGACCTTTGATTTTGGAAATGATTCTCTTTGCAATTTCAAATCCTGTCTTGAGGTACATTTCTCTTGGTATAATGGAGGCTGAAGAAACCGGGTCGGAATAGGCAATCGCAGTTGCTCCAGCTTCTAGCTGAGCATTTGCCCATTCCACACAAAATATCTCATTTACCTTCATTAATTGCCAGAACAATTCCGGGTCTTCATACATTAACTCTATATACTTATCGAACCCCATCTGCATAACGGGTAATGTCAGGGGAGAAGTTACAACCCCCAGGACAGGGGCATCATCAACCTTTTCCCTCAGCATTCTCGTGGCGTTTAACACCTTATATAAACAGCTTGATTTTTGAATATTTGGTGGTTGTAGATACTTGATATCTTCTCTCGTACGGATAATGGGTGCGCCTGCATTGGGCGGGCCGTCATCAAAATACATTACTTCGGCACCCCATGCCTCCACTTCAAGGGCAGAATAAAAGAAGTTAGTGACACAATCATGCCGATACCGGGCACGGAAACGGATTTGTGCCTCTACAACATTCTCTGGCCTGGAGAAATACTCTTTGAGTGATATACCTAATTCTTTGGCGCCATGGAGGATAGTGGGTAAAAAGAACGGTACCCGGTCCGGTTCCTTATAGTCGAGTGTTGTTAATATGCGTTGAAGTGATGTCATATGTGCCTGCATCATAAGTTCACTCTTTGTTAACTCAGAAATGATGGTTATTACTTCTGATGCGTTATGTCCCATAGCATCAGCACCTACTTCTTTCCAAAGTTGATTATCAAAAAGAAAAGGAGCGCCTCCAACGATGATTTTGGTATCAAGATTGGACTCTTTAAGCAGCCCCTTTACCTGTTTTACTCTCAGGGCCGATCGAAGCATCAACGTTGATATCAGAAGGATCTTAACTTCATCCTTTTTGACATAATCAACGAGGTTATCTACACGAATTCCATGTCCATAATCGAGTAATTCAAACCCACTGGCGCGTAAAACTGAATAGACAATGCGCTTGCCCAATATATGATAATCTTCAAGAACGGCAATAGCTATTTTTACCTGGGGCCTTCGATTATGTGCACCTGGTGGAAGAATGGTATCTACTAACTCTTCACAAATACGTCCGCCCATATAAACCTGGGATAGAGCAATCTTCCCTTGCTCCCACCCCAAACCGATCCGCTCCAAAGCGGGGACAATGAGTTTATCTATAGTCTGAATTGGGCTAAAGTCCTTACTCAATTCCATAAATATTTCTTTAGATACTAATTGATTCGTGGATAACAGCGCTTGTTCAAACCTGGAGATAAATTCCTCAAGTTCTTTCATAGTGGAAGATTTCTATACTATTATTCACAAATTCTATTTATTGACAAGTTACAACTAATAAAGAAAGCTCCAGAGGAGCGACCTGAAATATGTCCACTTTTTGTTTGAATGGAGAGAAAAAGCCGGCCGCTCCTCTGGAGCTAAATGCAGTACCCGTATTCAACACTACAGATAGTCGGCTCCGATGGAGGGCGGAAGAAGATAGTGGAGTCTTGCAGAGGTAACGTGTTTTGTTTTGGAACAATCTGCGCCTATCTCTCGATTGTTATGATATAAATATGTTACTCTCTATTCCTCTATCTGATGTCTGGACTTTTCAAAAAACTAAGTTGTTAACGGCGAATTATATCACCAATGTAATAATAATACAAATCATGGTATTACCCTGCAAGAACTTCTTTTTATATCGACTTTACTAATTACCTTGCTAATTTTTATTTTGCATGAGCAGCATGTGACTGGGCAATAATGGATTGCATGAGGTGAGCCGGGACGGCATCGTAATGGGAATGTTCCATGGTAAATGAGCCTTGCCCGGCGGTCATGGATTTCAGTTCAGCCTCATAGTTAGCTACGGACGATAAAGGAATGGCAGCACGCACGATTTGCAAATCGCCCATAGATTCCATCCCTTTGATATGCCCGCGATGACTGGAAAGGTTCCCCGCAATTTCACCCATAAATTTCGTAGGAATAGTAACCTCGATATTTACAACAGGCTCAAGGAGTACAGGTTTCGCATGATGAAAGGCATCCTGAAATGCATGTGAGGCCGCTATCTTGAAGGCTGCCTCGGAAGAGTCTACATCGTGATAAGACCCATAGTGTAATCGCACCCGAAGGTCTACAATGGGGTGATGAATCAATATGCCCTTATCCAAAACCTCCCGAATACCTTTTTCCACAGCGGGGATATATTGGCGCGGAATGGCTCCGCCTACAATCTCGTCCACAAATTCAAAGCCTGACCCCCTTGATAACGGTTCGATCTTGATATGAACCTCACCATACTGTCCGTGTCCTCCCGTCTGCTTCTTATGCTTATACTGTGCCTGGGCATTTGCGGTAATGGTCTCCTTATAGGGAATTTTTGGGATATGTGTCTCCACTTCAATTCCAAAGCGCCGTTTTAGCCGGCTTATCATAACGTTGAGATGGAGATTACTCATGCCGGTAACAACTAATTCATTCGTTAATGTGTCATGGGAGGTTCTAAAAGTTTTGTCTTCTTCAGTAAGCTTGTGGAGACATTCACTGATCTTTTTTTCCGCCCCTTTACTTTTC
>JABWAQ010000133.1 GCA_013360945.1 Candidatus Brocadia sp.
CAGAAATGATTAAGGGAAAGACCTTAGATGAGGCCTTAAAACTTCCCAACAAGGCAGTAGCAGAGGCGTTAGGGGGACTACCCCCGGCTAAAATGCATTGCTCTGTGCTTGCCGAAGAGGCAATTGAGGCTGCCATAGACGATTATCTCAAGAAGACTACGGGCAAAGGCCTTGAGAAGAAGAAAGAGCTTCCACACGATGAACACCACGAGCACGAGAAGGCTTGAAAAAGAAATAAATATTGATAATTCCTTTCCATGTAAATATAAACAAATGTGGATTATATTATGAAAGCAGATGAAACATTAGATTGCTTTGGGCTTATGTGCCCTATGCCTATCTTTAAGACGGCAAATAAAATCAAAGATATTGAAACAGGTAAGGTGCTTGAGATTATTGCCACAGACGAAGGCATAAAGAAGGATATTGTTTCCTGGTGTAATACCACAGGGAATGAGCTATTGGGTATCGAAGAAGCAGAGGGAGAGATTCATGTTTTTATTAAAAGGCTAAGATAGATATAGCCAAAACCCTCATGTAAAAGATTTTTATCATCATATCTTATTCCTTGAAAGTAGGAATCCATGCGGGCAATAATCTATGTGTGGATTCTTACTTTTGCAAAGTGCAAAAAGCTATTCGCCTTACCTTGCTATAGTGATCTCAAAACAAAATGTCACATACAGCAAGCAGGTTTTCTCAGGAAATATAGAGCTTCTAAAGACTATAAAAGCGACATTTTGTTTTACTATTACTATAGTTCAACGGAAGACTCTTGAACCGGCGAAGCCGCTACTGAAGGCAGCTTAAACCTCTTGAAGAAAGAACATCAAATCAAATCGCAGCATTATTTGAGGCATATCGACAAGCTTCATGAAGTACTGCAAGAACCCCGTTTATACGATTTTCTGGCTCATCGGTATTCTCACTACGAGATTCTTGAGCGTTGTGGAAAAATATATCCGGTTGCCATTCTCGATAAGACACTTCGTAAAGCTACCGATCATGATCCAATAGTTGTTGCTCCAAAAAAATGGAATTTGGAAACGACGGGGTTTATAATCAAGGATCCGGCGTATCGGACGTTTCTTGAGTTGATTGGAAATTTGATTATACCAAACGAAACATACCGGATGGTTAATATTAAGCAAACTACACATGGAGCAACGATCCATTGTGATATAGGACGGTATGACTGCATGATAGATACGTGCGACTGTTTGGGGTGGGAGGTCTTGAAAGTGTTGTCTGAAGCCTCACGCTGGCAAACCATGTCATTTGGGGAACTCTTTGAAAAGCTCAAGCTAAGAACGTATTTGCATGCACAGGTTAAAGACCCTCTCGTAAATGGAACGAGAAGAAGCGTTGCCATTGCAGTTTCTGTATTGACATCTTTCTTCCATGGAGATGAGCTAAGGTTTTTCCTTGGCTGCAAATCGACAAAAGGACTCAATGCTGGACAGACACATGTTATACCTTCATTTATGTTTCAACCAGAACAGGGGTATAGGAATGAAGAGTTTTGTCTGCTCCATAATGTTCGACGGGAGTTCCTGGAAGAATTGTTTGGAGTGAAAGCTCCGAAAGGCGCCTCCTATCGCTGGTTCTTTCAGCACAAACCTATTCAATATCTGGATAAGATGCTAGAGGCTGGGGAAGCAGAGCTGTGGCTTACTGGTGTGGTCGTAAACCTTATGAATTTGCGTCCGGAAATTTGTATGCTGCTTCGCATCAAAACTCCCCAGTGGTATGCAATTCACTCTTCAGTCCATACGAGACCCGGTGAGCGTATTCAGATAAATGAAGAGTTTGCAACGATACACGAGTGCAGAGGAAGCCGTAGAGAATCCGTACCCAGGAAATTCGATAGTGATGCGGAATTATTTCATAGTGCATCTCTAAACCCAGGAGATATCGTTCCCCCTGGTGCAGCGGCATTCTGGTTGGGTGTCGATGCCCTGCGAAAATTGCCTTAGGCCAAGCCAGGAGTTTACAAAACACTAATTCTCGGGTAATCGATAACCAGGAATGATTTGACGCTGTTCTTTTCCAGGAAAAACCGAAAAAAAGCTGGCATTCTTCTTTACGTTTATAATATTATTTTCCTTATTTATATAGATAGATTCATTAGAATTATGGTATATCTTGGTTTGCGATCCAATTATCACAAAGGGTATATTCTCAAATAAACGGCTTTGATTAGATCGCTTCTCCAAGTCTACGGATCCATAATTTTTGAAGCTGGTCGAGATTTCCCGCGTCACCGGCTCGTAGCGCTTCGAGATATTCACGACGCTTTTCAGGGTCCGTGGGCGCGGTTTCGACGGGGGGCAGGGCAAGCTTGTAAAGAAGGGCAGCAAGCATCAATCGACCGATGCGACCGTTGAAATCTTTGAAGGGATGAACCCATTGAAATCGCCAGTCCACCCAAGCAAGAAACGCCGCTATCTCGGGCAGATTGTCATCATCCACATGTCGCAAACGCTCGGCTAAATCGTCGCAGAAAGACTGCACGAGAAGCGGCACTTTGTAATAAGCTGGTGGCTCCAGTGTTCCAACTTTCACGTCCGCTATACGAAACCGTCCGGCCCATTCGGGGAAAAGGTGTCCGGCGAGTTCCCGGTGTCTCTGGCAAAGCCAATTGGGCGTGATAATGATCTCGTGGGGTGGAGTTTGCAAAAGTTGAGCAAGTATACGAGCAAGCGAGACGGCAAGCCTCTCTGAGACTTCCGTATAGGTAAGTGTACCCTCATTCGTCTCAAACGACCGAGTTGATCCTAGCTTTCCTGTTTCTTCGTCCATTGGTTTGTTTGATTTAATAAGATTTTAAGGCGAGTTACTGTAATCGGTTCGCCTTCAAATGTCATTGATTGGGCCACTCGTTCCAGCAGGACTTCTCGGTGGGCAGCGATAACCGTGCCCGGTGTTTTGTGCTGAGCCCTCCATTGACGAAATTTGGTTGCTAACGCATCAAGATCGATGGGCCCGCTATTATTTGTTGTCATAACGTGCATTCTTGCTAAGAAATTACCTTTTTCATCACGGTGCAATGTTAAATAAAAACGAAGAAGATTGCGAACTATTTTCATTCTTCTCAGATACAGGAAATACGAAAGATGATTGAGAATGGTAAGAAGAAAAACAGGGTCAAAGACAGAAAAACAGATCACACCTTGATTAGTGATTTAATTTCTTCTGATCGTTTATGAATTTCATTATCTTTCGATATCTTTGGTTTCGTAATAGTTACCCGCCGACTTATGGAAGAATAACCAAGACCAAACAAATTGCCAATCTCTTGATTATTATACCACCCCATGCTCCACAAAAGAAAGATCAATAAATCACGATTGTGTTTATCTGAATCGCATATCCTGGCGGATTGTAAGAAATCATTCGTATTGCATTGTAAGACCTTTGCAGCTTTCTTTAGGATAGTTTTAGGATTGGCATCTCTTAAAATCTTAAAACGTGCCGCTTCTGATTCTATACGCCATTGTCTTGACATGTCATATCTAACTCTTTTGATAATCTAAGAAAAACGATCATCTCTTTGCAGGGTGCAGCAATGCTTTATTAAGTCTTTGATATTGGACTGGTTTCCTGTTTTACCTTAAAATTAAGGGATTGTTAGCGTTCTATCAATTCTATCCTTTGGATTAATTTAGCACAAAATTAGTACAAATTATGGTATATGAATTTACAAAACATCAATTCCCGGATAATGGATAACCTGAAACGATTCAACCCCGTTCTTTCCCAAGAAAAACCGAAAAAAGCTTGCATGTTTCTTTACTTTTATAATATCACCCCTTATTTATTTCTTAAAAAAAAGATTTCTTATCACCTCTTCACGAGATATACTTTGAAATGGAACAAGAGTATTTTATGCTGATCTCGCGATCTCGTATAAGGCGACATGATAAAAAGTACAAAGAGACATACGTCGTGGTGTCTGGAGTGCTTATCAATATAGTACTTGCCATATCAAAGGTATGTTATATGTACTATAAATCTGTATTCTGCATAGTATGCGGACCGATCTAATTAATGTTCAGCAGCGGAGCGGTGTGCTTGCTTGTGGCATTCACGGCAGTAGATCGCCGCTCGCCGACAGGAGGCTTGATACAAGGGCACATGTGGGGATTTGAACTTGCCATCATGGTAACTATGATTGGCATCAACAGCGTTTTTGCAGCGTACGAAATTGCCTTGGCGTCCGTGAGCCTCGCCCGACTACGGAGACTCACGGATGATCACCGCAGCGGGGCGAAAGTCGCTCTGTACATGAAGCAGAACATGGAGGCGAGCCTGGCCGTTGTCCAATTGGGGATTACGCTGGTTGGCGCTATCGCGGCGGCTGTCGGCGGGACCGGCGCTGCGGAGGATGTGGCCCCTGCTCTTATTAGCCGCTTGGGCGTTTCGGAGGGTACGGCTGAGGTTCTGGCCATTGCACTTGTGGTTGTCCCTCTTACCGTCGTGACAATCATCGTCGGAGAGTTGATACCGAAGGTATTCGCGCTGCGCAATGCGGAGAGGGTGTGCCTAACCCTCTCGCCCTTCATGCGTTGGTTCTCCTTCAGTGTCTGGCCTGCCGTGTGGCTGTTTGAAACGGTCGTCATGGGTGTCATGTCGTGGGGTGAGCGCCGCCTTGGCTCGGGCGATGCGGGTAAGCCTAAGACGGTGGAGCTTCAAGAACTCCGCGCCATAGCCGCTATGGCCCGCGCCTCGCGGCTTATTGGGCACCGGGAGGAGTGTATTATTCTGGGAGCGATGGAGATGCAGTCACGCTCAGTCCGCACTATCATGCTCCCGGCTGAACATGTGACCACACTCGATGCAAACGCCTCACTGGCGGACAATCTGATCACGGCACACCTCGACATGCATACACGCTTTCCCGTCGTCGCACGGAAGGGCGACCCGCAGACTATCATCGGCTATGCAAACTTCAAGGACATCATTACCACTATGCGCCTGGTCCCACGGGAACCTACGTTCCGTTCCATCATTCGCCCGATTCTGTCCCTCAAGGATGACGAACGGATAGCCGTATGCCTTGAGCAGATGATGCGTGAGCACACACACATCGCCTTGGTGCGTGACGCTAACAGCAGAGTGGTGGGGATAGTTACTCTTGAAGACATCCTGGAGGAATTGGTAGGCGAGATTGAGGACGAGTACGATCGCCTTCCTGCCCACATTGTCGAATCTGGTTCCTCCTGGGTTGCAGGTGGCGGGGTTTCCATTGATCGATTGAAAGCCATAACCGGCATCGACCTAAGTATCGATCCCCCAGCGGCCGGTGCTCGTACGCTCAATGATTGGGTCAGCGGTCATCTGGGAAGGGAAGTTCGCGGAGGCGATGTTATCGAAAGGGGTGCTTTGCGAGTTGTAGTTCGCAAGGTCCGCCGGAAGAAAGTCCAAGAAGCCCAGGTGAGCCGGTTTGAGCAAGAGCTGCCGCTGAACAAGGCGACGCAATAGACTGATGAGGTATGATGGCTATCGGAGACGCTACGGCTCTCCAGCCTCGCCGGTTGCTGAGCTAAGCATAATATTTGAGAGTTATTTATATCAATCATACTAACTCGTCCACTGTGACGTTCAATGATAGTACAATCGCCGTGACTTGTCAATTCCTTGATATAAAAAATACATACGCCAAAAACTCCAGTTTTTGTTTCTTGAAAAGCATAAACACGAACACATCCATTGTACCATTACCCATGATCACTGGCACAAACATGATGATGAGCAGCATGCCTATGTTCTGCCTGATGTACCACATGGTTTATAGCATTCTCATTCTCATGAGCATGAAGAAATATCACACACATAAACATTTGCCTGGCTTGAACCACAGACATAAACATAATAAATAAATGCCTATCTGGACAAGGCAATACCTGGCAGGGAAATTCTCCTACACCACCAATGAATATTTTTTTGATGTATCTATTTCCTAAAAGTTAACCCTAATAAGTATCACCATTTTTCATTTGTGACATTTAAAATGTAGTAAACAATAGGAACAATAAATATATTTAAGAGGGTAGAACTGAGTAATCCTCCTAATATCACGATTGCCATTGGGCTTTGTATTTCATTTCCAGGCAAGTCACCTGTTATTATTAAGGGAATCAATGCCAGGTACGTAGTTAAAGCAGTCATCAAAATCGGGTTTAGTCTGTCTAAAGAGCCTTTTATAACAGTTTCATATAAAGCAACACCTTGACTTTGCAATGCCTGATAGTGTGAAACCAATAAGATCCCATTACGTGTTGCTATTCCAAACAGTGAAATAAATCCAATGATCGATGGAATACTTATGATTTCTCCGGTAAACCAAATGCTTAAGACACCACCTATCAGCGCCAAAGGTAAATTGAGAAAAACAATTCCTGCAAGCTTGATATTTTTAAATTCCTGATAAAGCAAAAGGAATATGATGAATAAAGACATGAAAGAGGTGAAGAATAATATTTTCGATGCCTTAGCCTCACTTTCAAATTGTCCTCCGTACTGAATGTAGTAGTTTTCCGGCAACTGAATAGTATCATGTATTTTTTCTTTGATTTTGTTTACTACGCTTTTTAAATCACGCCCGGCTATATTGGCCGAAACCACAATTTTTCGCTGTACATTCTCCCGGTTAATGGTGCTGGGACCTGTTGTCGAAACAATATCAGCTACATAATGTAACGGAATTTTGGATGTTGAATTTTGAATTTTGGATTGTTGGTCTGGATTGATATTGGTATCAATTAAAACGTTACGGATATTTTCTATTTTGCCTCTGTTCTCATCATTAAATCGTAATACCAAATCAAAACTTTTGTTGCTTTCAAAAACCTGAGATACTTTTTCGCCCGCAAAGGCGACATCAATGAATTCGGTAAATTGACCTATTGAAATGCCATATTTGGCCAGCATATTCCGTTTTGCTTTTATTTGTACCTGAGGAATT
>JABWAQ010000134.1 GCA_013360945.1 Candidatus Brocadia sp.
GAAGCCAGAAACTTAAACTTTTCTCCTTTTGGTAACTACAATTTCAAAGAACATGCTAAAAATTATGACCACGCAAAAACTTAACCGGACAATGCTGAATTCGTAGTTGAATAGTCACTGAGTTTTTTTAGTTTGAGCAGTCTGTGGTTTTGCTTTGTAAGAAAATACTCGAAGAAGAAGATACCTACGAACAGGATAACAATAAAACTCAATAAGAGAATACTCTGCAATTCTGTTGTCCAGATAAGGAAAACTCCCAGCATTCCTATTATAAAAGACATCAAATAAATTATTACTACAGCCTTCCTTTGCGGAAATCCAGCGCGCATTAACCGATGAACGAGGTGATTCAAATCTCCTTTGGCGATAGGTATTTTTTTGATACTTCTCAGAAATATTACAGAAAAGGTATCATAAAGGGGCATACTCAAAATAACGATGGGTAATGCAACTACATAGTTTGTGCTCGCATTGCTTATGGTAAATGTTGCTAATATCGTCGTAACGGATAGTATGTATCCAATGAACATGCTTCCAGCACTCCCCATAAATATCCTCGCTGGTGGCAAATTATACCTCAAAAAACCTGCTATTGCTGCTGCGAGGGTCAGGAGTAACATTCCAATCAACGGTTGGTTTCCAAAAAACATAATACCCGCAAGGATGCAGGACGATATAACCCCCACTCCTCCAGCAAGCCCGTCAGCACCGTCCAGAAGATTGAATGCATTGGTAACGCCCACAATCCAGAATATTGTAATTATCCAGGTGGTAACTTCGGGTAAAAATATATAAGATTTGAATCCCATCCAGACTGTGAAAAAAGCAACAGCGGTTTCCACCGCTAGTCTTACAGTTATGGATAAACCTTTTATATCGTCGATTAACCCTACGAAAGCAATTACTAACCCCCCTAATATCACCGCAAGTACCTGTTTTGTTATAAACGTCGTATTGTGTGCGTAGAATTGGAGTCGCGGCGATAACAAAAGGTTGCTCGCAATTGCGTCTTTAAGGAGTACAACAATGGATAGGTGAATGGATAAAACAATTGTAAAAGCTCCAAAAATGGCACACCCTCCTAATAGAGGGGTTGGGGCGGTATGGATTTTCCGATGATTGGGATAATCGATAATATCGAACCTTTTTGCCAACCTTATTAAAAACGGTACAATTGTTAATGAAATGGCAATGGTTAAAAAGAATATATATGTAACAAATAAATAAAATTGGATATTCAAACCTATACTTTTACTTTGAATTTAACTTATCTTACATTAATGCTATAATCACATGGAAAATGCATCTACATAATATACCAAGCCAGACCGTAACATCAATGATTTTATTCCGTTTAAAATATTTTTTATAATAAATCCACATACTTCTGTGCCTCTCTATAACTGTCTTGATTTTATTCTGCTGGGAACTCCCACCGATAGTGTGATATACTACGGCATCAGGGTGATAGACTACTTTCCAACCAAAAAGCTTCATTCTATGGCAGATATCAACGTCTTCGCAGTACATAAAAAAGTCTTCGTCAAATAGGCCAACTGCTTTTAATGCTTGCGTCCTGATCATCATGCACGAGCCAGATACCCAATCAACTTCGCTGGTTTTATCGTGGGAATTATATGGATTGATATACTCCATGGAGTACTTGTTTTTTGGAAACATCTTCGTTAGCAATGAATAGCGATTAAAAAAGGCTGTTTTGTAAGATGGAAAACTGCGACACGAAAATTGAATAGACCCATCATCATTCAGTATCTTACTCCCCACAATACCTACATCATGATGACTGTCTAAAAACTGAGCGAGCAATAGAGCTACATTATTTTTAAACCAGGTATCAGGATTTAAGAGCAAAATATATCTTCCTGTACAATTCCTAATACCAATATTCGCCGCCTTACTAAACCCCAGGTTCCTGGTATTATTTATATATTTTATGTCAGGATAATTTTCTTTAAAAAACACTTCTTTATCATCTCCACTGTTATCTACAACAATAATCTCATAAATAACCCCTGTCGTTTTTTCATGGATAGTAGCGAGCAATTTTTGCAAAGGAAGTAATGCCTTGTAATCAATTATGATAAAAGATACATCTATTATTGGGGTATGCATTTTTGTTCTGGCGTCTTCAACGGATGATAGGGTAAAAACCATTTTGCAACTTCCTGATGATCCACTACTCTGCTTTTCTGGATAAGACGTCTTTTTCTAAACATTCTTATTGACTTTACAGGTCCAAATACCAGAAAGGGCATATTCACAACGACACTTAACAAAGAATCATTTTTAATTATCATAAAAAAGCGATTCCTCCAACCCAAGAATTTCCTCTTTATCTTTCTCAAGAAGATCTGGCTTGAAATTGCCCTGCTATGATAAGCTATGGCATTATCTAAAAAATAAAATTTCCAGCCTCTTATTTGTGCCCTCCATGCCAGATCTACATCTTCAAGATATGCAAAAAAGTCACCGTCAAAATATTCGTCATTAATCTTGACATCTTGCAGCATCTCTCTTCTATATAAAGTAGCAGCCGCGCATGTCCCGAACACATAACCTCCTTGATACTGGTTGGCATCAATTTCCTGATAACCACGATCCCTGGCAAATCGGTTTTTATAAATAATTTGTCCGGCACTATCCAACCTCCTTTTATTTGACAGATTAAGCAATTTTCCTGAAATAGCGCCGATTGCTTTATCAGCCTTTATTTTTTCAAACAGCATATCAATGTAACCTTCCGTTACTATCACATCAGGATTAAGAGTGAATATATATTCACCTTTCGAGCTTAAAATTCCTTGATTTACTGCATGGGCAAACCCTAAATTCTTACAATTTTTAATAATGTGCACATTTTTATATTTCTGTATAATATCTTCCAATATGTTATCAGTATTTATTTGTAAAAACTCCTTTTTTCTTTCGCAAATCTCAACGGGTTCCCATTTTTTAAAGAGGAATTGAAGGAGAGTGCAAGCCCGTGTCCCATGAGCCCTGGGATTGTTATCTATAATAAACACATCGAACGGAATTTTTGTGTTTTTATATAATGAATCAAGACAAAGGGACAATATGTCTTGTGTATTCCAATTTACAATAACAACAGATACATAAATCATAAAAACAAATAAGTCCGATACGTCTTTAACATTTTTAAAATTTCAGCGCGATAACTTAGCAGATAAAATAAGGGAATGCAAGTACGGCGTTAGCAGTTTTCCCAACCTGTCTTTGAATTAACGCTTTAAAAACTCTCATAGTTGCTTATTTTAATTGTATAGGAATTTTCATTTTATTTAAGCGGTTTTTTGGGTGGCACGGACAAACTTGAATTTTGTGAGAGATGCCGCTTTTGGTTAAAATTTCAATTAAGTGTTCCAAACTTGACAACTTATCCCCATTGTGTTAGTATGCTTATGCTCACGGCTTAAATTAAGGGAGAACTTGCGTATCTGTGAACCTAAACAATTTACTCATATCAATTCCAACGATACTGTATGCACTTACCATTCATGAGTATTTCCATGGTTGGACTGCAAACAAGTTTGGTGACCCCACGGCAAGACTGCAGGGTCGGTTGACATTGAATCCACTTGCCCACATCGATATTCTTGGGGCACTATGTTTTGTCTTTGCCCATTTTGGGTGGGGTAAACCTGTCCCCGTAAATCCTTACAACTTCAGAAATCCCCGTCGGGACAATATGATTGTATCCTTTGCAGGCCCTGCCGCTAATTTTGTTTCTGCATTTTTGTTTGGTGTAATCTTTCAACTATTGCGTAATACGCCATTCATACCGATGAATGTATCCGTCATTTTATATAACCTAAATCCTGCAAGCAAGGCGAAGCCTTGTTGCAGGATTAGGCGGAAAAAGGTAGAATCTCCAAGGGATTTGGGACTATAGAACATTTTAAGGAGGTTCACCTTTTCGATGAAGAATATACCACAAGAAGGGACAAGAAAACAACCGAAAATCAAGACGAAGATGGATGGGAAGGGATTGACGGTACATGCAGGGTTATTGCCTGTACTTACCTTCATGGAGAAGTTATTATTTAGGAAACGAGTGCAAGAAGCAGTGCATAAGGAGCGAGGTGCAAACGCACAGTATCAGGTTGTTGATGCAGTGGAGATGATAGTGATTGGGTTGATAGCCGGAGCGACCTCGATGGTACAGATAGTAAAGGCATGGGCGGATGAGGTGCTGAAGAAAATGGCAGGATGGAAAGAAGTACCTGTAGACACCACGGTAGGACGCATTCTGAAGCTGGTAACCCAAGGGGATATTGTGGAACTGACGGGGATAATCCATCGTTTCAGGGGACAGGTGTGGAAGCGGGCGGTACGTTCAGGGCATAAATTGAGAAGTGCGCTCGGCGATATGTGGATAGACGTTGATTCAACGGTGGATGGGGTATATGGGAATCAGCAAGGAGCGGACGTGGGGTATAACTCACGCAAGAAGGGGCAGAAGTCGTATCGTCCGTTGATAGCATTTGTGGCAGAGACGAAGGAGATATGGCATAGTTGGTTTCGCTGCGGGAGTGCGTACACGAGTAATGGAATTGTAGAGTTTATGAAAGAGTGTATGGTGTATATGAAAAAACGGGTACGAATAATCTTTCGGGGAGACAGTGGTTTTTTCTCTGGAGAGTTACTGGATTACCTGGAGTCAGTGTCGGCGGGATACCTTATTAAGGTAAAGTTGAAGGACCTGGAAGGGTTGCTTGAAGGCCAGAAATGGGAGGCAGTGGAAGGGGATGCAGGGTGGGAGCAAGCCGATTTTATGTATCAATGTACCGCCTGGAATTGTGCAAGACGGTTTGTGGCAGCAAGGAAATTGATCAAAATAGAGAGGGGATTGTTTCCTATACCGGTGTATGAGTATTTCTGTTACGTTACGACAGAACGGTTAAGTCCGATAGAAGCGCATCGTTCGTATGGAAAGAGGGCAACGTGTGAGACGTGGATAGAAGAGTGTAAGAGTCAGATGAATGCGGGGCATTTACGCACCAGTGAGTTTTTTGTCAATGCGGCGTTATTTCAATGTGCGGTGTTAGCGTATAATTTCTTGAAGTGGATGGCTCTGCTCACGGGAGGGGCGATACAACAGTGGGAAATAAAAACGATGAGACTCTGGTTAATCCGTGTTGCTGGGAAATTGACAAAAGGAAGCAGACAGTTGATATTAAAGTTACCAGAGAAGTTTCTCCATCAGGAAGATTGGCGAGCGTGGGAAGGCATGTCGCTGAGTGTAGAGTTCGGATAAAAAGTGATTTTTGTCTTTGATTCCATGTGTTTCGGGTACTGAGAATATGGTAAAGGAAGATGGTACGTTCGCATCCTGTTTTTATCGCTCTGGGCGGTTCAACCTAAGCTATTTTTCAGTATTTTTTTGCCTAGAATAGCACTGGATAACTCAAAACAGGGGTAAAAACGAAGTTTAATGCCAGTCTTTATCTATCAAGGATGTTAATAGAAGGCTGATTTTCGCACTGCGAAAATCGTTTGCAGAATTTAGGTATAAATCTAACCAAACTCCATGCATGTGGTCCACCATCGTATACCCCCACAATTCGCCCGTTTCTATCTTTTAGGGCTCCAGATTCGCCTGAGCTCAAAAAATCGATCATTTCGTGCATAAGTTCTTTTATTTTGTGAAACATGATTTAACACCTTTCTCTTTAATTAAGTATTTATGTCAAAATACAGCCTTTTGGCAATATCAATTGTGTGATTTGGATGAAATCATATCTTTGCTTTAATCGGGGGACATATAATATTCTCGTGGTAGTTTGTTTTATCGCCGTATCTATAGCACAGTGTAAAGGCCGTGAAGATAAAAATATTCGACCATAAATTCAAAACAATGTAAATACTTCACTAACGTGGGATAACCCATTTAAAAAATAAGGCGGCTCAACTATGAGCCGCCTTACAATACAACTTTTCTTATGCACCTTTTTAACCGATAGTAAATTATGATAATGCAAAGGCCTGTGCTTCTCTTAATTTATTGTAAAGTTCAACTTGCTTTGTTCTTTCATGGAGTTTATCGAGAGGCGCATAGGGCTTACAAATTTGATTAAATGTTTCAGGGTCAATTTTTGACTTTAATTGCTCAATAGATTCCAGAAAGCCAACTGTTTTTCTGGTTTTCTTCTGCGTTACGGCTTTTTCTTCTTTGTTTATTGCCGAATGAGACGCGTCTTGTCCTTGTTTTGTGCCAGACATCGCTTCATCAATAAATTTACCTAGCTCCTCTAAGTCCTTTTTTACATTATCTTCGTGCTTGCCTCTGGTTGCAGCTTGTTTTTGCTGAACTTTTTCATCACTTTTTTTACGCCACAATTGCTTTTTATTTCCGTGATTATCTGTACCCCAGTATGTTTCAGCATATTTTTCTTTCCATCGCTTTACAAAAGACGGCCTCCATAGTTCAAGGCTTATCCCAATACCTTTACATAGTCTCATAAGAGCGTTTGATTTTGCTCCTTCACAGGCATCGCCCCACGACATCTTCTTATTTGTCAGATGATATTCCTGTTCGCCTATAGCATATCCAGCCAGTTTCCCTTGTATAACAAGATAAAATCCCCAGAGTATAAAATCATCAATGAGCTTTGGCATGCCTTGTGGCACAATTGCCCAATTCATGCCAAATGCATTCCTAAGCCTCGACAGATATTCTGTCCATGGCAAGTAGATAAGACCGTCAGGGCGAATTTCTATGCTTTCTTCATTAACCGGTGCATAGAGAATCTTTTTTTGTTCTTTCGTAAGTTCAATGGTCCCACACGTTGGAATCAATTTTTGTAACACTTTAGTTCTTTGAAAAATTAACAAGCGATTTTATAGGCCAACCCAGAAGGCGTTTTTACCGTCAGGGCGTTTTTGGCAATTGCCAGA
>JABWAQ010000135.1 GCA_013360945.1 Candidatus Brocadia sp.
TGCGCAACCTTCTCGTGACTAATCCGGCACCCCTGACGGGTAAGCCCCTTTGCAAGCATGCGGGTGCTTTTGCAGGTCCAGCGCAATGGCGATTCCAGATCCACTCGGATCGATGGTTCAATCAAATCCTCCAACATGACAGGCAAATCTGGTTTCGCAGAGATAAGACTCCGCCTTCCCGCCCCTTTGCGTCGTATCCTGATAACCGCTGGCAACTCGTCCTCTTTGGTCAGCTCGCGAATGCCTTTGGTAATCGTCACACGTGATAGTCCACAGGCCCGACTCACCAAAGAAATCCCCCCGCGTCCAAGCTGTTTTGCTTCTGCCGCGGCAAGAACCCGGCGTGAACGCTCGTTTAAATAAGGCCATGCGTACGGTTAATCTGCGGATGAATGTGAGCAAATGGAGTATTGCCGGAGCACTGAATGTTACCAAGATTCGGCTTGCCTATTATTACAACGGTTTTGATGCGTGACAACAATAATTTGGAGGGCTTTTGTCAGGTCTCCACTTGACAACGCTACTAAAAAGTTACCTACACAAAAAATTACAAATAAATATTTTCCTTTCATCACGATCGCCTTATCATGTTCTAAATTTTTCAAAACACAACTGACATTCGACATAGTTATCGCCATGCCGCAGATTTGGTAAAATACTACTCTCGAATGAACGTATGCCAGCCTCGGGTGATTGATAAATCACCTGGACGTTGCTCGTATAAATCTTAAACTTTTCATCATAACCACAATTCGGGCATACAAAGAAATTGCACAACCTCACGATATTCTCCTTTTCCACAACCGGTCCAACAGTGCTATATTATTTGTGTTCGTGCTACTACCAGATAGAACAAATATCATTTCTACATCTTTATCCTTTTATTAAGTTTCTGATTTCTGATGAAGCTGCTTGCAACCAAACAAGATACAGTGAAGATTAAGCAAGCATAGGGAAGGTAGATGCCATCTTAAAAACAATGCTAGAATCCTTCGACCGGGCGCTCAAGACGAAGTCCGTCCTGCTCTTTACGAAAACAAAGATGCTTAAAAAGAACATCACTTTATGTGGGTCATTTCTAACACGAACGAGAGATTTTCGTAATGCACTCCCAAACAGCATGCAGGATACATATCAATATATTTCTTCAATTGTTATTCAAATATTGTAGTGGCAAGGCGCGCCTTGCCACTACACGGACAATCACTTTACCTCTTCGATATCCGAACACATCTTTGCCTGATCTGCAGAATAGGGACAGGTCGAAGCACAGTTCTGTGATTGAAGCCAGCAATGTCCGTCATGATTGCATTTGCACATCTTCAAGTCATTCCTCTTGAGTTGGTTCGGCCAGGACTTAAAAAATGGCAAAAGACCATCACTTATCGACGCAAATGACTTTTGAGCATCTCGAACGCTCTTTGCTTTCTTCAGATCTTCTGCTCCTGCAAGCACGTGCTCCATCATATGCCTGCCGGCTCCGTTTGGTTCAGTTTGAATAGCTTGTCTGGCAGCATCTGATAATTTCTGGGCTAACTCTGCAATACCATTCATGTCTTTCCTTACCAAATGAGTATGCACCTCCTGGTAGGTTGACAGAATTGCCTGGAGATGCACAACGGTCTTCTTCCCGATGGTAATTACCGCCTCATGGGAGTGGCCCTCATGGGCGGAAACAACACGCAGGAAACAGATATAGAAAAACAACAAAAACACCATACATTTTTTAAAACGGGTATTTTTTACCATGAACAGTTCCTTTCAATACGGCTTGTTTTACACACCCCTCTATCCCCTCTTTCTAAAGGGGATTCCACTCTTCTCTATCAAGAGAGGCCTGGGGTGATTAACAAAATAACCAAACGCACATTGTGCTTGTCCTGTAACCCTGACAGAGAGACTTGAATCAACCATCTTTACAGCTAAAAGGAAATAGAACAGGTAACGACCGCCCGGTATTCTTCCAGACCCTCAGCGCCTTGCTGTTCTGATTCGTTGTTCAGGTCTTTCCATGTTGGCAATTTTATCAGCATTCCGATGCTGACGTGTTTACCAAACGTTGCCCTTAACCCGGGAGAGAGGTACAGGATCGTCCCACCCGTTGCATCATCTGTTTCATTCGCCTCATCCTGGTCTTTTGTAAGATGAAGCATGTTTGTTTCTGCAATAATATCCAGCCTGGAGAGAAACCCGTTTTTTTTCTCATAAATTTCGTATCCCCCTGCAATGTTAAAACGAATTTCATTGCCTGGTTTGCCGTCGTTATGCTCGGTAAATGTCGTAAGCGATGTATCTCCAGTCAGGGTAAAATGCGGAAAAATCATCTTCGATGCAACAAATCCAAACATAAACGTAGGGGCATCGAAACCAGGCTGCATCCCCATATCGAAGATGTTTCCATTATTATCACGATTCGATGTTTCACCGGTTGGCACCGAAAACCCGGCCTGCAGGGCCATTTTTAAGTCATCCGTGCTGTATTCAGCGCCATATGAATCTTCCGGACCGTAACCATACAAACCACGGATGCCATCTCTTTCGCCATACTTAAAACCATATTGAAAAATAAACCCTAAATCTCCCAGCCCGCTCGATGTACCCAGGCTATCCTGTTCCTTTATCGCTACCGGCAATATGGCATAGACGCTAAGGGCGTCGGTAAAACCATACCCTACAAGGGTGTTAAAGAAAGTAAAGGTGTCGATATTTTCAGGGTCCGCATGGCCCTTGTGTTCAAAAGGCACGTATTCAAACTTTTCGTAGAGTAAAAAGTTCCCCTTACCAAGGGCCAAAGGAGAGGCCGTTTCAATAGGCGCCCCTGGTCCAAAGGCCGTAGAAACTCCGCCGTGATGGGCGGAACTACTCCTCATACTAATTACAAAGATGCATAATACCATAAAGCCTACCATAAAATGCATGTTTCTTTTTCCTGTCAACATTACTACCTCCCATGATATCAAGTTAAGGACGAACACGGACAAACAAAGTTTGTCCGTGCCACCCTGATACACGCATAAATAAAATGAAAATTCCTATACAATTAAAATAAAAGTTGTCATTGCGAGTGTACGACATGTGCGAGATGTCTGTGCAATCTATTCGTGTATAGAGTTGCCTTATTTGCTCGCAATGACAACTATCAAAATCTTAACCTTACACAATGGTCTTTAAGAAAGCTTCACAATATATCGATAGCACTTATGTAATATATGTGCTACCTATATCTTAAAAAAATATTTATCTTCTCATCACCTCCATTCCATATTGTTGTAATGTGTATTCATCCCGAACTAATTCATGAGTGGGCCTGTCTGCCACAATCCTTCCCTTGTTCATGAGCACACAACGTTGTGTAACTTCTGAAATCAAATATAAATCATGAGAAGCTACCATAAAGGCTATTCGTAAGTCTTTCAGATAGGTGATCAATCTGCGCCGGTTTCTGTGGTCAAGATCATTTGCCGGTTCGTCAAGGATCAGCAATTGTGGTTCCATAGCCATTGCTGCGGCCAAAGCAACACTTCTTTTCTGCCCGCCCGACAAATGATGCGGTGGCCGATGACTTACCTCGTTCAGGTCAAAATATGCCAGCCAACGTTCAACCGCTTCCCGTATCTCTTGCACCGGCCAGCCCAAATTCCGTGGGCCAAAAGCAATTTCTTCCCGGACTGAGGAACAGAAGAGTTGATCGTTCACCTGTTGAAAGGTCAGCGCCACGTGACGTCTGACTTCGTTAATATTCTTATGCTCAGCAAGGGGGCGGTCCAAGACCTCAACAATCCCTGAATCGGGTTTCAATAAACCATTCAAATGCCAGAAAAAGGTAGTTTTACCTGCCCCGCTTGGCCCGATCACTCCCACTTTTTCATGCTGATGAACTGACAATGACAGATCAGATAGCGCCAGCCAGCCATTTTGATACTTGAAAGATAAATTCTGAGCACGGATAACGCAGGACATCGCAAACTACTCCAAAACATACAATACCAGTTAAAAGAAATAGCAAAAACAAACTGCCATAGGGAACTGCAAGAGCATCTCTTTCATCAAAAAGAAAAGGTAACGTACCGCTAAATCCACGTGACTGCATGGCACGTTCAACATTCTCAGCCTGTTCAAAACTTGCTAACAACAAACAGCCAATTCCCCCTGCCAGGTTACGCAATTGCAAATAATGTATGCCCCTTTTTGCCCCACGGGAGGCCTGGGCGGCAAGCATCATCTTTAACCGTTCTGATAAAATCGGTAAAAACCGTGCAGTAAATGCAATTATATGGATTAAAACTGACGGCGCCCCTAATCTTTCAAAGGTAAACAGGGTTCGTTCGAAACCAACCCAGGTTGTCCAGACCACAACCCACAACCACATGGACAGCATCTTCACCATGATGACCGGGGCAAGGGTGCGCCCCTCCAATGTCCAGAGCAAGGATGCGCCTGTTAATACGAAAAAGATCATTACCCCTTTACAGCGCCATGCGGCAACATACGCCCTACTCACGATTAACACGGCGAACAAATTGATAATAAAAAAACAAAAAAGAAGATAAAAAAGATTATTGAGCAATCCAAGTCCTATCAGAACCAACAAGATAAGCACCGTTCCCAAACGTGTTGAAGGCGGAGATATACTCATTGCGGGTTTCAGATTTTGGATTTTCGATTTAATAGACGTTTCATTATAAGACCACTTCCCGCAAGAATGGCAACCCCAATTGCTATTCGAACGCCAAAATAGTCAAAGAAGTCTTTTGAAGTTCCCTGTAAAACTTCTTGCCATGTGATCCGCGTAAGGTGTCCACCAGGCGCCTCGACTACGACAAATTTTGGCTCTCCCTCTATGTCTTTTGGTAGCGTCCATATACCTTTCTCATCCATGGTACCTCTGATAATGGCAATACCATCTTCATCCACGATGCTAACCACGGCGCCTGAGGCCGGCGAATGATCACTGAAATTGGCATGCAACTCTCCTGCATCAGAGGAGACATAAAGTCCGTGGGCATTCGCCAGAGAAGGTGATAAAATGAGGATAGTGAAGACAAGATACAGTACAATTTTCATATCGTGATTCCTTGTCATTTAATCTAAACAGCCCCCTCTTGTCCTCCTGGTCTCAGGCCACTTTTACGGCAGGTGGCTTATCTTACGGGCGTTGTACCGGGATCCCCAATAATGACGGTTTCACTTTTTGCAGAAAATGCACCAGCCAAAAACTGATGAAGCCTTCTATGGCGGCGATAGGAATATGGCCCAGAAAAACCAATTTAGCGAGAGGCATCAGCGCTGTATGCGTCGAAGATAGCGTTACATAAAGTAAAATAGCCGAAATCAAGATTGTTCCACCGCTGATAAACGATCCGATCCATGGACATTTTTTAACAGAAGCATGCTTCATCCATCGACGTCCTATCACACCCATGATAGCGCCAGGCAAGGCCATGATGGAAATATTGACCCCCAATACTGTCAGTCCGCCAAAGCTGATGAGCAGTGCCTGTAAGAATAGCCCCACCGTTACCACCGTTAAAGCGCCCCAGCCGAGTAATAGTCCCGCTATACCGCTGAGCACCAGGTGCATGCTGAACGGACCAACAGGCACATGGATTGTTGAGCCTGCAAAGAAAGCTGCGGCAACTACCCCATAAGTACCGACCTGGTCAGATCGTAAGCGACGCAGAGAGATTCCTAACGTAGGCAGGGCTATTGCCCATCCGACTCCAACAATATATGGTGAGAGAACGCCATCGCTAATATGCATCTGAAAGCCTTGATCGGAATTTTAATTGTACTACGGTATTACAAATACAGTAAACGTGCTATCAATAAAGAAAAAAATATTACAAACACAGATTTACCGCAGATATACATGGATAAGTATTTTGCTTTGGAACTGATAATCGTTTGACAGTGCGCTTACGAGACGAAGAAACTGCGTCCAAAATAAAAATTCCTTTGCAATCAGATTATCTCCTTTCCTGTGGTAGCCATAGCAAATCCTCCGTGTTTAACCCCTTTTGCTGATTTTAACTTTCCATATAATGCTTCAATTTCTTTTGGTTTTCCTTTTACCACGATTATTTCAAGACAATTGTCGTGATCCAGGTGAATGTGCTGGGTAGAGAGGATAATGTCATGATAGTCATGCTGAATATCAATAAGGAAATTGGTCAAATCCCTTTTGTGATGATTATAGACAAGGGTGATTGACCCGGCGACCTCTTTTCCCTCCTGCCATTCTTTTTTCACCTGATCATCCCTGATCAGGTCGCGTATGGCCTCAGAGCGGTTGGTGTACTTCTTTTCTTTGATCCGTTCATCAAACCTTTTGAGCAGTTCCTTTTCCAGAGAAACCCCGAATCTGACTAAACTTGACATAATAGTCCTCATGTATTTAGTATTACGAATGAAAAAATTATAGCACTGAAATTATTCTTGTCAAGGATTTTCTCGTTTATTATATGGTTCCCCAAATATTTAATGAAATCCGCATCCAGTCTGAAGGCGGGATGCAATTTTGTAGGGACACGGCGCTCCGTGTCCCTACGATGTAACAATCCACGCTCCCGCACGGGGAGCGACGGCAGCACCATCATTAGCAAGGCAGTCTCATAGGGGTTTCAATCCACGCTCCCGCACGGGGAGCGACGGGCTGACAAACCTTGTTAAGGCTGATTTTGAGGGTTTCAATCCACGCTCCCGCACGGGGAGCGACTTCCCCTTCCCGTCGCTCCCCCAGCGGTTCTTAGTTTCAATCCACGCTCCCGCACGGGGAGCGACTCCCCTCTACCCCAATAAGCTGCCCTCCGATCTTGTTTCAACGGATGTTCACCCCATGACGAAAAACAAAAAGGCTGTAAAAGCCTTATATTTACTGGTTATTTCGGCGAACAGGAAGTTTTTTTCTCGTGACCACAC
>JABWAQ010000136.1 GCA_013360945.1 Candidatus Brocadia sp.
CTTTATCTGGTCTGGATCTGCGCCCGGTTTTACCGTAAAGAGCTTTTCTACGTTGTTTCCATACGCCTTCAGCCTTAAGTCTATTCCCTCATAGACTTCGCCAAGCATTACAAACTCATAGGCCGGTATATTCGTCTTCCATCCGGACGGGTCGTTGCCTTTGAAATAGTTTACCTGAGTTACCGAGGGTTGTTCGCCCAGTACAGCCTTGGCTTGCGCGCCGACAAGTTCCTCTTTCAAGGCAACTCCTATTCTCTCTTCTAACAAGGGTGGCTGGGGGTGTGCCCTCCTTTTATCAGGATGGAATGCGGTTACCTTACACACCTCCTGATCGCTTATTTCTAAAGAGGAAACCAGATTGGACAGCCTTTCAAACTGCTTACTGTCGGCTGCCGGTTGTTTACAACCCTTACCATTCGAACTTCCCGCTGCCGACTTCGAACTGCCCTTTGGCAGTGAATAGACGATCTCCCCATCCTTATTTACAAACACCATTCCCGCAAAGGTCTGTGCATAAAAAAGCACCCGTTCATCAACCTGACCATAATTGGCTATAAAAGGCATTTGAACTTTTTGAACTTCAAGAGTTGTTTTTTTCTCTAAGGACTTGCCCGTATCGCCTTGTTCTGCGAAAAGGGGCGTTGCCGTTAATGGTATCGTTAAGAGAAAAAAAGAAAAGATCGCTATACGACAAAGAACGTTACCTCCATGAGGCACACGACAGAGAGACAAGTTTCTCATCACCTTACGACCTACTTTCTGATAGTGTTAAAGAAATAAATCCTGACGAACAAATCCCCATTAAAAAAGGGGGATAAAGGGGGTTGTTTAGATAAAATAAACCTTGTCCTAATGACATTGAGTTTAACCTCTTCGGCATCATAGAAAGCCATCTGCTGTGCCTATTCGTGTTTATTATAAATGCAAAGTTTAAAAATCAAAATGCAAAATGATAAAGAGCAAAAATATTGTGTAGCGCAGGCATCCTGCCTGCTTTTGAATTTATATAATGTGCAGGCTGGAAGCCTGCGCTACCAACGATTCCGGCTTGCTCGGATTAGGTGATTCAAGGGATGGAATTACAGATATGCTTCCGCTATTTCATCAATCCATTTGTCTGTGCTGTGTGGCATGTTGGTAGGTTGCTTCGTGCTCATTACTTTATTTTCTGCTGTTTGATGTCTGTAAAAACTTATTTTTGTTTGACCGTAGAAGCATTATCTATGTGCCGTCACGATAATAATCATTCTTAACGACTAACGCCGACATGGAGCTGCGGAATCAATTACCTTGTCGCTTTAGAGCCCCTGAGCCCGCTATCTTCAATCTTAAAGCGCTTATCCATTCTTTGAATTTTGGTATCAGTTCACCCCCTCCCCTATCCCCTCCCACCAGGGGCGGGGAAAAACACTTCCTCCCCCTCGATGGGGGAGGTCAGGTGGGGGTGCTGAACTGTTACGAATTTTGTTTTTTCCAGGTCAGATACTTTTGTAGCTCGTCATGATGTGGATGGGAGACTAAACCACAAATTTCATCCCAGGTTTTGCCAATGCACTTCACTGAATTGAAGGTATGTATTGCGTGTCTCTATTGAAGAATGGGCGGCAGTTCCAAACACACTCCAGCTTATGGCATCCTCGCTGTGGATCGATTGAAGGTCAGAATAATAGCCAAGGAATTTGGTTGCTTTTTCCTTTTGGTCGCCGACAAAAGCTCCTGCGTGACGGCTTTGGTAAAGTTTTTGGACTATTTCAGCAGGAGGCCATGGAGAAACACCCGTTGTGACAAGATTGTCATAGGGATTTACAAGAGCAATTACTCCACCCCGGCTGATTGCAATTTCAACTTCTTGTTGATTCCAATTTTTCATTTTTCGATTGGAAAACACGAACAAAGCCTCCAGGACACAAAGATTTATTGTATTTTTCCATTAATTATTCTTAGCGGCTTTGTGTCTCTGTGTGATTATTCCTCTAAATTCGCTTTGCTTTATGAAAATACTTATTTACCGTCTAATGCCGGAAATGACTTTCTGTGGAACAGGTGTAGGTTATATTATTTTTTTGTCTTTGCGGGAGAGCGCCTTCTTTCACGCTCTTCAAACCTGCCTTCAATGGCTGCAAGCCGTTCCCGTATCTGAATGGCAATATCTATTTTTTCGTCCAACCGTTTTATCTCGGTTGTTATTTCCGCCTTTAACGAATCAATGCGCGTATTTAATTTTTCGTCTAACGATTCAATTTTGTAGTCCAGTGAATCCATACGTGCATTTAATCTTCCGTCTAACGAATCAATTTTCTCATCAAGACGTCTTATCTCGACCTGCAGCGTCTTCAGTTCCGGCGCTACAATGTCCTGTAATGCCTGTTTTACCTCTTCATAAACACCCATATACGCCTCTTTGAAGAAAAAAGTTCATATTCCAAGTCAATTGTATCAAATAGTTTGATAATAAAAAGGGAAATTTGAACAATACTCTTTTCTTATGAACTACCTATATTTTCTAATGCCGCCGCAATCATATCGACTTCGTTGTCATACACCGTGCGCATATCCAGTAACACGCGGTCTTGTTCAATCCTCGCAAAGATCGGGGGTGTGTTGCCCCGCAGTTGCGCGGCTAATTCTCCGGCATTTATTTTTTCCGAATGAAGAGAAATGAGCTTTGTCGGAATTCCTTCACCGGGCAATGACCCGCCACCCATCTCTGAGATGCCTTCTACCGTTGAAATATCCATGAAGGTCTTTGCTTCCGGAGTTATTTTGCTTATTAATTTTTTGCACCTTTCTTCTATTGTCTCAACTGAAGCAAACATCATGGCAAGGACGGGAATTTTTTTTTCAGCAAGTCCTTCGTCCAGATAGAGTTTTAACGTTGCCTCCAGCGCAGCGATGGTTAATTTTCCCACACGGAGGGCACGGGTCAATGGATTCCTTTTCAGGAGATCGATCCATTTCTTTTTGCCGGCAATAATACCACCTTGCGGTCCGCCCAATAATTTATCAGTACTGAATGTAACAATATCTGCCCCGTCCTCTATGCTTTCCTGCACAGTCGGCTCGCGGGGCAATCCAAATCTTTCCGGGTCAATCAAAGCGCCGCTTCCCAGGTCATACACTACCGGAATACTGCGTTCTCTTCCCAGTAAAACGAGGTCCTTTAAATCCACCATCTCGGTAAAACCCACGATTTTAAAGTTGCTTTGATGCACCTTCAGAATAAGCCCGGTACGCTCGGTAATGGCATTGCTATAGTCGGTGAGGTACGTCTTATTGGTAGTTCCTACCTCGACCAGTATTGCGCCTCCCTTGGACATCACATCGGGCATGCGGAATGACCCGCCGATCTCCACAAGCTGGGAACGTGAAATGACGACCTCCTTGCCTCTGGCCAGGGTATCCAGAACCAACAAAACGGCTGCGGCGTTATTGTTGACGACCAGCGCCGCTTCGGCACCGGTGATCATACAGATGAGTTGTTCAACATGATGATATCGAACTCCGCGCCTGCCCGTAAGTCTTTCAATTTCCAGCGTACAGAAACTTTGTAAGACGTTTTGTATCTGCCTTGCCGCCTCATCAGCGAGGGGCGCCCTGCCAAGTCCCGTGTGAAGTATAATCCCCGTTGCGTTAATGGCATGCCCGATACCACAGTATTTTTGCCGGAGGAATTGACGAACGAGGATGGATAGTCTTTGTGGAGAGAGCGCGATCGTTTGCGCTTCAACAAACTCTTTTACCTCCCCTGTTTCCTCGCCTTCGCAAGGAGGGCATGAAGGGGAGGTATCCCGATTATTGCCCTGTTGTAATAAGTCTTTTTTGTGCGTCAGGGTTTGCCGGACGTCTTCTAAAACTGCACGTATTGCATCAACCACCAGTTGCCGCGGATAAATAGCAAGTAATTTTGATATTTCCGGCGACTCAAGGAGTTCATGAACCGATGGGATTGATCTGAGGATGTCTTGTCGCATATTTTACACAAATAACAATAAGTCCCTAAGGGACGAAAGAATCTAGCCAGGGGTGAAGCCCCATAAGCGCTAACTTAAAATGACGGATCAATTTACCCGTGTGTTGAATAACGAATATCGAACAAAGAATTTCGAACGATGAGGTTTTTTATCATCCTTTTGTTTCGCGGTTTTTACGCTTGTTGCAAAAATTGAAATAAGCGTTCTTCAAGATCAAATATTCTATTATCC
The DNA here is from genome assembly GCA_013360945.1 of Candidatus Brocadia sp. Lineage (GTDB taxonomy): Bacteria > Planctomycetota > Brocadiia > Brocadiales > Brocadiaceae > Brocadia. Next base: position 4,203 of record JABWAQ010000136.1, read on the forward strand.
TCCGACATTCATTATTCCTTGTTCGATATTCGATATTGGAATCCTCATGAATCATAGGGACACGGAGCACCGTGTCCCTGCAATCCTTCCCAAATTTTCGCATTCATGATAAATCGTTTCATTAACGCCTTATCTTTTTTCCCGGGCGACGCTTCTACGCCGGAAGACACATCTACGGCATAGGGTTTTACCATACGAATGGCCTCTTTGACATTTTCGGGTGTCAACCCCCCCGATAAGATAATGTCTCCATATTTATGCGCCTGACTTGCAATCTCCCAATTGAAGGACACCCCCGTTCCACCCATAACCCCCTTTACATAACTATCCAGGAGAAAGGCATGTGGCTTGTAATTTGTCAGAAGTTTCAAGTCATCTTCTTCCTTGATCCGGAAAGCCTTGATAATCTTATACCCTTTCAAATCATTCACATACTTAGGATCTTCATAACCGTGAAGCTGAACCGTGTGTATATGACAAAAATTACAGACCTCTTTAATTGTATCCACCCGCTCATCAACAAAGAGCCCCACCGGAGAAACAAAGGGTGGTAACTGCTCAATGATATCCCTTGCCTGCTCTTTAGTCACCTGGCGGGGGCTCTTTGCAAAGACAAAGCCGAGGGCATCAGCGCCCAACGCAACCGCAGCCAGCGCATCTTCATTATTGGTAATCCCACAAATTTTAACCCGCATGTTCAACTGCCCTTCTTTTCCATCACGATCGCGATCTCTTCCTCTCCTCCCTCCTCAAGTGTCACCGTCTGCCTGGCGTTCTTATAACCCTTCTTCTTTGCAGTGACTTTATACGTATCCGCCCCTAAATCTTCAAACGTAAAGAAACCGTCTGCATCGGAAGACGTGTCCATTTTAGTTTTTGTCTCTTTGCCTTTGAGCTTTACCTTTGCAGATTCAATAGGAACACCTTCAGTGTCTGTCACGGAGCCAGATATCCGGCCATCCTCATCTGAGGTAGTTGAAGCAGAAAGATCACGGTCAAATTTTGATATAAAGCCATCTTCTCCGCCATTATGAGAAGTATCATAAGCGCTGAGAGATTTTGAGAAATTAAATAACCGTGTATCGTCAGCCTCATAAATATTTTCATCACGCCGGTCTGCTATCTTTCGGGTGGTAGAGCCGGTAGTATAGCCAACCGCACAGATATTTTCATCTGAGTCTAATGTCATAGAATAGCAATAATCGTCGTAATAGTCCCCAAAATATGTGGACGCAAGGAGTTTTTCCAGGTTGCCTTTGAACTTTGATACAAAGACATCAACTTCACCATTATACGAGGTATCGTAGGCATTCCTGGTTGTTGGAAAATCTGATGATGTGGTGTAACCGGCCACATAGATATTTCCCTCCTGGCCTATGGCAATTGAATAACCATAATCATTGGATGACCCGCCTAAATACGTGGACGCACGAAGCCTTGTCAGGTCATCATCGAAACTTGATATAAAGGCCTCGTCACCACCCTTTGAAGACTTTTTATATGCCCCCTTGGTTGTGGGAAAATTTAATGATGAAGTCGCACCGGACACATAGACATCACCATCAGTGTCAATGGCGACATCATAGGAAAAGTCAACATAGGAGCCTCCCAAAAATGTGGATGCAAGCAGACTGGTTAAATCTCCACTGAGTCGTGATACAAAGGCGTCACCATATAATGCACCGCCACCTAAAGACTTGTCATAGGCGCCCTTGGTTATTGGAAAGTCAGTCGACACCGTCTGACCAACCACATAGATATTTCCCTCCGGGTCCAGGACGGCAGAATAGACAAATTCAAAAAGAGAGCCTCCCAGAAAGGTTGACGCAAGGAGGCTGGTTAAATCTCCATTAAGCTTGGTTACAAAGACGTCCTGAAGGCCATTATAAGAGGTATTATAAGCATCATCGGTCGTTGGAAAATCTGCCGATGAGGTCATGCCAATCACATAGATATTGTCATCTGAGTCTATTGCAACAGGATAGGCAAAATCAATGAGGGAACCACCCAAATATGTAGATGCGAGCAGGTCTGTTAAATCGCCGGTGAGTTTTGACACAAAGGCGTCGCCAAGCAATCCTCCGCCCAGGGAAGTATCGTAGGCGCCATCGGTTGTAGGAAAGTTTGCGGAGGAAGTCGCTCCGGACACATAGACATTTCCACTTGAATCCAGGGTTACAGAAAAACCGGTTTCATTACCGGAACCCCCCAGATAAGCGGATGCAAGCAGGCTGGTCAAATCACTATCAAGCTTTGAGACGAATGCATCCTGAGAGCCATTCAAATTAGCATCATAACTACCCGTGGTGGTTGGAAAATTTGATGAAGAAGTCACACCGGACACATAGACATTTCCCTCTGTGTCTATGGCAATGGATTGGACAATATCATCACCATATCCTCCTAAAAATGTAGATGCAAGGAGGGGGTCTATGACGAGTTCCCTGGTTTTATCGTAGGAGGCGACCTTGAAACCGTATTCGGATTTCTGATTTCGGATTTCTGATTTCGGATTTAAGAGATTGTATTCAACTGCCACATCCACCCTCTTCCCATCAATCTCCTGGTATGCTACGGGTTTTGTAAATTTGACTATCCCAAGCTCTGTTTCTACTTCAAGCTCTCCATGTTCATTTACTAACAACCCCCTTGCCCCCTTTATTAAGGGGGATTGCCACGATCCTTCTTCTGAAGGGGATTTTAA
>JABWAQ010000040.1 GCA_013360945.1 Candidatus Brocadia sp.
TTAAGTCTTTTCGATTTTCAATCGCGACAATATCTTCTCTCACCCTAATGAATCTGAAAAGTGGCCAAGGTTGGGCTGTGTTTCATAGGAAATAAAAAAGAGTTTAACCACGAAAGTCCCAAAAAAACTTGCAGAAAAAAGAAGTTTTTATAAAGTAATACTATGGCGCCTCACTAAAAAACGATCTTAACCGAGGTCGAATCTTCTACCTTACCGTATAATTCCTTATTCGAATCAATATTTTTTATCCTGATGATTTTTCCCAGATAACCATCCTCTTTTGCCACCCCCTTTGTAACAACATGGAGATTTCCTGTCTGAACAAACACCTTGATAAAATCGCCTTTTTTTATAGCAGGGGGATTGTCCACAATATCTGCTGTAATTGGTGTATTAGGCTGGATTGCTCGGACGGCTCGTTTCCCGATAAGATCTTCTTTACTAACAAAAGTTAAACCGGCAAGTTTTGTGGTATCCATCCTTTGGATCGTAAGGTTATCCAAATTGAGAGTATCATATCTATCGATCTTCCTGTTGGAAATTACAATATCCTCATATACCCGTATATTGAAGAATACCGGTACTTTCAAATACTGTTTATCGTCGATAAATATACGGACAATGAGTTGGACATTACCCCGGTTCTTGTTAGAGTCGATTTGTGATATCTCAAAATGGACATTTCCTTCGCTGGCTGGTAATAATTTATCCTTCGGCGGCCTGTCAGACTCAATAATTATTTCACTTTCCTGCCGGGATAATTTTGACAAAAGATATTCCCTTGCCGTCTTAAGGATTTCTTCACCGGTAATGGTCATTGATTCCACAGAGATCAGTGAAGCAGTTGTGCTGCCGTAAGTGACGTTGTTCAGATTGATGCCTTCGTCCATAAGACGTGCGTTGAGGACGTCGCGTTCTATTTTTCTGACATTTCCAGGCCAGGGGGTATTTCCAATAAGGATATTGTTGATCTTCTCTAAAAGAGATGGATTATTACATGAAACGTATGCAATATCGCCCAGAGTAATTTGTTTTTCCGGCAGGGTTACTTTATCTTTAATTTCGATAGTAATCGTATCACCGGCTGCTGTACGCAAGGCGAAGAATATTGCTATAGACAAGGGTATGAAAAAGTTCCATTTCATAAAAAATCCTCATTAGGTTATATTGTTAATGGTGGATAGCATCTCATCACTGGCCTTTATTGCTCTGGAATTGATCTCGTAGGCACGTTGTGCAGTGATGAGGTTAACAAGTTCCGTAACAGTTTCAACATTAGAATTTTCAAGGACTCCCTGGTAGATTTCACCGGTTCCCTGTTCGCCCGGTACGGAAACTATCGGCGCCCCTGATGCGACAGTTTCAGCATACATATTCCTTCCGATACTTTCTAAACCCGCTGAGTTGGGAAAATTTGCCAACATAATTTGTCCCACGTTCTGAAGGGAGCCGTCGGCGCCTTTTATGAATACTGTTCCATCCGTCCCGATTGAAATCTCTTTAGCATCCTGGATCGTAATACTCGGTGTTAACGGCAAACCTTCTGCAGTGACAATCTCGCCCTTACTATTTAATTCAAATGCGCCATCCCGTGAATATGCAATAGTGCCGTCAGGCCGGCTGATTTGGAAAAAACCGTTACCTTCAATAGCAAGGTCTAAGGATCGATTCGTGGTTTGATGGTTTCCCTGGGAAAATACCTTTGATGTCGAGATTGGTCTTACGCCACCTCCCAGCTGTATCCCTGATGGTATCTCGAAGCCCTGTGCAGATTCAGACCCGGCGAGATATTTATTGCTATAAAGGAGATCCTGGAAGTTTACCTGGCTTCTTTTGAATCCGGTAGTATTTATATTTGCCAAATTGTTTGAGACATTATCTAAAAATAGTTGTTGTGCCTTCATGCCTGTAGCAGCAGTATACAACGCCCTTATCATGATAATCTCCTTTTCAACGAGTAAGTGTATCTATGCGTATCTTTTGAATTTATTCGCAATTATTCACATTCTTGATAAAATATAACGTCATTTTACGTTACGAGTTTAATCAGTTTTTTTAGGGTGTCGTCGATGGAGTTGGTGACTTTGTAACCAGATTGATAGGCTCTCATATTAGCGATCATATTAACCATTTCATCTATCGCATTTACATTAGATTTTTCCAGATAGCGATGGGCTACTTCAAAATAAGTTGCATTTTCCGGTAGTTTTGCTTTATCAGACAATCTGTAAGCGCATCCCCCTATAGATTCAAGGTTAGTTAAGTCAGAAACGGTGACAACCTTTAATTTCCCGATTTCCTTACCATCGGCGGAAATACCTCCATTTTCTTTGATAGTAATGCTTTTTGTGTTTTGCGGGATTTGGATCGCACTGTTTTCGTGGTCTAACAGATACCATCCTTCAGGTGTGATAATCTTTGCGTCTCGTGACAACATAAATTGCCCTTTTCTTGTATAACAGACGCCCCCGTTTGTTTTTACAGCAAAAAAACCATCCCCTTTTATAGAGATATCAAGATCATTGCCGGTATATTCCAACACACCTTGAGAAAAGTCTGTGGCTACGGTACCTAAACTGCTTCCAGTGCCTTGAGCCGTAGTTAGACCTTTGTTCTGTGAATCAGAAATATATGACTGAAAAATACCTACATTTTTTTTGTATCCAACCGTGTTTATGTTTGCAAGATTACGGGCAATAACTGCCTGATGGTCACCCTGGCTTATCATGCTCGATGCACCTGAATAAAGTCCTACAATCATGTATATCCCCCGTGTATGAATAGAAAGGTTTAAACGTCTTGTTTATTTTAATGAAGCAACCTTAATGCCAAATGCGCTATCAGACAATTATAATACGCCCATTATTTATAAAATGCCTTATAACAACATATTCAGCGTGATGCGGAGTCTGCATTAAACAAAGCGCTTAAGAAAATTTATAAAATGATTGAGTAAATATTTCATAGCAGAAAGAATAAATTTCCCTGGCGTCAAAGCGGTGACGTTTAAAATATTTACATCATCGCGTGTAGAAAGGTAGTAGCTTGGTTACGGAGTTGCACGAATAGTTGCGGATGAAAGAGAGATTTGGACATGAAGCAGGGGGGTTATAAAAGGTATCTTCTCTCGGAAAAGGGGCGAACGGGCGCTCGCCCCACGTCAAGTTAAGGACGAACACGGACAAACAAAGTTTGTCCGTGCCACCCTGATACACGCATAAATAAAATGAAAATTCCTATACAATCAAGTTATGTTTGCATTATCTCTTTAAATTGACCATCTCTGCCAGCACTTCATCGGCAGTGGTGATGACTTTTGTGTTGAGCTGAAAGCCCCTCTGGGCCGTAATCAGCGAAGTCAATTCTGTGGCCATATCCACGTTGGATCCCTCCAAATAACCGCTTGAAATAGAACCGGCACGACCCGAATTGGGATTCATAAAGATTGGTTCACCAGAGGCGGAGGTTTGCTCGTATAAATTATCTCCAACCCTTGACAAGCCGTTGAGGTTATTAAATAAGGCGAGTTTCAGTGTTGAAATGGTTTCTGTAATACCATTGGTGTACAATGCCTTTATTGTACCATCTGAATTTATAGACACAGAATCAAATGTGCCATACTCGTAGCCATCCTGGCTTGTGACGGCAGCCGTTGAGTTACCGCCATTCTGGGTAAGGCCGTTGTTTTTCCCTGATGTGCCAAGATCGAAAATAACGGACTGCGTGCTGCTTATGCCATTAAAATTGAACTGAAGTGTTATGTCGTCACTCGAGCTGATCGAGCTGAATGTTCCGTCATCATTGAATGTGATGCCTTCTACATGATAATCATCGCTGTTAAATGTGCCATCGTTACTATCCATAGAGGCGTTAAGGTCCCATTCATTATCCATTTGTTTTGTAAATCGAAGGGTAATTGAATGCCGTGTGCCCTGGGAATCAAAGACATCAACCGAGGTGGTGTAAGTGGAGCCACTGAAGGTGTGATCGGACCATGTCGTTTCGCCGGTATTGGAGCCACCATCAGCAAGGGTAAGGGACAAATCATCATTTCCAACTGTATCTGATTTGAGGATGAGCTTCCCGGATGAATCTAAACTGGCGGTTGCATCTCCGTCGAATGCAGTATCTATTACCGTTAAAAGCTCCCCAACGGTTGTTCCGTCGGTACCATACGTGAAGGTCGCGGAAACAGCAGTTCCATCAGATTTAGTCCCGGTAATAAGAATGGTGTCCCCGTTAGCGTAAGGAGTGGTGTTGGAGTCCAGGTCGTTTAATTCGGTTCCCGCAGTTGCCTCATTATTACCCTCGGTAAGGGCGGTGGACATTATCAGCACCTCGCCCGTTGTGCTTGTTTTAGATGCGCCCAGATTGCCTGTAATGTAGGCCTTTGAAGTGGCTTTGCCAGAAACAGTCGAATCATAGGGCACAATGATTTCATTACCATTTGTATCTAACACCTTATAGCCGGTATTTGAATCAACGAGATAATTATTTTCATCGGTGGCAAAGGCACCCACACGCGTAAAGAAGTCCTTACTGCCACCATTCACGACAAAAAATCCCTCACCCTGGATGGCAAGATCAAAGACATTATTGGTGCTTTCCAAGGTTCCTTGACTGAAGTTCGATGTAATGCTCGCAAACTTAACACCCTTTCCCACCTGCATCGGATTGCCGTTGGTTCCGATTGCCATTGTTTGACTTAACAGATCAGAAAACAACAGCCTGGACGATTTGTATCCGTAGGTATTAATATTTGCAAGATTATTACCTATGATGTCCAACATGTTTTGATGGGCGCGAATACCTGACACGCCTGAATATAATGCACCACCGAGACCCATAATATGCCTCCTTTCAAATAATGAATGATCAGGAACTCAATAAATCGAAAATCATGATTATTTATCAGACGACTTAGGTAAAATGCCTGATAATGTTGAAGTCGTTGTTGTTGCTGCTGTAGTTGTCGTCGTTGTATCGCTCACCTTTATGAGATTCGAAATGGAGACAGATTTTCCACCGATAATGAAAGATACCGTACCGTCTTCTTCGAGTTTTATTCCTTCAACAACGCCCGTGAGGGTTTTACTGGTGCTGTCGCTGTTGTCATTACTATATTCAATAGTTTTACCAATAAAGGAGCTTGCCATAGTTATTTGATCCAATTGCAACGAAGCGGTATCGATGCTGTTCATGCTTGCAAGATACCCTGTCTGCTGTTGTTCTTGTTCCAATGCGCTGAACTGCGCTAATTGAGACATAAATTCAGAATTATCAGTAGGGTCTAACGGGTTTTGATTTTGCAACTGCGTTACAAAGAGTGTCAGAAAATTATCCATACTGATTTCAGAACTCAGGCTCGATGTACTTGACATGCTCATGTTTTATCTCCTTTAATTAGGCCTTCGGCGACTTACCCCCCATAATCTCCCCGTAAACGGGGGGATTATGGGGGTTGTTTGAAATTCCTATACATTAAATTACGTAGTCAATCATTAAGTTTGATGTTTTTATGCCGGTTTTTGTTTGCATGTTATTGCTCATATTGCTTTCATTAACAGAATGGTCTTGACTCTCCCGCTCCTGGCTGTTTGTTAGGTAATGCGGGTCGTTTGTGTCAGGGTCTTCTGACAAATTTTGTTTCTGTGCATTGTCGTTTTGTATATATACCTCTAATCTGTGAATTTCCATACCGTTGGCGGCCACAGATTCTTTAAGGCGATGCGCATGGTTTTCTATAACGGCCTTGACTTCTGCATTCTCAACAAAGATTTTCGCCTCGATTTCGTCATTTTCTTCTGTAAAATGGATTTTCACACTGCCCAGTTCCGGTGGGGTAAGGTGCAGCTTGATTTCTGATCTGTCACCGTGCTGTACCAGACTGATTTTCTGGAAGAGTTGCTCAATGATGTTATTGTGCGTATATTCTGTGCCTGCGGTGAAACTTCTGTGAAATGTGTGCAGTACCGTATCTTTATGGACTTCGATGGAAGATGGCTGTGCTGTGCTATTACCTGAAAATATTGTTGCATTTTGTTGAAAGTTGGTTGAATTTGATTGCATCTCACCTGCGGTTGTTTGAGTATCCACAGAAAACGGATATTTGCCATCAGTTTTTTGTGTATATATGCCGAAGGGCGTGGAGACAAAGGTATTTTGTTTCTGATCGGGATTATCAGATAAATTCCATTCCGCATTTGCTTGTTGAATATTGAGAATATCCTGTTTAGAAGATGCAACGCCATTTATTTTTAACAGATCATTTTCCATAGGTCTTTCTGTTGTATTAATGGGGTCAATTATTTCAGGTATAAATGGAGTGTGTTTCTTATCCGTGAAAGCGGTAGGGAAAGATAACTGAAAGGCCTCCGGTAGTTCCCTGATATTGCCCATAGCTAAATCTGAACCTGTGAATGTTGGCTCTTGTGTTTTGTGAGAAACAGGATGCTCCAAATGCTGAAGTTTCCTGACATTGATTGTATCAATATCTGCATTTGCGAATGCTGGTTCTCGCACCGTGCTGAAAGTGGATAGATCGAACTTCTGCCGGTTCTCCATAGTATCTGATGGATTTAACCCAACATTATCAGAGTTTGAGAGGTCGTTTCCCACCGTTAGATTTTGCAGGAGAGGTATTCCCGTATGGAATGAAAAACCGGAGCTGGTTGTATTGATGAACTGTTTATTTTGCCGCTTGTCAATCTCCCTGAGTTCTCTCTCCCCGGCCACGCCATTTTCCAAAAATGAGTTTTGGTCAGAATTTTGAATAGACTGTTCCTGCTGTTCTGCGAATGTCCCGGATGAAATATCTGCTGCATGGATAGTGTTTGATGTTTGTTTACCTGGGAAAACCCATTCAAATCCCGCCCCACTTCCCCTGGTTGAAGAGAATGACCCATCGAATTCTCCTTTGAGAGATGGTGATGTATTGTGATTATTCCCGTTTCTTTGTGAGTAGTCAATCATGAGTAGCTCATGTGATATGGAAGGGTTCATTTCTTTTGTATGCCCTTGCAATAGTTCAGATGTACACGATTCTGATGAAGGAGAGTTTGCTTTTTGTCGGTCGATGGTATCCTGCACTGTCAGATTAGTTATATGTTGTCCAAGCATCTCCTGGAATGGAATGGTTTCTGTAATGGTACTATCTTCATCGCCTGTTTCAGGTTTAATGGAATTTATGCCTATTACAGGAGGGTTGGAATTATTAGTGGTTGAGCGAGTTCTGGTAAATAAATTTCCAAATAAATCATTGTTGTTGGATAGCTCTACGGTTGTTTCCGGCATAGTTGTTTCCTCTCAATTAAGACCACTGTTGCTCTATAATTCTGATTTTTACTTGAGCAACCTATATGCCGTGTTTGGTATGGTGAAGAAATGGAGTGGAATTAGCGGTATGATTTTCCCCAAGTCCTGACAAATTCGTTAGTTATTAATATTACTAGGGAAATATTCATTGGGAGAATATTTTACTGGCTGCATGAGGGGTAGAAATTCCGGGTATTTTTTTCCTTGGGAGGCGCAATGTTTTCCGTATTTTGAAGGTGTCCGGAGGCTTTGTGATGGGAGTTTTGGGTTAAAGGTTTAACATGTAAATGTTTTATTCGTTTCTCTGAGTCATTTGCAAGATTGGTGCAAGTGGTGAAATCGAAGCGATAAACCATCAACCAGGGACAAATGTTGATATGAGGTAGAATGTTCAATTAACTACTGAAACCCCACTTGCACCAATGTGCTGTTACGTGCCGTTATTCCCTGTCCACGTTGTATTGTCGATCATAGTTTACCTGATTAGGAGTAGGGTGGGCATCGTCCACCAAAAAATAGGCAACGCGAACGAGATGTTTGGTGGGCGATGCCCACCCTACCAGGTTAACCAGATTTACAAAAAATCGGGAATGCACCTGTGTCCGGGTGCTTTGTGGTATGAGTTATGAATAAGGGTTTAAACGGTAATTGTTCTCTTCTTTTCTCCAGGTCAATTGCAACTTTTCGTTAATACTGAAGTGTTTCCGTTATTTGGTTGGCTACAAATTGTGAGTAACGTCTCATGGAAAGCAGGATAAGTTTCCAGCCGTATAGGGCGCTTTTCTGGTGTGTGCTTTCAAAGTAGTGCTTTACAAGTTCTGCAACCTCATTTTCATTGCTGTCAAAGACACCATCTGCACTCCAGACGACGATACCGGTATTTGTAGAGATCATACCTGCCTTGACGCCAAGTAACATAGGTTCATAGGGACGGTAGTGGGTTATATTCCCAAATACGATGGCATCTGCGTCATACTTCTTTTTCAAGGCCAAGAGGGTGCTTAAATTGATAGTTCCCCTGGCCCATATTTCATGTTCAGGGATAAGCGCTGCTTTATCTTCACTGGGTACGATAACTTCGAAGCTGCCGATTTTTCGCAATTCTACGGCAAACGCCTCCATTACCTCGTCTATAACAGCCTCCCGGTCTACCTGATATTCGAATGGCACGAGTAATACACGTCGTACGAGTGTTTTTTTAAATTCATCCGTTTTCGTGTAACTAAGGGTTGAAGAGTGCCGTGGTGGTGTATTTAAACAGCCCACGACCGACACGAAACAGAGAAAAAGGATGCGCAGTGTTGATTTCATCTGACAATTCCATTGCTTTCAAAAGAGGGGTTTACTGAGAATTCTCTGATTTTTGTTTCTTCTTTTCAACTAATTGTTCTATCTTTAGACCAATGAGTTCTTGCTTTGCCTTTGTCTCTTCAATCTGTGCCTTTGTCAATTCCAATGTTAACTCACGTATCTTTCTTTCGTATGGTTCCTGATTTTGTTCCAGTTTTTTGCTTAGCTTTTCGTTTTCTATAATAATCTGTTGGGTGGCTTCTAATTGCTTTTTAAGCTCTTCCAGTTCTGCTTCGAACGATATCCTTATTGCCTTTTCGCCTTCCAACTCCCTTTCAAGTAAGGCGATTTTTTCCAGCGATGATGCCAGGTCTCTTCTTGTTTGCTCAAATTGTTCGAGTAAAGATGCTCTTTTACCTTCCACACCCGTATCAATACTTACCGTTGGGCCGCTGGCCAAATAACCACTGCTTTTCTGAGGTGAAACAGTTTCTTCTGGGGAACTATCGTGACTACAAGGTTTTTGGCCTTCCTTTTTCATAAGGGATTCACAACCTAAAGCCATGTATATGAATAAAACCAAAGGAATTACAGATAGAATCTTTCTCATGCTCTCATTCTTTCCTCATGAATGTTTAAAATGGCAACTTTTTCCGTGAGGATTAATTTTAGATTCATTATGTACACCATGGACTATAATAATCTTAGAACCTTATAAAATGGTATCTTATGATTATTTGAATCTATTATACCCGTCTTGTGTTGAAAAAATATTGAGCAAATGCAGTACCATGTATAGGATTGAGGTTAAGGATTTGTACAGGTGATGAGTCGGTTTTTAAAAGACTGTGTTGTTTGGATGATATTGTCACTGCACATAATTGCAGAACAGATTGCAACGCATGTCCCCCCGGCATGTAATACCGTACTGATATTGTCAAGATTGATAGCGCCTATAGCAACGAGGGGGATAGTAATCTCTTTTTTTACCCGTTTTAAATACTCCAGACCTACTGGGGGCTCATAACTCTTTGTTGCGGTGTAAAACAGGGGGCCAACGCTGATATAATCAGCGCCTTCCTGTTGCGCCTTCTGTGCCTGCAATATATTGTGAGTAGAGATGCCTAGTATCTTGTTGGGATCAAGAATCTTACGTGCTGTACGGATGTTTATGTCAGACTGTCCGATATGCAGACCGTCTGCATCTGTTTTTTTGGCGATCTCAGCGCGGTCATTTACAATGAAAATAGTTTTCGATCGGGAGGTTATTTTTTTAAACTCCTTAGCTATGGTGAGAAATTCACTGTCAGACATCTTTTTTTCCCGCAATTGTACTGCATCTGCCCCGCCTTGAATAACATCCCACAATATTTCCGGCAAGGGTCTTTTTGCAAGACTGGAACTTATGATAACGTACAATTTTACCTCTGAGAATTTTTTAAAATAATCTTTTTTTGTAGATTTTGTCATTGGCTATTGACCCATTGATAAATATATTGACACGCATTCAATGTTTGATATAATTTTGTTAGATGTATATTTTCCTGCCAAAGCGAATTTTCAACAAATCCATATGAACCTTCAGGGAGAATCTCAGCGCTACAGGTTGTTTTATGAGTGTATTTTTAAAAAACTAAAAATTCACAAATTTTATCTATTTTAATTGGTTATTGAAGTGAATACAAGTTTTTCTATACAGCGCTGTAAACTACGGCCAGGTACTGCATCTTTGCAAGGATGGAAAAAAGTTAAAACTCATGTGTAAGGTAAAAAGATAGGTTACAAAAAATGCCCGACGTAAAAGAATATTGCGGTCTATTTGGAATTTATGGATGCGAAGATGCTGCCGAGAGGGTTTATTATGGTTTGTATTCTTTGCAACATCGTGGGGAAGAAAGCGCCGGTATTGCTTCAACAGACGGGAAAGAGATTATTTATCACAAAGGAATGGGGCTTGTATGCGATGCCCTGAAACCGCAGATGCTCAAATCTCTCAGAAACCCCGTTGCCATTGGACACGTTCGATATTCTACCATTGGTTCCAGCAATATTGGCAATGCACAACCCCTGGTAGTGGATTACTACAAAGGGAAAGTTGCCGTGGCACATAATGGGCAGTTGACCAACGCAAAAAGGCTGCGTGAAGAATTTGAAGCCAATGGATCCATATTCCATACCACCTCGGATACGGAAGTAATTGTCCACCTCATGGCAAAGCCGTTACATATGATGCAAAAAAATTTATCCCTCGTACTGCAACAATTACGAGGAGCCTTTTCATTATTATTTTTGACCCCGGATGAGATGGTAGGGGTCCGTGACCCTCATGGTTTCAGGCCTCTGGCATTGGGAAGACTGAACGATGGCTATGTGATGGCCTCTGAAACCTGTGCCATGGACCAGGTGGGCGCTGAGTATATTCGGGATATTAACCCGGGTGAGGCTGTTTATATCGGAAAGGATGGGATCCGGAGTGAGCATTATTGCCTTCAAAAACAGATTAAATCCGCCTTTTGCATATTTGAACTGGTGTACTTTTCCCGGCCTGATAGCAAGGTCTATGGTGAAAGCGTACATTTATTTCGCAAGCGGCTGGGGGCCAAACTTGCCGAGGAATCACCCGTGGATGCTGATGTGGTGATTTCTGTTCCGGAGGGTGGTAATTCTGCAGCAATTGGGTACTCTCACGCCTCCGGGATACCCTTCGACAGAGGATTTATTCGTAATCATTATGTGGGCAGGACTTTTATTTTGCCCGAGCAGGACCGGCGGCATCGTGTTGTTGAGCTGAAACTGAACGCCTTAAAGGAGACTGTGGAAGGGAAACGGGTTATTGTGATTGATGATTCCATTGTAAGAGGGACAACATCAAAATCGCGATTTGGCTTGTTACGAAAGGCTGGAGCAAAGGAGATCCATGTAAAAATCAGTTGTCCCCCGAATCGTTACCCTTGCTATTATGGGATTGACTTTCAGCAAAAAGGGGAACTTATTGCAGCTAATCATACCTTGGAGGAAATCCGGCAATATTTACATGTCGAGAGCCTCAATTATCTCAGTGTGGATGGGATGATGGGTTGCACGGCACAACCTCGCCACTACTTTTGTAACGCCTGTTTTACCGGTGATTATCCAACCCCCATTGTCGAGGAAACAAAAAAACTTATCGAGAGGAAAACCGTAGAAGAAATTACAAAGGTGAGTTAGATTCCTGGAGGCATTCCGCAGCTAGACGTATAGGAAATTTCATTTTATTTATGCGTGTATCAGGGTGGCACGGACAAACTCTGTTTGTCCGTGTCCGTCCCTAACTTGACAAAAACCTGATTTATGTTGAGATTTTTTCAAAAAAAATACGCCGTTACATTTGTAGAAATATAGTTCAGATAACGTATTTAATACATGCTTACAAACCCCCTCTACCTCTTTAAAGGCATTGTCGGTAGAACCTTCTATATCATTCCTCAACGGCCGGAACGTATCCAGATAGAGATTACCAACCGCTGTAACTATACGTGCAGCATGTGTCCCAGGGAATCCTTTAATCTGCCCGAAAACGATATCCCATTTGACCTTTTCCAGAAAATCATGGACAGGCTGGAATCCCCTTACAATATCATCCTTACCGGGTGGGGGGAACCCTTATTACACCCGGCTTTGATGGATATGATTATTTATACAAAGGGTAAAGGGCATAAGGTTGGTGTGACAACCAACGGCTTGTTGTTAGCCCCATTCACTGAAAAGTTTTTAGAAACACTGGATAAACTGACCATTTCATTGGACAGTATAGAAGGAAGCAATGAGGTCGCAGATGGTCACCCTTCTAATAAAGTGGTGCAAAAGAACATTGAATCCCTCATGAAATACCGGGACGGTACTACAAAACCGGTCGTTACCATTCAAATAACCATGCACGACAAAAAGCAGTGCCTGGATACCGTCAGATTTGCCGGAGAAGTGGGAGCAGATCGCGTATATCTTGTGCGATTGAACAATCCCCTGAGTAATAGTGGTTTTAAGAGACCCTGTTTGGAAGAGGAATTGGAAATTTATAAGGAGGCCGCGGGGATAGCCAGGAAGTATGGATTGCAAGTCGATAACAACTACACGGCCTTAGATAGCGGCTTCCTTCGGTTGCTGTACAAGCAACTGCGCCCCATAATGTACCGGTTTGATAAGTACTGTCCGAAACCCTATGATTATTTATATATCAATATCGATGGCAAGGCCACCCCATGCTGTGACCTTCCCCGCTATGAGGTGGGTAACGTATTAAGGCAAAGTATTGATGAAATCTGGCATGGTGAGAATATGCACTATTTCCGTGAACATCAGGATGACGTTTGCGGTAATTGCGATGCATTAAGGCTGAAACATATAAATTAGGTTGGGTTTTTGTCTTTTAAAACCCAACCTAATTTAAAGCACAAAAAAGGATGTTTTGTTGTGAAATGAGAAATTAACACCTAAAAGTATGACTGTGACAGATTGCAATTGCCAGGGCGTCCGATGCATCTCTGGGCTCAGGGATTTCGGGCAGGGCAAGGATGATCTTTACCATTTCCTGCACCTGTTCCTTTTGGGCATTTCCATTCCCTACAACCGCCTTCTTGATAACCGTGGCAGCATATTCAGTGATAGGGATATTTGCAGATGCCGCACACAAAAAGACAATCCCCCTTCCTTCGCCTATCCTTATTGCCGACTTGATATTTTTACTGTAAAAGACCTCCTCGATAGCCATCTGATCTGGTTGATGTTTCGATATGATGTCCATGATTTTATCATGGATCGTCTGGAGCCGTTGGGAAAAGGTTTGGTTTTTACTGGCCTTGATAGAACCATAATCAATGGTTACTATCTTTGATCCAATCTTTTCTATCACACCATAACCGGCTATTTGCGTGCCCGGGTCAATTCCAAGAATTCTCATACGTATTTGGTATTTTATCGAAGTGTTACTTAAGGATCTTCCGGAAAGTTCAATCTATTTCATTCTTAAAGACTTCATAAAATGTTATATGAGTTTTTTTAATTGTCAATAGCAAATCTTTGTATAAATTATTTCCATTTGGATTTGCATTTTTGCTCTTTGATTTTTGAATTTTACCATTATAATTAAGTCTTTAACTTCCTGGCGCGGCTTTGCTGCAATCAAAACACATGGTTAAAGAAACAACCCCCTGTGTCCCCCTTTACTAAGGGGGATTTCTGATATCCCCCTAATGGGGATTTCTGATGTTCCCCCTTAGTAAAGGGGGTGAAGGGGGTTGTAAAAATACTTGCAAAAAGAAAGATTTCACACAGTAATACTATAACACTGTACAACCGCACGGGAAATAAACCTTGTTTCAATAAGTCCGATGTCGAAAATAAACTTAGCGGTCAACCTGGGTAATATCCAATTAGCCAATCCAACCATTCTGGCATCCGGGATTCTGGGCACGACAAAGGCATTACTGAAAAGGGTGGCAGAGCATGGCGCAGGTGCCGTGACCATCAAATCCATTAGCAGAGAACCCCGGGAGGGACACAAGAATCCTACCGTTATCACCTTTGAGGCCGGGATGCTGAATGCCGTAGGTTATTCAAATTCCGGTGTTGATGCTGCCGCCAGGGAATTTTCCGACCTTCAGGAGATTAATGCACCGGTGATTGCAAGTGTCATCGGCACACAGAAAGAGGATTTTGTACGGGTTGTTGAAGGTCTGTCCGGGGCAGAATTCTCAGCCATCGAAATACCCCTCTCGTGTCCACATACCCCCGGATTTGGGCTACTTGCAGGTCAAGGAACCCCCGAAGCTACGTTTGCCATAACTTCCGAGGTAAGGAGAATAACCAAATTGCCCATATTCGTGAAACTATCTCCCAATATTCCCGGAATCTGTACGATCGCAAAGGCCGCGGAGGATGCCGGTGCCGATGCCATTACGGCGGTGAACTCTATGGGGCCGGGTATGATCATCAATATTGAGGCACAAAAGCCTGTCCTGAGTTTCATGGTGGGTGGTGTTACCGGTGATGCCTTGCGACCCATTGCCGTACGGTGTGTGTATGATTTGTACCAGGCGATAAAAATTCCTATTATTGGAGTAGGGGGGGTCTCTACCGGGCGGCATGCCATTGAGATGATGATGGCAGGGGCATCTGCCGTAGGAATAGGAACGGGAGTTTATTACCGGGGTATCGGGGTTTTTAAAAAGGTGTGCGAAGAAATGGCCCAATGGATGCGAGAAAATAGTTTTGACAACGTTCATGAAATTGTAGGTGTTGCCCATGATTGAACAGCCCAAAATGGTAAAAATTTGTGATGTCATAGAAGAATCTGCAGGCGTAAAGACATTCTTTTTCAAAGCTAATCTGGACTTTGTTCCTGGGCAATTTATTATGGTGTGGATACCCCTCATCGATGAAAAGCCCTTTACCATATCGTATATTCAGCAAGATATCATGGGTATCTCTGTTTTACGATGCGGGGCTTTTACCACTGCGCTTCACAAGAAAAAAGTAGGGGACCTCATTGGGATACGCGGTCCCTATGGCGAGGGATTTGACTTGCAAACCGGCTCAAATGTATGTGTAGCAGGGGGGGGGATTGGGATGGCATCTCTGGCAACCCTTGTGGATAGATTAAGTGCCGCAACTGTTTTACACGGGGCACGAACGGCTTCGGAAATAATCTATCAAAAACGTTTTCAAGGGATGAAATTATGCACTGATGATGGCTCCGTCGGTTTCAGGGGGACGACCGTCGATTTGCTCAGGGAATTGTTAAAAACACAGACCTTTGAAAGGGTCTATACCTGCGGCCCCGAGAAGATGATGTATAAGGTAGTTGAATTATGTAAAAATCATGGAATCGACTGTGAAGTCTCTTTAGACAGGTATATGAAATGTGGTTTTGGTATCTGTGGACAATGTGATTGCAGTGGACAAAGGGTATGTATTGAAGGCCCTGTTTTTAATACAGCAGAATTAAACACGATGAACGACTTTGGCAAAATAACCATATTGAAAACAGGGGAAAGGGTTAATATTCATAGTACAGCAAGCCGCAACGAAGTCCTCCTTTACTAAGGGAGATTTCGGAGTTCCCCCTTAGTAAAGGGGGTGAAGGGGGTTGTCAAAAGACTTGCAAAAAAAGAAAGCATTTATACGGTATTACTATAATCGGTAGTATGCTTGAAATATAATGTTAAATGCTTATGTTTTGGCGCCAGGCAACACAGAATGAAACACTTTATTGACCAGCCATAGTTGCACTTCACTAATCTTAAAATAAGGAGGCATCTTATGAGTCGGGTTACTACGTTGTTCATGGTTTTTTATTAGTTGTAATAGCGGGCATTTTAGGAACAGGAAAAGTGATTGCGGCCCATCCCGTGCCACACAAAGACGTGCAGGAGATCATGACGAAAGAACTCACGATTGTCCCGGCAAGGATGGGTTGATGCTCACCGTCACCTATCCGCCCGGCTGGGTGGATGAAATTCACCGTCACAACGCTCACGTATTCCTCTACGTGCTGGAAGGCTCGATGATGCAGCTGAAAGGCGGTCCTGAAGTGATGCTGAAACCCGGCGATGACTTCTATGAAGGTCCGGACGACATTCACGTCGTGGGGCGTAATGCAAGTTCCACACATCCAGCAAAATTTGTTGTGGTGCTGATCAAGGACAAGGGTGCGCCGCCCGTCATTCCCGTGAAGTGATTCTTCTGCACGGTTTATTTGTTCAGGAGGTATGATATATGAAAATCGTTGTGATCGGCGGTACAGGCCTCATTGGCACGAAGGTCGTTAATCTGCTGCGCGGTCACGGTCACGAGGTCGTGACCCCTTTTGTTTCTTCCAAGGTTGGCTTTTTTAAAGACTGAAACTGTATAATATCCTTATTAGTTTTCATAGGAGACGTTTATGGTATCTCAAAAAGAGAAAGGCTATAAATTCAAAGCGCTGCATGAAAGGCCGGGCTGTTTTGTGATCCCTAATCCTTGGGATATGGGTACAGCGCGCATACTCACAAATCTCGGATTTGAAGCGCTGGCGTCAACGAGTGCAGGTTTGGCGTTTTCACTAGGCAGGCGTGATAGAGAGGGTGCACTGAGTCGTGAGGAAACCCTGGCTAATGCACGGGCCATTGTGTCAGCCACCGACTTACCGGTCAGCGCAGACTTGGAAAATGGGTTTAGTGATATGCCCGAAGGCGTATCTGAAACTATCGCACTGGCTGCACAAGCAGGATTGGCCGGCGGCTCAATAGAAGATGCCACCGGACGTCCTGATAGGCCTATTTATGAACTTGAGTTGGCCAGAGATCGAGTCAAAGCAGCCGTTGAAGAAGCCAGGAAACTGGCATTTCCCTTTTTAGTAACGGCCAGGGCGGAGAATTTTCTGTATGGGCGAGCCGATCTGAAGGACACCATTCAGCGGTTGCAACAATATCAGGAGGCGGGCGCGGATGTGCTTTATGCACCAGGCTTAAAATCAAAGGAAGATATCGTCACAGTAGTCCGCTCGGTGGACCGCCCGGTGAATGTTATCATGGGTTTACAGGGGGTAGCATTAACTCTTCAGGAACTGGAGGCGATAGGTGTGAAACGCGTAAGTGTGGGGTCTGCATTGAGCCGGGCTGCTTTTGGGGCCTTCCTGAAAGCGGCCCGTGAGATCAAAGAGCAAGGCTCTTTTCACTTTGCTGAGGCGGCGATCCCGTTTGATGAACTCAACCGAACGTTTTAAAAGGAGTTGAATAATGTTCAAAAGAATCGATCACGTAGAAATTGTGCCAAGAGATGCACAAAAGACTATTGATTTCTATACTGATATTCTCGGTTTCGGCATCAAAAGCCGAAAAGAAAGAAACATGCCGCCCATGAGAGAGATCATCTATCTCCAGCTGGGCGATACGGTCATAGAGATTATTTCCGTAGATAAACCCGAGACAAAGTCGGAAATTCCGTGGGAAATTGGATATAGGGCTATTGCCCTTGAGGTGGAGGATATGACAAAGGCTGTAGATTATTTAAGAAGCAAAGGAATTGACATTGCCCGTGAACCTGTAGATTTGGGAGATTCGTATCGTGGAGAAATAAGAGACCCTGACGGACTTATTATCGAACTCCGGCAATGGAAATAATCGATCTGAACCAGCGCTCGAACAATGCTATTCACCCAACGCACCAGGAGTTTTCCAGGCCATGCTTGGCCTGGAAAACTACATTCACTCATGCGGGTTAGAGAAATCATTGCTCAACTTTGTCAAAATGCGTGCCTCGCAGATCAATGGCTGCGTCTATTGCCTTGATATGCACTCGAAAGAAGCGCGGTCAAGTGGCGAAACGGAGCAAAGGCTCCTTTCGCTCGATAATTGGCGTAAAGCTACTTGTTATACGGCGCGGGAACGGGCGGCCCTGGCATGGGCCGAAGCACTGACCTTAGTGTCAGAAAAACACGTTTCCGATGCACTTTTTAACGAAACCCGCAAACATTTTAGCGAGCAAGAGCTGGTAAATCTGAGTTTAGCCATAATATCCATCAATGGCTGGAACCGCCTGAATATCAGCTTCCGTTCAGTACCCGAGTCCTGTCCGGTTGAATAGAGAGGCAGGATAGGAATAGAACGGAATGTCACTGACGACATCGGCCGTGAGGCAGGCAGATAGATTCTGCCCTACTTTGCGCAGTCAGCGTGGTGTCAGGCAGTTGACGAAGCGCATCGGCGCTGTTACGCGTCGTGTAAACTTCCGGAAAGCTTGAAATGTTTGGCACGCGGGATAATTTCCTTTCCGGTTTCCTACACGATTTTGCCCCTGCTTCGCAAACTTAATCGGCTGCAGCAACGGGCGCCCAACGCCCGTATCTTAAATTGAAATGCCAGACGGTTGCGCAAATGGCGGGTGGAACGGTACCATACCAACCGGTCCAGAAGTTCGCGAGTATCCGTCCGTCCTAACCCGTAGTGTGACAACAGGGTTTCACAATTAATTCCCGGATGAAGATTTGTCAGTCCATGCATCAAGCTAAGCAGATCGTAGCGTGCCATCACCGTTCGCTGAATATCTGCGGGGAAATGCAGCGCCCTTATCAGATCGACCAGACAGAATGTTGGTCTCCTTTGCGAAACTGATGTTACCAGGATATTCTTTGGAAGAAGCGCTCCGTGATATATGCCGCATTGGTGCATCTGCCGAACCACATCGAACAGCGCCGGCAAATCGTCAGGAACTACGGACGCAGTATTAGCCCTGAATGCCTCTTTAAGGTTGACCGCAGCAGGGATTTCCCGGGTAACCAGTATCTCAAAGCGGCCATGTTCAGAGGCAGAACCAAAACCCCAGAGCAGTGGCACGCTGCATGGAACTCCGGCAGATTCAAGCACGTGGAGCGCTTCGTACTCGCGTTGGACCTTGAAATTAAAGAGGCGCTCCCGATGCCAATCCACAAAACCACGGTGCCGGTACATCTTAACGACGGTTGCCTCGCTATTCCCGACCGTTTTTCGCCAGACGAGGGTTCTCTTCTCACTCTTGATAAAAGCCTTCGTGTCCGGGATGATGAGCGACTCCTCTGTGTGAAAGCTGCCTGACGCAAATCGTGAAGCGCCGATGGAGAAGCGATAGAGATTATGTTGTGGCTGCATTCTCATGACTTGACCAGCAGCGCATAACGATGTCCCGATCCGATCCACGAGAGCATTGGACATGCTTCGAGCCGCGCGTTGTGCCGTCGTGCAATGGCGTCAACCTCACTCACGGTCATCGTATATTTCTGACGTTTACGGTGAATAGGCTGGCGCATGCGGCGGATGATGTTTTTCATAGAATTATAGTCGAAAAAGGTCACGATCACGAACCGTCTGGCAACGCGGAGCAGTTCTACCACGAGTTGTTCACGTTCTTCCGGTTTGTGCAGGTGATGGCATAGACGGATGCATACCACTCCATCTACCACGGCGTCACGGAATGGAATATGAAGCGCCGAGGCCGTCATCCAGATTTGCGCGGTTTCCATACGGCTGTGCTGTTGGCTATACTGCACTTGTCCCATAGCGATATCTGCTTCGATCAAAAGGTCGGTGAACTTTGCCATAGCGCTGCTGAGTCGTCCGCCACCACAAGGTAACTCAAGCAAGGTGTGACTGCGTGGCTGGGAGGAAAGCAGCCGGTCAAGCAGTCGGAATTCACGCTGCGTGCTCCAGCGTTTGAAGACGTGCTGTTTGTATTTGAGGTTGTAACCTGCCGCTGCATCAAGTTGCTGATATTCCTGCTGGTAAGATTCCCGGGTTGGTCCTTGATGGGCAGATGGCTTTGTTTCGGCTTCGCCCAGAACGGCAAGCATGAGAACGCCTTCACGAATGAAATAAACATTTCCACATGCCCGGCAAACCAGGGTATCTATCTTCCTTTCAAAGATTCCCCTGCATGCAGGACATGCGAGTAAATCCTGGATATCAGACAGGTTGCGCTCCGCAGCATGGTTGTTTTGCATAAGATTCAAGGGCAAGTTCGAGATAAAAATTTATTTTACTAGCATATGACTGAGAACGCAACCAGTCGATCTGTCTGAATAAGTCGTGTATGGAATTTTATTTTGTGTCTTTCTGCCTGTCCATTGATGATAATGTAAGGTTGCTTTTCTTCATCGGTAAAAAATCACTATAGCAAAAATGAAGAAATTTGCAAGTTATTTTGATTCTGCGTAACTATTCAGAAAAAATATTCTCTGTCAGTTTTCGCTGAATAGTTGCGTTTTTGCAGTGAATAAAGAATAGCTTGACTATATCCCGTAAATGAAGTAAAAAGTAAATGATGCCGATATCAGGCAATACAACGAGAATTAATTTCATACTTGACGTAAAAAATGTGATAATTGGGGAATTCAGGTATGAAATTATGTTTCAGTAAGGCAGCAAGGAGGGCTGCTTGACTACAAAACCAGGTATAATACCCAAATTGGCTTTGTGAAGGAGACATAACATGAAAAACTATTTCAGAGCGTTGCTTGTGGTTTTATTCCTTGTCCTTTGTTCGATTCCTGCACTTGCGGATGACCTGGAAGGCCGGATAGAATCAATCAATAAAAGTGAACAGTCTTTTGTTGTTCAAGGGATTAGATTTTTCGTGACTCAGTCAACTGACTATGACGATGGTCTGAAAGGGTTTGCTGATCTGAAAGAAGGACAAAAAGTCGAGGTTGATTTTGAGTATCGCGATGGCAAGCATTTTGCCATAGAAATTGAACTCAAAGTTTAATCTGGGACTGTTTTGGAGGTGCTGAGCGTCATAACATGATAACAAGCGGCTGTACGCGACCGCTTCTCCACCGCTTCGCTGTTAAAAACTGGCGCGCGAGCCGTGGCATTCGATGTCGCACAGCTAGAAGTCAACCAGATGCGTAGTAGATGAAGGAAGTACCGATGAACGTCACATTACGACCGGGCAACGCCAAAGATGCCACGCGCTGCGGGGTGATCTGTTACGAAGCTTTCAGGACAATCGCTGAACAGCACAACTTCCCTGCGGACTTTCCCTTGCCCGCAGACGCCACCGAATTCGTGACGGGGCTGCTGGCGCACCCCGGCTTCTACGCAGTGGTTGCCGAGCTTGACGGCCAGGTAGTCGGCAGCAACTTCCTTGACGAGCGTTCGACCGTGGCGGGTATTGGTCCGATCACGGTCGTTCCTGCCTTCCAAAACCATACAGTCGGGCGGCAGCTAATGCAGCACGTCCTTGATCGGGCGGCTCAGCGGCGCTTCCCGGGAGTCAGGCTGGTCCAGGCGGCATATCATAACCGATCGCTCTCTCTTTATACGAAATTAGGGTTTGTTGCCCGCGAGCCGCTGTCCACTATGCAAGGGGCGCCCCTCGCCATACAGATTCCCGGCTACATCGTTCGCCCGGCCACCGCGCATGATCTGGACGCCTGCAATCAGGTTTGTGTGCATGTTCACGGTCATGACCGTTTTGAGGAACTGCTTGATGCGATCCAACAGGGCGCCGCGATCGTTGTCGAACACGAGGGGCGTATCACCGGTTATGCCACGCCGATAGCGTTCTTTGGCCATGCCGTCGGCAAGACGAACAAAGATCTGAAAGCCCTTATCGGGGCGGCCACTGCGTTCCCGGGTCCAGGATTCCTCCTGCCAACACGCAACGGAGAGTTGTTACGGTGGTGTTTGGACCACGGTCTACGCGTGGTCCAGCCGATGATGCTCATGAGCGTCGGTCTCTATAATGAGCCTGCTGGCGCGTTCCTGCCATCGATCCTCTACTGAGCCTGAGTAGCCCGGCAACAGGTGAGCGGTAGAGTTATGCATTATTGTAAGGGGCGTTAGTCTGTTAAATGATGATAAAAGCACATGGTATTGACAATCATTTCAGATTCGTTCGGGTCAGAATGATTTAAAAAACTAATCAAATAAATATATAACAACCAGATGGATGTGAACGGGAGGCACAGGACACTTTTACGGCAGTCGATGCATTCAATCTGCAAATCGTTTCTTTGTTCTCGTATATCATACAGTGCCTCTTGTCAGTCATCTGTGCGTTAACGCTATGGAGTTCATTAGCATGAGCTGGATTTACCTGATTCTTGCAGGGTTTTTCGAGATTGGCTGGCCCGTCGGCTTCAAAATGGCACAAGAGCCGGGCATGCGTTGGAGTGGTATCGGTATCGCCGTTTTCTTCATGACCGTAAGCGGCGCCATGCTTTGGCTTGCGCAACGTCATATCCCGATGGGTACCGCATATGCTGTCTGGACGGGGATTGGAGCGGCAGGCACCTTCCTGGTTGGGGTGTTGTATTACGGTGATCCAACGTCCGTTATTCGGTACGCCGGCGTTGCTTTGATCATCGCCGGAGTCATTGCATTAAAGTTGGCGCACTGAGGCTAACAATTCATTCAAACCGATGCCGCTGCGCCGGGAATGTAGAGGCCCGATCCGATGGCAAGCCCGATGGCGGCAACAGCCCAGAGTCCTGCGGCAGTGGTAAGACCCCGAATGATCTCCTGCCGGAGGAAAAGAATGGTGCCTAAACCTCTCAAAATGAATAAGACAACTCAATGGTGTATATACACAGCCGTTCAGTTAGAGTCGTCACAGATTGGTACTGTATTTCAGGAAAGATTGAATGCAATTATAGTCCAAAAGGAAGGTTGTATACTGCAAAGACCGGGGAAAGTTTTTAAAATAATAAGCAAAGGAGATTAATTATGTTTAAGAGGATTGACCACGTTGAAATTATTCCTTGTAATTTAGAGAAGACTATGAGCTTCTATACTGATATCCTGGGTTTCAGAATTAAACAAAGATATAAAATTGACGTTTCTCCTTTGGCTGAGGTTGTTTATCTGGAACTTAACGATACCGTTGTTGAGCTTATGCGGGTTAAGGAACCTGTCCCCGCATCTCAAAACCCGTGGCAAATTGGTTACCGGGCGCTTGCAATTGAAGTCGATGACATGGATGAGACTATAAAATATCTCAATGATAAAGGGGTTGCAGTAACGTGGGGGCCAGTAATTTCAGGGAAATCAAAAAGGGCCGAAATAAAAGACCCCGATGGGCTCATCATCGAACTGAGACAGTGGTAAGAAGGTAGAAATAATTACTATAAATCTGCTAATATTTTTTCTTAATTCTTGACTATTTTGATTATTTCAGAACACTATCAGTAAAAAAATGTAACTATTCAGCGTACTTTCACCCCTACAGGGTTTTACAGGGAGCATTCCCGATTTTTTCTAAATCTGGTTAACCTGGTAGGGTGGGCATCGCCCACCTTACCATTCTGCTGCGCTCCATTGCCGCTGGTGAGCTTCGACGTTAGCCAGCAGAGCATATTTACTGTGTTGGATTACCTGGTATGAAATAAGGTCGTATCCATAAAGTGCCCTCTTATTGTGAATATCGCCGGACGCAATACAGTGATATGTTCTTATTTGTAAAGTAACTTCGACTTCCACACGATTGTTCAAATCCTAAAGGCTTTTTCCCCACACGAAAACCGGCAGGAATTTATCCTCAACGAAACCACAGTCAAACTCAAACGTGATGAGGAGGATATTGCTAAAGACTCTATCAAAATACCAAAAGATTCTTTTTTGCGGTTTAAATTTTAAACTCATGTATCATTTTCTTTGCGTATCGAATTCGCCTTGTTATTGTGGTAAGTCCCGGAAGTATTAGTCCTGCAAGCCAAATGATACAATTTTCATCTTTACCCTCTATTATCTTGCGTCCTGTGTCATGCATCCGGTATTATGTGTTTCATGATATAACATGTGTTTTCTTGTTGCATATGAAGACTGGGTAAACTTTGGCATACTTAAACAGAATTAAGAAAAAATGGCAATGAAAGATATTACCTACATCGTACCGAAGAACAACAAGGAGGTCTTTGTTGATCCGGCGATGCATCGTATTCCGGAAATGATACTGGCGAATAAGCATACCATAAATCGTTATACCGTTGAAATCAACGGCGTACCCTTGCCGGTGTTGCGAGAGAAGACCCGTAAGGAGTTATTGCGTATGGCGGTTAGGTATACTGATGGAATTCAATCATTGATTCAAAAAGATCGTCCTGGTTCATGTCGTTATATGCGGAATAGTAGCCAGGAAGATGTATTGCGGCATAGAGTACCAGAAACGTTATCCATGAAGGGGCTGCCCCTGGATTCTGAGGCAATCAGGGGTATTCCGATTATCCAGACGGGACATGAGCCGGTTTTTTACTATCCGGGGGTATGGATAAAGAATCATCTCGCACACTATTTAGCCACAAAGATGGGCGGCATTGGGGTAAATATGATTGTAGACAATGATGCCTGCAAGATGGGTTTCATGCACATGCCGGTTTTGTCAGAAATACCGGCAAATATCCGGAAGGTAGCATTGGTAGAAGGCTTGGATAATGTTGCATACGAAGAGGTCGCTTTTGATCACGTTGAAACAATACTCCGATTCAGGGAAGAAATAATAACTTTGTTTAAGAAAAATGTGTCAGATGAAACCATAAAAACCACGATGGAATCGATGCAATCCACCTTTGAGAATTTTATGAACTGCGTTACGGGATGCTATCAGATGGGTTGTACTGATATGGTCGGTTTATTGAGCACTGCACGGCGTTCTTTGGAGACAAGCTTTTGTCTGGATAATCTCGAAATCCCCGTTTCCTGGATGTGTGATACCGACGGTTTTTGTCAGTTCTTATTGCATCTTTTCTATAATGCAGAACGGTTTGCTCATATCTACAACGAAAAATTAGCTGAATACCGGGCTATTCACAAGATTCGTTCAAAGGCAAATCCGCTTCCGGAACTGAAGACCGAAGGGAATGCAGTGGAGCTGCCCTTTTGGGTGTGGAAGGCAGGCGAACAGCGGAAAAGGTGTTATCTGAGAAAGGAAGGGGAGTCTCTGGGAATTACTGACGGAGCGGAGGTTTTTCTTACTCTAAAAAAGGGTGATGGTTTCCCGGTACAGGGAGCAAAATTGAGGGAATTGAGGCATGCGCGTGTGAAGCTGCGGCCGCGTGCAATTACCGCAACAATGTTTTCTCGCCTGTTCTTTTCAGACATATTTATTCATGGGATTGGAGGAGCAAAATACGATACCATTACCGATGAGATTATCAGGGAATTTTTTGGCATCGATCCCCCGTCATTTGCTACCATCTCTACGACCCTGTTTTTGCCATTAGAGACCTTTGATGTGAATACGGGTACGCTCCATGCCCTTCACTATGAGTTGAAGGATATGAACTATAATCCGGAGCGGTATGCATCGGAAGAGCTTCTTCGTGATGAGGGATTTATCGGCCGGATGAAAGAAAAACAGAGATTGCTGGAGATGATGGCGGTTTGTAGCGGGGAAGAAAAAAGTCGTTATTTTCATCGGATTGGTGAATTAAATAAATTAAATCTGCTCCGCCTGGAGGATGAAATGGAAAAGAAAAAGAAAGAGATAGAAGAAGCCAATAACAAGCTTGCCTACAATGAAGTGGTTCAATTCAGGGAATACGCCGTTGCTATCTATCCGATGAAGGTGTTAGAGGAGTATTTCTTGCGCGTTTTCTGATGGTGAAATAGATATAGATACCGGTAATGCTTCCAATGACAGCGCCAACGATAATCAAGTCAGTTTTCAGGACAAGGATAGGATAAAATGCCTCTTTCACATCTATCTTTACTATAAGCACCCACGTAACATCTTTCAGGTTGTCGAGCGGCGTATAAGCGCTCAGCACGGAGATATTCCGATAGTCCTTTACAATTTTCACATCGGTGTTTCCACGTAGTGCATCTTGTACGGCCTTGGTGTTGATTTCGAGTTTTAGGATGGTGTTTTGGGTGAGAAACCTCGACTTCGACCGCATAAAATAGTCGTCGCCTACGATGTAAATCTCGCCTGTCTCCCCCAACCCGTCTCTCTGTGATAAAAAAACGTCAATTGAAGAGTGAGGTATTTCTGCAACAACGACGCCTAAAAGTTTATTGGTAATATCATATACCGGCGCTGCCCCCATAAAGATAAAGTCTTTTGTCGTCTCGCACCACGTTAAATCCGAAAATTTTACGTTGTTTGTACCCTCTTTAAATATTTCCCCAATGGTAAAAGAACTATACTCTCCGCTATATAAATTAGTTCCAATATATTCATCCCTTTTGACTCCGAAGACAACATTCCCGTCGGCATCTATCAAGAATATATTATTATATCCGTGCTTTCTGAGAAAATGCTCTATCAGAGGACCATAATAAGTATCCACTTGTTTGTAAGCAGAGTCGTCGAAACCTCCGGACTTAAAGGCACTTGCAAACCGTGGCAGGCTTTGAACAACCAGGGGATTTTTCGAAAGGATATGGATGTCTCCGTATCTTTCATGGAAGAAATTTTGAATTTCCAATTTTTTAATTTCACGGACGGAAATTAAATGGTTTACAAATTCATTTCGAAATGCGGGAACTATGGTCCGGTATGTGAGAGGACCCATTATAACTAAAAAGGTAAAAATAGCTATACCCGATGCAATGAGAATTTTGCGGACAGGTTTCAACGTCACAATTCAAACATCTTGCAGATGCTTGCTCCGCGATAAAGTTATATAAAATAATGTTAAGGGAACAACAATTTAGTACAAGATAATACAAATAAATTTTATTTTGTCAAGTCTATTGATAAACCGATTGATAGGTTTCGATGAGAAAGCTTATATCTTCCACGTCTCCGTCTATCACCTCAATGGTAAAGTGATTAACGTCATTCTTTTTTAGAATGGAAATAATTTTGTCCATATTCATATCATACTCTCTGGAGAAATGCGAATGTGTATCACCGTCTGGATATTTGAGGTTCCAGTCGAGAGGAGTTCTATTAGTGTTCAGATGCACACCGATTACCTGGCACAGCTTGCACACCTCGTCAAGACCCGTGTAAAAATCAAATTTGTTTAAAATAGAGGATGCCCACAGGTGGCCGGTATCGAGCCAAATTGGGCAATCGAGGTATATCATGTGTGCTGGAGTCTGGTTGCCATTGCCGATACCGGGAAAATCATTTTCCAGGCAAAGGGTATAGGATGGATACCTTTCTCTCAGGTGTTTCATGTTTTTTTTCACGGTATTTTGATATTTCCGGAACTCTTCCGTCTCCAGGAATTTTGGATCCATGACTCGTGTGTCCTTCAGCCGGTATTTATTGTCT
Organism: Candidatus Brocadia sp.; assembly: GCA_013360945.1. Taxonomy (GTDB): domain Bacteria; phylum Planctomycetota; class Brocadiia; order Brocadiales; family Brocadiaceae; genus Brocadia. The sequence continues at coordinate 27,316 of JABWAQ010000040.1, forward strand.
ATAGCATCGCGCAATACCTTGCCGTAATGAGCCGGGTCGTTTTTAATAGGTTTTTGAGTCATAAAAAAACCGTGAAATAATGCGACATTGCTTTGAAGGGACTGCATGACGTGCGCAGTTTTTTGAAATGCATCAAGGCTGGTATGAAAATCGTCATTTGCAAGGTTAATAAAATAGTCAGAAAATACGGGGGCATGTATCGTAAATTTCGTATCGAGCCCTTTAATTTTGTCATACAATTCTTTCGTAACAGAATTATGTAACTGAATGCCAAATTCGAAACCGTGTGATTCAATAAGATTTCTGCATCGTTGAATCTTTGCAATGACATCGTCAGAAGAAAAACACATGGTGCTCAGTTCTATTTTCATAGTGTATTTACTCTAGTATAGAAACTTTTTTTAAAAAAGAAAGATGAATTTGCAAATTAACAGTATTTCCGCTAGTATTTAGGTATGTTACTCGATTATTCAACATGAAGTAGGAAATTCATTCCTATTGGTAGCGTTGTATCCTTTGAAGTTTATCTTTACGTTGTACTATAAAATCATTCTAATTCCAGATATTAACAACGCTTAAGTAGATATTAATTCATAGTAAAGAATACCGTATTAAGGCTTGTTTTAAAGGTATATAATTTGCGAAATTTGATTGTTAGAAACAATTTGACATATAATCATTTTTTCAAGAATGGGCTGTCATGATAGAAACATCAAAAGTTTTGATAGGTAATAAACTGGTTGATTTTGACGTCCAAATAGGTGCCTATAATGGTACAGAATCCTCATCATTTAAAGAGATCATGTATGATGAATTGAAAAGGCAAGATTTAGAAAAGATGCGCAATTATGATACAGTAACTACCAGGATTGCGGGTGGGACAATGTCTCAGCTTGAACGGAATAGTTTTGAGGCGCAGGCATTATGCTCAGATTCAAAAAAAAGCACACTATCGATAGAGTTAAAAGAACAGTTTAAAAAATACAAAGAGGATCAATTGCTATCAAATCCTGGAGGGGATCATTTCAATTTGGATAAAGACACTGATGCTATAGATTATAATAATGATCAATCTAAATTTAGTGTAAGGGTAGGAAAAGACCTCAAAGATGCCGGAGAAAATTTCATAAATATATTTAAGGATCTGGGGCCTGGTGCAACATTTAAATATGTTGACAAAGATGGCTGTATTCAAGAAGGTAAGAAGGTGGGATTTGGGGGTACCCTGGTTAATTTTTTAAAAGATATGGCAAGCGGGGTTACCTTGGGTAAATATCCACTCGTAGGTGAAAATCCTCCTGAGAATGCATTGGAAGCTGCAAAACATTTCTTTAAGAAGATATTTGTGGATGCCATATTAAGGGGTATGGTTGTGGGAATGCCAAGAAGCGCCATCCATGTTGGGGAGAATGTAGTGTTTACCTGCATTAATTTAGCAGAAATTGTTCCAGACGCAACAATCGGTAATTATAAAGCAGGACGGGAAACAGTTACGGAAGTATTCGATGATACGCAGGTGTTGGTTGACTTTGTTACAGATATCATTCCTACGGCAGAGGCAGGTTCCAGAACGCGCGCCTTTACATTTGAAAAGGGTCTCAGGGGACTTCCCATCATCAACAATATTACTACCCCAGAGCAAGGAGCAAAAGAAGAAAACTGGAAATATGTGCGAAATACACCGCTTAGGAAGGTTGTTGAATCGATGGCAACATTGATACCTGTTCGAATTTAATACTCTAAAATTGTATTGATATTTGGCCTAATATTGATATAATTTTACTGTTCAAGCGCCAGTAGCTCAGCTGGATAGAGCATCGGATTTCTAATCCGGCGGTCGAGGGTTCAAATCCTTCCTGGCGCGCCATATACAACATATTTGAAATATGTAGCACCTCAACGAATGCTGTGGTGGGCGTAGCTCAGCTGGATAGAGCATTAGACTGTGGCTCTAAGGGTCGCGGGTTCGAATCCCGTCGCTCACCCCAAATAACTCATTGCAGGTCAAAAGACTCAGCGTTTTTGACCTGCAATAAATACCGTCACCAAACTGTCCCCAAAACGTTCTCCATGTATCTCCGTTAACTCAAACTTTTATCTTAATTCAGTTTGACTTAATAAACAAAATTGTAAGGAACACGTGCATCTTGGAGGGAACGAACCTGAATCCATGATGCTTGTCCATACGACGCAAGTCCGATACCTACGCAATCTTTGCCGCCTTTCATAACTCAGTGACATTGTGTCTGTTACGATTGTAATAATTTAGCATGTAATAAGTTACAACATAAATTTGATTCTGGTAATAGCGTTTCATTCCGATTAATTCCGTTGCTTTCGGTCACAATTTGGTCACAGTATAAAATGTTCATTATTTGTAACGTATTTTAAACTTTGTCTATTTGACATAATCAGTTCAAGATGATAAATTCGCTTTCAAGAAAACTGACCTAAGCACGGTATCGCCCTCTAAAAACATTCGATTTTCAGAAGTAACAGGGTGTGTAAAAGCATTTGGATTTTGATTGGTGCGTATTAACGGCAGTCATCACATTTATAATCACCCTGATGTACAAGAATTGATAAACCTCCAAGATGTTAAAGGACAAGCAAAACCATATCAGGCAAAACAACTGTTACGAACAATTGAACGGTATAACCTGAAAATGGAGGACGAAACGGAATGAAAGATTATCACATCAATATATTTTATAGCGAAGAAGACGAAGGATATATTGCTGACATACCCGATTTAAAACATTGCTCTGCTTTTGGTGAAACACAGGAAGAAGCCTTACAAGAAGTACTAAAAGCAAAAGAGGCATGGCTTGAAGCGGCGCGTACTACTGGGAAAGCAATACCAAAACCCCGCTATCATCCACATATTTATCAGGACGCATAAACTCAAGATATACAAAACAACAAGCTCGTTTTGTGTATTTAGCAGGACACTGTCGGGTGAGAATTCTTGCGATGTTAATTTGTGATCCTTTCCATTCAAAGACGACCCGGTAACCACCGATTCTTAAACGATAAAGGGCTTCGTAACCTTAGTCTTCTATCTCATCTTCTATCGTCTTGCGGAGCAGTTCTTCAAACTCTTCGATTGTTAAATCTGATACTTTCACAATAAAATCTCCTTATAATTAAATTTGCATGCTGTACCTCCTTACATTTAAACAGGGATTTCGAGGAGTATTTTATCATACTTTACGAGCGGGGTTGCCTTTTCTCTGCCTTCTTTTGTCTTCTTGATCTCTATGAAACCTGCCTGGGCAAGATACTGCACGTCGTCAAAGGTGTTTTTCATATCTCTCCTAAGCATCTTGGCAAGCTCGTAAATCGATGAAGGACGTTCCTTCTTTATGGTCTTTAATATCCTTAGTCGCTCTTCCGTAAGCACCTTTCTTATTACATCGAGGTTTTCAAATGAAATGCCTTCGTGTTTCTTGACCTTTTCTCCCTTCTCCAGTTTTTCGCATACTTCTTTCACTTCTTTGAAAAGTTCATTATCTGATTTAATCGCTATTTTTATGTTTCTTACCCTCATGGCCTTTCTCCCCGAATTGCTTAATATCGTTCATAAAATCTTTCCAGAGCATGTCTAACCCCTGAAATTTATACGGGTATTCTCTTCCCCTGGAATGCCAATGGTCTCCTTTGCCTTCCGCGTTGTCGTAGCCAATCACCCTTTTCCCGTTAACAATCTATACTAGGGAATATTTATATCCATGTGGTTTATCATCGCTTTTGAGCACTCTCCATATCTTTATTTCTCGAAAAGTATTCTCAGTGCCATATTTCTTTTCGTGATAGACAAGCTCGGCACTCATAGTGGTTTTATAATACCATATATTAACGAATGTATCAAGGGCGGTTAAAGAATTTGGGAAGATTTTGGGTGGTATCTATTGAAGGTAAAATAAGGGTAAAGTGACCGGGATGATGACCGAAGCAGAACGCACGACTCCTTATAGATCCTTTTTCAAGTGGCCGTGTTCTATGAGCCAGTCTTTCAGGATGCGTTCGATTTGCTTGGTGAAGGAACGGCCTTCATCCGTAGCGGACTTCTTTAACGATTCTGAAATATCCGGCGGTAAGGAGTTCCGTAATCTGGTATTGAAGACATTAGAGATTCCGCCGCCAAAAGGGCAATCAAGGTGGGATGGGCCCTCTGTTTCGCGATACCTGGGAGTATCAGACGATGCAGTCTGGCGTATTCTGCGCAAGGAGGGTATTTGTCTTGCTCGGCAAAGAAGTTGGTGTGTCAGCACTGACCCTGAGTTTGCATCCAAAGCGGCTGATATAGTCGGCTTATACCTGGCTCCTCCAGAAAATGCCCTGGTGATTTCCGTTGACGAAAAGCCAGGCATTCAGGCTTTGGAGCGGACTACAGGTTATGTATGTACCAGTAATAAAAAAATTGTGCGTGGGCTTAAAAGTACTTATAAACGTCATGGGACACTTAATCTATTTGCAGCGCTCAATGTGGCAACAGGGGCTATTCGTACACAAACAACGGAATTAAAAAGACGAGTGGAATTCCTGGCATTTATGGATCAACTACTTTCGGATTTGCCGGATAGTGACAAGAAAGAAATCCACGTCATCCTCGACAACTACCGCATTCACAAGCGAAATGAGGCGTGGTTAGTAGCACATCCGAATGTCAGGTTCCACTTTACTCCGACTTCTGCAAGTTAGCTCAATCAAGTGGAGATATGGCTTGGCATTCTTTCCAGAAAAGCCTTGAAGAACGCCAGCTTCAAAAGTGTAGAGCAATTGAGAACTGCAATAGCGGAATTCATTGAAGCGTATCAACCTAATGCTAAATCGTTCATATGGCGTAAGAGTGAATTCTGGGGTTCACAATTGAGAAATACTATAAGCAACTTATGCAATTAGACACTAGACTAAATGATCCAGAGTTCTTCTTAGGTTATTTTTGCGCTTTTTTTATAACCGTGTGGCGTTGTATCTGTTGCGATTGTAATAATTAGCATGTAATAAGTTACAACACAAGTTTAATTCCAGTAATTTCGTTTGTTTCCGATTGATCCAGTTGCATTCGGTCACAATTTAGTCACAGTTTTTTCATAAACACCTTACAGGTATTTTGCCCTTTATCACAAACGAAAAAATTTATCATATTACAACGGATGTTCACCCCAGTCAAAATACATAAGTATAGAATGCATGGCATGTTAGTGTTATTTTATCGATAAATATGTGGTCACTAATATATTATTA